>JBCDIQ010000288.1:0-7851 GCA_039024295.1 Bacteroidota bacterium | reverse complement strand
GTTAAACGGAATGATTGAGCTCATGGGCATCTTCAAACAAGGAGGCAAGTGCTGAAAGGCTACCTACTTCGATACATTTCTTCCAGGTTTTTGGGAAAGTACGAGAAAAAATATCATTTCTCATCCGATAGAATCCATCTTCCCGATTTAGCCAGCATGCACCGGCGTAGCCTGCATCAATGGCACCCTTGACATCTCGGTACAAATGGTCTCCCACCATTATCAAGGCTTCTTCAGGGAGCCCCATTTGCTTGGCTGCACCATGAAATCCGCTGGGATGAGGCTTGGCCTCGCCCATGTCTTTACAGGAATACACAAATTCCCAGAAGGCCACAAACCCAGGTGCTAAGTCAATTTTTTGCTGGAGTTTTGCTGATTTATCGTCCGAGAGAATAGCTAGTCGAAGCCCTAACCTTTGTAACCTTTCAAGGCTAGACCAAACATCCGGGTAAAGCCATGCTTGCCTAGGAACAATCTTTTTATAGGTATTGACCAAGCCCGTTATCTGTTTTTCACTTAACCCTAACCGGAGTTTTATCTGAAGGAATAAATCGTGTTTTCTCCCTTCCTCCAGGAGTTCAAGTGCTATGCCTAAGAATTTTTCTTTATTCGGTAGAATAGGGGAGTAGGTTGCTTGAAGTTGCTCCAGCTTATCCAGCATGAAGGACTTTTGGTCCAAAAGGGTATTGTCGTAGTCGATCATGATCCCTTTTACTCGTGCAAGCATGTGCTGGTCAGTTTGGTTGGCCAAAATTTCCTGTTACCGTATCCGGTCGGCGGATCGAACCATTTCCTCATCTGCCTTGATGCGCCTACCAGCAATGTAGGTAAGGATCAATGCAATGATCGGAAAAGCGAGTCCCAACTGAGGGGCACCTGGTTCGGTGGTGTCGATCAAAAGAGGTCCTTGAGCGGTGAAAAATCCAAGTAGGGCTGTCTGGGCCATCAGCAGAATGATTCCAATGGTGCACATCCGCATCTGGAGCATGCGGTTGTTGAACTGTAAAATGATCACCGATAAAAAGGCACTTACCGCTAGCGTAAGGAGTAAAACTGCCAAGTGGACCGGGTTATCTGTGAAGCTCTGCACCGTTTGGTCAGAAGTGGCCTGTCCAAGTACTTTGGCACCCAAGGCATTGATTTGTTCAGTAAATTCCTTATCGGTGTATTTCCAAAAGGGTACCCATAGCAGGGCTATGTTCACCAAGCCTGCCAGGAGCAATAAAACCGACTGAATACGTTGAATCATATTTTATGTAGATTTGTGGGCAAATTTACACATTCAAAAAACGCTTTAAAAGCCCTATGCCGCGCTATGTGCTGGATATCTCATACCTCGGGACCGAATACGCCGGATGGCAAATCCAGCCCAATGCCCCCACGGTACAAGAGAAACTTGAAAAAGCGTTGTCTACCTTTTTGAGAAATCCCATCCGCGTCGTTGGGGCTGGCAGAACTGATACGGGGGTGCATGCACGCCAATTGATCGTCCATTTTGACTGGGAACAGCCCTTGGAGGCTCGTTTTTCAAATGCCATCAATGGCCTGTTGCCGCATGATATTGCTTTGAACGGTGTTTTTCTGGCCAATTCTCCCAAATTTCACAGTCGATTCGATGCCACTTCCCGTCGTTACGAGTACAACATTGTACTACGTAAAACGCCCGAACTGCATACCACCGCTTTATGGGTAAGGCATTCGCTGGATGTGGAGGCCATGAATCAGGCGGCGGGTATATTGATGGAATACCATGACTTTGCCAGCTTTGCCAAAATCCACCATGATGCCAAAACCACCTTCTGTGATGTAACTGAGGCAGTTTGGCAGGAAGTATCTCCTTATCACCTGCAATTTTTCGTAAGGGCTAATCGATTTTTGCGTGGAATGGTTCGTGCCCTTATAGGCACGCAATTATTGATTGGGAAAGGCCAAATGAGTGTGGATGCCTTTCGACAGGTAGTTGAGGCAACGGATCGCGCCGCAGCTGGGCCCAATGTTTCCCCTAAGGGCTTAAGCCTGATTGAGGTAACCTATCCTGACGATTCCTGGTCTGAATTGGAATACAAAAGTTGAACGCTATGAACCATTTTACTTCTGTAAATGATGTGCCAGACTTGTCAGCTTTGCTGGCACGGTGCCGTTCTGTCAAGCAAAATCCATTGGGCACCCTAAATTTGGGGGTGGGTAAAACCTTGGGCTGTATCTTTTTTAATCCGAGTTTAAGAACGCGTTTGAGTACCCAACGAGCTGCCTACAACCTGGGATTATCCGTGATTGTGATGAACATTGGTGCAGAAGGATGGAAGCTGGAATTTGAAGATGGGACAGTCATGAACGACGATAAGGCTGAACACATCAAAGACGCCGTTGCAGTAATGGGCCAATATTGTGATGTGTTAGGGATTCGCGCATTTGCAAATTTAAAAGACCGGGATGCTGATTATCAGGAAGCTATATTGAAAGCTTTCAAGCAATACTCTGGGGTTCCCATCATCAGCCTTGAATCTGCTACCCGGCATCCGTGTCAATCCCTTGCAGATTTAATTACCATTGAACAACATAAGCCTTCACAAGTGCCAACGGTATTGCTTACCTGGGCCCCTCATCCCAAAGCATTGCCGCAGGCCGTTGGGAATTCATTCGCAGAATGGACCCTGGCCGCAGGATACAACCTGCGAATCGCGAATCCAGCAGGGTATGACTTGAACCCTGAATTTACCCGTGGTGCTGAAATCTTCCATGACGCAAAATCTGCTTATGAGGGAGTCGATTTTGTCTATGCCAAAAATTGGTCATCTTATCAGTCTTATGGCGAGGTGCTGAATCAGGAAATGGAATGGCGGGTGGATGAGCAAAAAATGGCCTTAACCGAAAATGCCGGGTTTATGCATTGTTTGCCCGTAAGAAGAAATATGGTGGTGACAGATGCCGTAATTGACAGCGAACGATCACTGGTAGTTGAACAGGCTGCAAACCGAGTAGTAGCCGCACAGGCTGTTTTAGAGGCGATTTTGCGATAATGTTAAAGAAATTGTGAAAAAAAATTCACAATTTTTATAACCAGACGTATCCTCCATTAGTCAATGAGATAGGATATCAAAAAATTGTTCCTATAGAACGTAACACTAGCGCAACCCCGAATGGAAGATACCCTAAAAGGAAGGCCCATAAAGCGATTTTTTCGTTTGTTGGAGCCTGATAGAAAAGAAGTTGTATATATTTATCTGTATGCCATTTTTAATGGCTTGATTAACCTGTCATTGCCATTGGGCATACAAGCCATTATCAGCTTGATCCTGGCGGATGAAATATCCTCTTCATGGGTGATATTGATTGTGGTGGTAACGGTAGGAACGGCCATGGCGGGTGGCTTGCAGATCATGCAGGTGACCATAACGGAGATGCTCCAGCAGAAAATATTCGCGCGGGCATCATTCGAATTTGCGTATCGAATTCCCAGAATCAAGGCAGAAAAGCTGCTGAAGTACTACCCACCTGAGCTGGTCAACCGCTTTTTTGACGTGATGAACGTCCAAAAAGGCTTACCCAAAATTCTGATCGATTTCTCGACCGCCTCCCTTCAAATACTTTTTGGCCTCATTCTTCTTTCCTTCTATAATTCTGCTTTTGTATTCTTCGGGATCGGGTTGCTGGTGATTTTGGTGCTTATTTTCCGGATTTCTGGTCCAAGCGGCCTGAGGACCAGTCTGGAAGAGTCCAACTACAAATACGAGGTGGTGTACTGGCTAGAAGAAATCGCCCGTACCTTGACCAACTTTAAGCTTGCTGGAAATTCTAATTTACCCTTGAAAAAAACAGACGCCCTGGTGTCCAATTACCTGGATGCTCGTAAGGCGCACTTCCGGGTGTTGATTTTTCAGTACGCCAACATTGTAGGGTTTAAAACAATTGTAACAGCAGGGCTCCTGATCTTAGGTAGCGTACTCTTGATTCAACGGGAAATCAACATTGGGCAGTTTGTAGCCTCAGAAATCATCATCATCACCATCATTAGCTCAGTTGAGAAACTGATTTTGAGCATGGACACCGTCTATGACCTGCTTACTGCGATGGAGAAGATCGGAAAAGTGACCGACATGCCACTGGAAGCTCAAAAAGGCTTAGAATACCGAGATGATGTAGATGCCCGTGGAATGGAGCTTACCTTGCGTGACTTAAAATTTTCCTACCCAGGTGATTTAAGGCCTTCATTGAATGATGTCGACCTTGACATTAAGCCAGGAGAAAAGGTAGCCATCATCGGTAATGTGGGGGCTGGACAGACCTTGTTGACAGGATTGATATCAGGGCTTTATGATTCATTTGAGGGGGTGATTGCTTATAACGGCATTCCGTTGAATAATTATGACAGGCAAAGCCTGCGCTCTAATATTGGAGATATTCTTTCCCGAAATGTACTCTTCCGTGGTACCTTGGAAGAGAACATCACCATGGGAAGAGAAGAGATTGATTACGATGACCTTCGCTGGGTGATTGATAACCTTGATTTGCGAGAGTTCATTCAACGAATGCCTGAAGGACTCAACACCATGTTGGTTCCTGAAGGCCCTCAGATGCCCCCGTCCGTTGTGAGGAGGTTGATCATCGCAAAAAGTGTTATTAAGCGGCCAAGTCTGCTGGTAATGGAGGATTTTATCCCCGATCGGGAACCGGACATCAAAGAGAAGATTGCCAATTTCTTGACCCAGAGCGATCTGTGGACGTTGATTGGGGCTTCCAATGATCCATTGTTTGTTTCCAAGTGTGAAAAGGTGGTGGTTATGGACCATGGAACCATATTGGAAGTAGGCACGTACGAGGAGATCAGCCAAAAGCCATATTTCAAAAACTTTGTTTCCTAATTACCTCTTCCCATGCTGAACATATCAACCAATAAAGTCAACGAAAAGGAGGTAATTCCTTATTACCGTTCTTTTCAGGAGGTAATAGACCCTCAGTTTGCCCGTGTGCTTACCTACTGGTTGGTGGGCATCCTGCTCGCTTTCATTGTTATGTTATTTCTGCCCTGGACCCAGAATATCCAGGCAAAAGGCACGGTAACCACCCTGCGTCCGGAGCAGCGGCCTCAAACCATCCATTCCACTATTGCTGGGCGGATTGAAAAATGGTACGTTACAGAAGGTGATACGGTAAGGAGAGGAGATACGATCGTATTCCTTTCGGAAATCAAAGACGATTATTTTGATCCTGAGTTGGTAGAACGTACTTCTCAGCAGGTAGATGCTAAGGAGGATGCCATTACTGCGTATCAGGACAAGGCAAGTGCCCTGAGTGGTCAAATTGCAGCCCTTCGGCAAAATAGAGACCTGAAATTAGAGCAGGCTTCTAACAAAATCCAGCAGTCTCGTTTTAAGGTAATTTCAGACAGTGCGGCAGTTGTGGCGGCGGAAATTGATCTGGATATCGCAAATACCCAGTATCAGCGCTGGGATACGCTCAATAAGCTAGATATCAAATCCAGGACGGACCTTGAAAATAAGCTAAACAGCTATCGGAAAGCTCAAGCGGAGGTGGTGGAGAAGGTGAATAAATTGATGGACAGTCGCCAAGAACTCCTTAACGCACGAATCGCGTATAACAACATCACCAATGAATTCAATGAGAAGCTTGCCAAAGCTGAATCTGACCGTCAAAGTGCTTTGTCCAATCAGTTTGGTACACAGGCAGATGTAGCTAAGCTGAAGAACAAAAGAACCAACCTTGAACAGCGCGTTAGCTTCCGCTACATCACAGCTCCTCAGGATGGATTTATTAACAAAGCTCTCAAGCCAGGTATTGGGGAAACTGTCAAGGAGGGTGAAGCGGTGGTGAGTATTATCCCCCTGGGGTATGAACTAGCCGCGGAAATTTTTGTCCGTCCGGTAGATTTACCACTGGTGCAAAGAGGGGAGGAGGTGAGGCTGCAATTTGATGGCTGGCCTGCGATTGTATTCTCTGGTTGGCCCAATGCCTCTTTCGGCACCTTTGGGGGATTGGTATTTGCGGTTGAAACAAATATCAGTTCCAATGGCCGTTATCGCGTATTGATCCAGCCCGACCCTAAAGACGAGGTATGGCCAGGACCGCTTCGGGTAGGTTCGGGTGTCGAGGCATTCGCCTTGCTCAACGATGTGCCGCTCTGGTACGAGATCTGGCGACAACTGAATGGATTCCCTGCAGATTTTTATACCGGCGAAAATGCTGCCTCTGGATCTTCGGGAAAATCTGGTGACGACAAATCAAAAAGCAGCGGTTCTAAAAAATGAACAGATTATTGATCTTATTTGGGGTGCTGGCTTTTTGGTGGGTGCCTCAGGCTTCCTTTTCTCAAGGGAATGACCAAAGTGCTCAAGACTCCCTCAGTATCCTCGGTCCGCAGACCTACTTTGATTTTGTCGTTCAGAATCACCCGGTCGCCCAGCAAGCTGAATTACTTAACGACCAGGCGCGCTCCACACTGAGAATGGCCCGGGGAGGGTTCGACCCCAAGTTGGAAGCCTCCTTTGACGATAAATTCTTTAAGAGTACCAATTACTTCAATGTGTTCAGTGGAGGGCTAAAAGTGCCTACCTGGTATGGGATTGAGGCGAAGGCAGGTTACGACTACGTTGATGGTTCTTTTTCCAATCCCATGGACTTTTTGCCAGACAATGGCCTTGTAACTGCTGGCCTTTCGGTTTCTGTTTTACAGGGATTGGTGATTGACGAACGGAGAGCAACGCTACAACAAGCCAAAATCCTGCAAAGTGCCGCCAATGTTGACCGTGTTATCGCCTTGAATAACCTCTTGCTGAGTGCCATGGGAACTTACTGGCAATGGGCCAGAAGCTATATGGAGTTGCAGGTATTTGAGCGGGCAGTAGACATTTCTGAAGTCCGGTTTGAAGCTGTCAAAGCCTCGTTCTTTGCGGGTGATGAGCCAGGGATTGATACCCTAGAGGCCCTCATCCAGCTACAAAATAGGCAATTAAGCCGGAATGATGCCTTGCTAGAGTTTATCAAGAAAGGCCTGGAGGTGTCTAATTTTTTGTGGGATGAAGATGGGAGACCGCTGGAAATAACCCAGCAATTGAGGCCCGTCAGGCTGGGAAGGATGCCGATTGTGAACCTGGTGACCCAGGATTCGGTCAATATGCTTATCAATAACCTTAGCCGGGTTCACCCAGAGTTATTGTCTTACCGCTATGAGATTGCTACCCTGGATGTAGAGCGTAGGCTGAAGGCAGAAAAGCTCAAACCAAAGTTAAACGTGAACTACAATGTAATTGCTGAGGCCACCACGAGCAGCACAAGTTCAGAATTACTGGGAATTGAGCAGGGGGTTTTGCCCAATAACTATAAATGGGGGTTTGAATTTAGTTTCCCGCTATTTCTTCGAAAAGAACGCGGAAACCTTCAGCTCACACGAATAAAATTACAGCAAACCAATTTAAAGCGCGACCAGAAACAACTGGAGCTGACCAATAAAATCCAGGCTAGCTACAACGAAATCTTGATTGTGCTGCAACAAATTGAACTGTACAGCCAGACTGTTAGCAACTATCAGCGTTTGCTTCGCGCAGAAGAAATCAAATTTGACCTGGGAGAAAGTTCCTTGTTTTTGATCAACTCTCGTGAGCAAAAGCTCATTGAGGCGCAGCAGAAGCTGGTTTCCCTTCAATCTAAATATTTTGCGGCACAAGCGGGACTTGCCTGGATCAGCGGTCTGTTATTCAATGACCTGTAGTGTTTACGCAACTGGGTTCATCGTGATAGAATAGATCACATACTGTTCTGGCTTGTAGCTGTGGCTAAACTTTTTGAGCACTTCGTGAATATTGGTTCCCCGAAAGTAGGAGGTATGCAGCTCGG
>JBCDIQ010000287.1:0-7860 GCA_039024295.1 Bacteroidota bacterium | reverse complement strand
GAAAACGACTCATCTGCAAGCTTTTTGTCCTCTTACTTGCAAAAGATACACATTTTTAGCCAAATTTGCTAGAAAAACTAAACACAATTAATTGAAAATCAATTGATTATTAGTTGTTCAGCAGGCCCTAATTACCTGAAAGTTTTCGCCCCGCTGGGACTCACTCCCTGACTCAAATCCGTGCCACCAAGGTTATCCTCCTTCGGGGTGAAGTACCTGCTGACAACTATCGTAAGGCTTTTTCAGCCTTAACACCCCGGAAGGGGTAGCACCTTTTTAGGGATAATTCACCCAGAATACCAGCTTCGTAGGAGCGATACTTTAATTCAACATGAGCCTTACGGTTGTGATTGCCCTCATCGGCGTGAAATGCTGTATCCGTTTTATCAAGCATAAAGTCCATTGGGTTACCTTCTCACGGATACTTCTATACCTGAATTTCTCCCATTATTTTAATTGAACGAGAAGGACCACAAACCGATGCCAATTACCAAGGGCTTCAATGGAGAAATCCCTCCTGGCTCAATTATTCATTTTTTATCCATAAAAAACGGGCAACCTAGCAGGCTGCCCGCATTTTTTATGGATAAGCGATTCAACTAGCGCATCAAGGTAATGTTACCGTTGATCACTTTCTCTCCTACCATAACGGTGTAGTAATATACGCCATTTGGCGAGTCGTTTCCGGTGGAAGCTTTTCCATCCCAACCTTTGTCAGGCGCATCGCCAGAGAAGACTGGCTTGCCCCAACGGTCAAAGATTTCCAGCGCAAAGCGCTCTTTGCCTTCATACTGTACCAGGAACAAATCGTGAATACCGTCATTGTTAGGCGTGAACACATTCGGGATACGAATGTCTGGGGAAATCACTGTCACACCTGTCTTCTCAATCTGGCTTACACAACCGTTGGCATCGGTTACAACCAAGGTAACAGTATAGGTGCCTTCCTGATTGTATTCGTGAGTCGGGTTTTGCTCCGTTGAAGAGTTACCATCTCCAAAGTCCCAGAACCAACGTACACCCTGCTGCGACAAGTCCTGGAATTGGAAGCCTGCATTTGGCAGTGGAGTAGGCACATCAAACCCTGGGTTAACCGCAAAGTCTGCGAAAGAAGCGTCGCTGATTACAACGGGCTCTTTTGTGGTGGTGCTTTCGCACCCATTCTCTCCTACAGCTGTCAGGCTTACGGTATAGCTCCCGGGATCTTCAAATACATGAACCGCGGTAGGCTCATTGGAAACTGGTGTACCATCTCCGAAGTTCCAGATGTAAGCGATTGCATCTGTAGTATTCTCCATGAAGGTAACCTCCAGTCCTGAACAGCCCGAAGAGGATGAAGCCAGGTAATCAGAAATCGGGGTTGGCTTCACTTCAATGGTCAGGGTGGTGTCACCAGAACAGAACCCTTCATCCACATTCAGGGTGTAGGTAATGGTCTGGCCAGGCTGAGCAGTTATCACTTCAGAAGCACTGTCTTCCAAACCAAGGCTAGGGCTCCAAGTATAGATGGCACTTCCACGGCCTCCCACTGCGGTCAGCACGATGGTTTCACCTGCACAGATTGAGGTATCACTTGCCTCAATGTTAGGGACCACAGCTGGAGCTACTGTCATGAACAGTTCGTCACTTGTAGCACACTCTTCAGCACTTGCGGTAACCACAAAGCGTGTTGACTGGTTAGGCACTACCTGTACCGTCTGGCTTTGCGGGTTCCCTACCACAGCACCTATCGGTGCCCATGAGTAGATGGTCCGTACACCAGGAGCAGGGGTATTATATATCGCCTGGGCTTTCAACGTCACGGTATCTCCTTCACAAATGGTGCTATCATTTTGCAGGATAGAAACCACTGGTGTTGGGTTAACTACGACATCAATTCGGGCAGTATCCGAACCACAACCAAACTCAGACGTTGCCACAACAGAATAAGTAGTGGTCACATCAGGACTGGCCTTAGGCTTAGGCACGTTTGGATCACTCAGGCCATTAATCGGTGACCATGTATAATTGTACAGGTTGCTACCTGCCTGATCTCCACTGGCAAGCCCATCAAGTACCACGGAATCTCCGAGGCATACGTCTTGACTTGGTCCAGGATTAATCGTAGGCAATGTAAGTACCGTAATCGTTACCTGATCTGCGTCACTTGGACAATCATTGGAGCTTACAACCAGAGAATACGTAGTAGTCTGCTGGGGTTGTACCAGGGGACCAGGAGAGTTCGGGTTACTAATAAAGCCGGTATTTGTCGGTGACCAAGTATAGGCATAATCAGGACCTGCTCCACTGCCGCTTCCCTGCAACTGCAAGAAGTCTTGGAAGCAAATGGTGGTATCTGGACCTGCATCTGCCACAGGTTTAGGATTTACAAACACCGTAGCGGTCGAGTTGGTATCTAGGGTCGTAACATCAGATTTACACCCTGTCACAAGGTCAGTTACCTGAAGGGTATAGATAGTGGTGGTATCTGGACGGGTATAAGCACGAGGCTGCTTGTCATTTGGCGAGTTCATACCATTGGTTGGGGTCCATTGCCATTCGAACGGTCCAGACGCAAGGTTACTATTCCTCAACCCACCTTCCAGCTCAACTCCTGGCTCATCTTCACAAAGAGTCTTATCTGGTCCAGCATCTACCAGTGGTTTAGGATGGAGGAATACGTCAATTGTATCCACCTTACTGGTACATCCGTTCGCATCAGTCAACTGGGTATAATACTGCACAATGGCAGGAGCTGCTGCGCCAGGGTTCACAAAGGGATCTTCAACTGTCTGGCTACTCAGGCCACAACCACCAGGCGCATTACACCACCATGAGTAGGTATAGGTCGGTGTACCACCTGAAGCAGTCGCATTAATTTGTACCCCACCATCACCTTCACAGAATTCTTTATCTGTCCCAGCAGAGAAATCCGGGCTGTCAAAGATGGTAACTTGCTTAGCAGTTGCCTGGGTACATCCCTTAAAGGTTACTGCCAACGAAACCGTCTTGGTTCCACCAGAGCTGTAGGTTACCTGACCTGGGTTATTCAAGCTGGAACTGGCAGGATTGGAATTCTGACCAAAGTTCCACACAAAGGTCTGACTTGGCCCAAGGACAGTTCCTGAATAGGTAAATGCAATGCCATCGTCAGAACAGATGGCTCCGTTGCTGAAGCTGAAATCTGGACGAGGTTCAGGCACTACTTCGAACTGTACGCTAGCAGGATCACTGATACACCCATCTTTGGTAACCACCACATTTGCAGTCTTGATACCAATGGACGGATAGGTAATGCCAGTTGGGTTCGCACCCGAACTCAAGGAAGGCGATCCGCCGGGGAATCCCCAGTTATACGTGTCTGGGTTTGGTGTTCCAGAGTATACAAAGTTAAAGGAGTTACCTCCAAAACATTGATTCGGAATGGGATCGATTACCGCAAGTGGTTTCGGCAACACATTTACATTCTGGCACCGCTGAGTTGAGAAACAACCGCGCTCTTGCACCTGCAAACAAACTTGCTTCACACCTGCGGCATTGGACCCTTCCCAAACAACCTTTATGGGGCCTTGGCCTGAACCCACATCTGTACCTCCACTGAAGTTCCAGGTATAAACTGCATTGGGGCCACCGGTTCCGGTGTATGCAACCCGTATCGTATCTCCTTCACATACTTGTGATGGAACGTTAAAGTCTGCAGTCGGGATTGGCGCAACGTCTACTGTATCTTCAAAAACTGAACTTAAGCAGCCTCTGTCAGAAACCTGGAGTTTGGGGAACTTAAGCCCTGGAGTACTCCAACTCACCGTTATCGGCCCTTGGCCCGAACCGGCAATTAGGTTACCACCATCCAGATCCCAGGTGTAAGTCGCACCAGCAGATGCTGTACCAGCGTAGGTCAAAATGCTGGCCTGCCCAGCACAAACGGGCGTCACAGACCTAAAAGTTGCTGTTGGAATCGGGTTCACCTGAACAGTTTGTGAGGCTACATCAGATTGACAGCCATTTACGGTAATCTGAAGCTGAACCAGCTGAGGCCCTGCATTGGCTGCGTTCCAACTAACCAAATGTGGTCCTAGTCCAATTGCTGTATTGGAACCAGAAGCATCTGTACCGTTGCCAAAGTTCCAGTTATAAACTGTACCTGGAGATCGAATCCCTGTGAAGTTCAGGGTAGAACTTGCGCCTACACAGACGGGGCTGCTAGCATTGAACAATGCACGAGGCTTAGGATTGTAATCAACTTCAACAGAGTCAGTTCTTACACACCCAACAGAGTCGGTAGCTGTCACCAGATATGTTACCGAAATGGTGCCAGGAGTGGTGTTATTAAGCGATACAAAGGGTTGTGCTACTGTTCGGGCTGGTCCATTGGGCAAGCCTAAGTTGGTGGTACTCCCTTGCCAGATATAGTTGTATCCAGGCAGTGCAGGCGTACCAATTTGAGCAGACTGATTGGGACAAAGCGCAATATCAGGCCCCGCATCCGCAATGGCGGTGTTGCTGAGGGTAACAGAGCCACCCACACTTGCCTGGAGACCGCTTTGATCAGAGATCAGAGCTGTGTATTGGTAAGCAGTTGGGGCAAGGGAGGGAGGGAAGGTGTGAACGAATGTCAAACAGCGAGGCTCATTGTTAGCTGTTACGTTTAGGCCACCTGCGCCTGTCACCGAATAGTTGTAAGGCGGAATCCCACCACCAGGACAAATGGTGAACTCTACGTCAAAACAGCCTACCCTTCTTGTCGTAATCGTAGGAGCCAATCGGCAGCTGATTACTTCTAATTCTATGGTGACTGTGTTCTGCGCAAATAATGGACAACCATCATCCTCTACTGTTACGAGGAACTGGTAGTTTCCAGGAGTGGTAGGGGTCCAGCTGAAGCGACCTACTGGAGGGGTAGAACCACGACCAATAATGGTATCATTTACGGTACCGCCAACATTGGTGAAACGACCACCGGAATTAACAATCAGGGGCGCACTGTTCCAGCGAAGGGTCATGCTGTCTGTTGCATTCGGGTCACTTGTAATCACATCGAAGCTCAGCGGGTCGTTGGCACAAGAGGTGATCTTGAATGGTCCGGTAAGAGAACCGCCAGTGATATTGAGAAGTGTATCAATGGATGGGGGACGATTAGATCCACAGTTGATTACCGTCATCTGAATGTCACGCACAACCTCACCAATTTTCACGCCCCCACGGTACTCAGATACTGATACACAGAGTACAACTGTAACGATTCCACCTGGGTTGGCACCAGCGGAGTTTGGAGCCACTGTAATATCACCTGTTGTTGCGTTGATGGTAGTCGTCCAGTTTGGCCCCATCGGCTGAGTAGCCGTATACCCAGTACCATAGGTAACCGTACCATTTGCATTTGCCTGACATGGAACAAGCGCGTAGGCGAGTGAGTCACCATCCGGGTCAAAGGCACCTTGGTTAAAGGTAAAGTTCTGCCCTTGACAAATATATGGAACCGGCTTTACTGAAAACTGTGGAGAACTGTTACAAGGATTGATGCTCAGGTCAATGGTTGTTACCCCTGTGTATATACCCGCGTTTGCAGCACCGGAGTTGATGGAGCCGTTACGGCAACATGTACCCCAGGTGATGGTGTAGGTAGAACAGTTAACATTACAGAAGTTGTAATCGCGGTAATAGCGGGCTTCACGTACCCCATTAATGGCAGATTGAGGGTTGGTACATGCAGTAGCAAACCCAGGACAAACTGGAGTTACTTCCACATACCCTACCAATACCCAGTTACCTACTGGCACGGGCTGGTTACAGAAGGTAGTACCAGTCCCCTGAAAGTTAATGGTGGGCGCAAAAGGTGTTGCTGGCGGCCTTGGGGTCGCTTGACCGGTACAGTCATAATAGGTGTTGTGGAATACACGGAAGATACAGCCATTACCACCTGGCAAACAGGTATAGGTAATGTCTACCCCCATGAAGTGAGTTGCCATAGCTGATGAACACACCAGCACAAACAACCACATCGAAAGTACTTTTTTAAGAGATCCTGCAAGTTTCATAACGCTGCGGGTAAAAATTTTACACAAGTATAGTAAGTCGGTAAGGTCCGGAAGGAACTAAAAAATGGAGGCTGAATGTTAGATTTTCCACATAGGAAACTCAAATTTAACATCTTGAACGCAATTATCCACTTTTTTACAATCACGAATATAGATTTGACCTGAAGAAAAATCATATACAAATCGATCGTTTTCTGAAAAAAAAATGCAACTAATTTTTATTAAAAAATTAAAAATCAGCTATTTGTGAAAATAAAAACTGAATTAATTACCTACACACAAATGTTTTCTGAAAAACACTAGGCCCTGTATCCTGAGCGTTTTGTAAGACATGAGCTTCCATGTATCATTTTTTACCTGCCTTAGAACCCTTGTATTACTTCTCTTTTTCTTTTGCATTTTCCCACTTTGCTTTTCACAGATAGACCCGTTGGAAAATGACTTTTGTGAAGGGGCAACGGAAATGGAAGTGGGTACTACGCTCTATCGCCTAACCAATGCAGGAGCAACTGTCACTGAGGCCCAGACCCCAGAAGGCAGACCTATCAGTTGCATTATTTCATTTGAGAATGATTTGTGGTTTCGGTTTATTGCCGATAGCAACTATGATTACTACAAAATTAAGCTTACGCCGCGAGATTGTGCTACGCCGTTAGGCCTGCAATTTATGCTGATTGAATCAGAGGATTGTATTCCAGAAACTTTTCAATACAAAGGCTGCGTGAACCCTTATGAGGTACAGGAAATCAGCATGATGCTCACCCAATTTGACCATGGAAAGAATTATTTCATTTATGTGGATGGAAATAATGGAAACGTTTGTGAATTTGACTTGAGCCTGGAAGGACTCATGGACGATGCCAACAGCCGAGCTGATATCCTTCGCATGCGGTATGATTATACCCCTGATGAACCCCCTTATTTTCAACCGCCTGCTCAGCAAATTCGCTTTGAGAACAATGAAGTAGTGCTTGAATGGGAAGCAGATACCCGTGAGGCGATCAGCCTGTTCATGGTACAGCGATATTTTGAGTTTACTTTTTCAAAGTATGGCAAGGTACTTGGGCTGATCCAACCTGAAAATACCACAACGGACGGACTGGCCAGTTATAGGTTCATTGATAACCAAACTATTTTTCAGGATGGAAAAGAATACTGCTATCGGATCGTGAAAGTTGATCCCGATGGAAACCGTGTGTACACCAAACCCATCTGTATCTCAGCAGATCTGATTACCAGCTTCCAGGTAACCCAAGTTTTCCCAGATAAAACAAAGGGCAAAGGACATTTTGTGATCCTGTATACCAACAACAAAAAACAGGGCCTCACTTTTCGCATCTTGGACAGCCAACAAAAGGAGCTGAAGAAGCTTGAATTGAAAAAGGTTCCAAAGGAGAGCAGCCAAATCGGGCTGGACATGACCGAATATCCACCCGGGCTTTACTACCTATGGGTAGAGGGAAAGTTTGCCCATTATTCACGGGAATTTCTGGTAAAATAAAAAATCCCACTGGTGAGGCGGGATATTTGCGCAAATAGAGGTGTTATTAATGGAAGCGCGGAGAACCCGTTAGGGTTATTATTTTCATTAAAACTAAAAAAATTACATTAAACGACCAAATATTACATAGCATAAAGTACCCCAATTTGTTTTACAGCCTCCCTACTGGAAAAATGGGGCCAAAGCGGTAGCTTTTTCTTAAAAAGCTTACATCAAAATTGGAAGTAAATGAAGGGGACTACATCCTCAAATCGGACCTGAACAGTCAACCAGAAAAAGAAAGCCAGAATGGCTGCTTTCATGGTCAGAGAGGTACGGGTAAACCTTTCCTGCACCAAACGG
>JBCDIQ010000286.1:0-7861 GCA_039024295.1 Bacteroidota bacterium | reverse complement strand
TTCAAATTTTTATTCTGTTCTTCCATCTGTCCCTTTTGGCCTTCTAACTCAAATCTTGTTGCCTTTAACTCATACTGATTAAATGATATTTCCAGCCTCTGCTGGGCAAGCTGTTGTTTTTGTCCAAGGAATGCAATGAATACAAATAAAAGACCAGCTAGAGACCAAAATGAAGCAGTAACTCCTCCAATGAAATCTCCAATTTCATTCCACTTAATTGGGTCCTCTTTTGTGAAGAAAAAGTAAATGAAGCCCAAAACGGTTCCTAATATTACTAATCCCCAGGCTATATATGTGAAGAATTTCGACTGTTTTTGAAGAGAGGAAATTTCAGCACTTACTTTTTCTTCCTTCTTGCTGATTTCATTCCTGAGTTCATCTAACTCTTCCTCAATTTTACCTAAATTGCTCATCTACAGCTTAATGATTAAAAACTTTATGTAGATTACGGAAAGCAAAATAAATCGTTTTAGCTTTGGTATTACCCTAAACAGAGACGAGTAATTTGAAATGATATTCAAATTACTCTTTGTATCCACAAAATTACTCCCTGCCATGCATGTCAACGATTCCTACGCCACCACTTTTCATCAACTGCTTCGACATGAGGCACGGCGTCGGTTATTCGAAGAATCATTTCCACGCCTGAAAAAATGCCTGGAGCTACTTTCAGAGGAGCAAATCTGGCAACGGCCTAACTCAGAGTTGTCCAGTGTGGGGAATCTAGTGCTGCACTTGTGTGGCAACATCCGCCAATGGCTGATCAGTGGACTGGGAGGGGCAGAAGATGAACGCAATCGTGCTTCAGAATTTGCCCATTCCGTGCCTATTTCTCGCGCCAATTTGATAAACATGCTAGATGCCCTACAGGAGGATGCAGAGGAAACCCTTTCCAATATTGATTTAGCTCGCCTCATGAAGGTCGTTACCATACAAGGATTTCGGGAAACAGGTGTTAGTGTATTGGTACATGTGATTGAACATGCTTCTTACCATGTGGGGCAGGTGACATGGTACACCAAGTTGGTAACGGAAAAGGACCTCGGGTACTATTCTGGTTTAGATTTATCACAAAAGAATCCTGCTACTTGAATTATTATTAGCATAAGCTGCCTTTTTTCTTCTAGCTCAGTTATATTTAAGTAGATTTGATCTTACAATCGCACCTTTCGGCAAACAAGGGGAATTTGCTAGAAAATGGGAAGTCAGGATATACTTCCTATTCGTACGATTCAGATGAGCACACACCTTTCCTATTCATTCCTAACTCTGAATTCTACCATGAAGCAATTTCTACTTTTAGGTATTTTTACCTTTTCAATTTCTTTGGGGATCGCGCAAGGCCCCGGCTGGTTTGACATTATTACCCCTAATGTAGGACTGGAAGATGTCCGAGCACTTCGGGTGAATGTCGTAGATCTGAACAATGACGACTTTCCAGACCTCGTCGTTGGCCAAGCCACCTATCGAAGGGATAACCTACGGGTGTTTCTCAATGTTCCTGATACAACAGGCAATAGCCCAGGCGGAAGATGGTTTGAGGATATTACTGAATATTCCGGAATAAACAGCAATCCTTTCATGGCAAATACAGGCCGGAAGACTGAGCTAGTTACGTTTGCAGATGTCAATAATGACGGCAATGTAGATGTACTCACCGGTACCTGGCATTGGAATCCTGCCAATTCTCCTTTCCAGCAGGACCGCAGTACGGTAATGCTCGGAGATGGTACAGGACGGTTTCAGCACATCACCAATAATGGGTTGGATGGCCTCGGATTTATCAGTATATCTGGGTTCAGCTACCTCGACTATGACCAGGATGGCAACCTGGACGTATTTGTCTCTACCTTTTCCCAAAATCATCAGCAAAATGCCTTTCGACAAGATTATTTGCTCCAAGGTCAGGGAAACGGAATATTTCGGGATGTGACTTCCTTTGGAGACATAGGGCAGGAAGCCTGGCCCAATTATGGCAGCACTGTGGCTGACTGGAATAACGATGGCTTTCCGGACATCATGACTTCTCCTTATTGTCGTAGCACAGGGGCTTTTTATCAAGGAAATGGCCGCTTTTCCTACCGCAATATTGCGGATGACATTGGGTACAGCTCCCAAAAGCTTGGGGGCGACGTAGGCCAGCAAGACCCGAACATGCCACCGGCACCCATTCCCCTTTGTCAGTGGGGAGCCTATCCTTATGATTATGACAATGACGGGGACGTGGATGTGCTGCAGGTGCTCGTCCATGGAGGCCTGGACCCAGGTGAAGGCCGGACGGTAATTGCCAAAAATATGGGGCCAACGGCCAATCCTCCCTACAAATTAGAATGGGATTTGGACCTTATCCAGCGAAAGAATCCACAATCTGAGCACTTGGGTAACATGGATGCGGCCTGGATGGACATTGACAATGACATGTGGACAGACCTGATCGTGACAGAGACGGTATACCGTGATGCAACTGACCGTCTGTTCGTCTTTTTACAGGACAGCAGCCATGTGCTTAATGATATTACAGCGGGCTTGAACCTACTGAGCGTAAGGTCGCCTCACTCCCTGGAAACCATCGACTACGATATGGATGGAGATTATGATCTGGTGGTTGGGGTGAAAGACTTTAACTCTTCCGGTGCCTATAAACTGATGTTCATCGAAAATAAGGTGGGACGCTTTAAACGATGGGTTCAGGTAAAATTAAAAGCCCCTGCAGGGGTGAACTCCAATTGTATTGGGGCCAAAATACACATCGTGGCGGAGGGCGTTCATCAGCAACGCGAAATCCAGGCAGGCGTAGGTCATTTTGGGGGACAGAATTCTTTTATTCAGAATTTTGGACTTCAGTTTGCGCCCCAGATTGACAGCCTTTGGGTGGAGTGGCCGAGCCAAAATATTGCCCCAACTGTACTCACAGACTTGGCTACGCGCCAACTGTACGTGATTACGGATACGGGCATTGTGGACCCCAACGTCACAACCTCTGTTGTCGATGCACAAGCAAACAGCCTGATTCGGCTTTATCCAAATCCGGCACAAGACAAGATTTTCCTTCAGTACGAAGGGGCAGGGCTGGAACACATCACCTTGCTTGATCCCGTTGGGAAGGTTATTCGCAGGTTCAATCCCCGTGCAACTGAATTGAGTTTGGCAGGACTCCCTTCTGGGATGTATATGCTTAGGGTACAAGAAAAGAAGGGGGTAATTACCCGAAAGATTGTAAAAGAATAAGCCTGTCAGACAAGCACACTTTTACTCAAATGAAAAAGGCGACTCCACATTGGAATCGCCTTTAGTTTTTTGTAAGAAAAAGGCTATCCTGCCTTGTACTCGATGGTAGGAATTTCCTTATCGATCATGTATCGACCGATTCCGTCTTCGCCAATTACATCAAACAATTCTACGCAACGACGAGCAATGTAGAGCTCTTCGACTTGCTCGTCGAGGTACCAGTTGAGGAAATTGGCAGTTGTATAGTCTTTATCCTGTACACACTGGTCGGCAATCCGATTGATGGACTCCGTGATAGCCAGTTCTTGTTCGAGCGCAGCCTCAAACACAGAACGAAAGGAGTTATAGTCTTGCTGGATATTGGATACTTCTGGAGAGATTGCCCTCCCACCTGTATCATTCACATAGTGTACCAGCTTCAACATATGTCCACGCTCTTCATCTGCTTGCTCATAAAAGAAGTTCGCGCTGTTTTCAAAACCATTGGCATCGCACCATGAGGCCATTGCGAGATATGTTGAGGAAGAGTGAGCCTCGTGACGAATCTGCTCATTGAGCATCTTCTCGATTTTCTCACCCAGGGAGGTATTCATCTTAACTAAGTCTTTCATAATACATTCAATAGTGGCTGTTCCAAATTCAGTTTATTATATATCTACAAAATAAGCCAGAAAGACTTAAATAGTTTGAATAGCAGCAAAATTTAAAATGAGTCTAAATCTACCTCTAACCTCCTTCAAATGAAGTTACGGTGGAGGCGTTCGTGGAGGATAGAGTTTAGTTCCAGCATACACAAAGCACCTTCAAGAAGGTCACGAAGCCCAAGTACGTCTCTTAGGGAAAGCACAAAACACCGCTCACAATTATCAGGTATAAGGAGCTTAACTTCTGCGCCCGGACGTATGGGGCATGCCATGCATTCGAGGTCAATCCCGAACACACGGTCTTTCAATCGTAGAAAATCATTTACTCGAAATGATACTTGAACTCCCCCAAAGTCAAGAATGAGCCGATTGGTTCGGTCACATTGATAGACTGAGCCATGCTCATTGGCATAAACTTCTATCTGCATATCTACGGAAGGAGTCAATTTCATAATTGAATCACATATGAAGAAACAAAGATACCAAATTGTTTAAAACGATTCCAAATAAGATAGGTGACTTTTGTTAGCTTTTTTGTTGACTTTACTTACAAATGACCTTTTAGCCTTTGTATTTTTACATTAGGTCAAATTTAGTGCCCTTTTTACCCCGGAATGGTTTTCGACAAGAGGTAATAGATTAAGGCCTGGAATCATCACTTAGGAAGCAACTATGAAACTCCGTACTTTTTCATTGTATTACCTCCCTGTAGTACTTTGGATGTGCTTAATTTTTTACCTATCGGACCAAGATAAACAACAGTCTACTAACCAAATGGGGCTGTTTCAATGGCTGCTTAGCCTGGTTTTTGATAATCCACGCCAACTTATCAAGGGCACTCCTGGCCTGCTCATTCGAAAAGCAGCCCATTTAACCGAGTATGGCATCCTTTTTCTGCTACTTTTCCGTGCTCTCAGGCTTCACCTGAGGTATACAGCAGCAGTGGTGTACGGGATTTTAGGGTGTGCACTGTACGGACTTACTGATGAGTTCCATCAACTGACTGTTTACGGAAGAACCGGGCAGCTCTCAGATGTGATCATTGACACTGCTGGCGCATTTCTGGGGTTTTTGATCCATAGAGTTGCCAGCATGTGGAATTTTCCTCCTATCTCCTCCAACCGGCACTTAAAGCTCAAAGTCCAGAGAAAGTAAAAGATGGTTTCACGTACACCCTGAACAAATAGGTAAAGCTGCTTGCTCCCCTAGCCACATCCTTTGATTTTCTCTTTATAAAAAAAGCTGCCGATGAGGCAGCTTTATAACTTACAGGTACTTATTTATTTACTGAGCCCTTTGTACCTCTACTGCGTTAAGCCCTTTACGGCCCTGAACGAGTTCAAAAGTGACAATATCAGACTCTTTAAGGTCTTCTAACCAGCCGTTTACGTGGGTAAAGTATTTTTCTTGTGAATCTAAATCCTTGATGAATCCAAATCCCTTTGCCTCGTTGTAATATTCCAGGCGACCCCTAAGTACAGACGGGCCTTCAAACTCTTCCTTCTTGGGCACAGAAATTTCAATGTTTTCTGCTTTTACCTTGGTCTTCTTGTTTGGATCTGGTGGAGTTTCCACTATGTTTCCAAACTCATCTACATATGCAAGCATCGCCTCAAGCCCACCTCCTGGTGAATTCTGCCTGCGTTCTTCACGTTTTTTCAGTTTGTCTTGTCGTTTCTTCAGACGTTTTTTGGTTTTTTCTTTTTTACTAAAAGTCTCTGATGATCTTCCCATTCAAAAATATGGTTAAAGGTAAAGGGGTGAAACAAAATTAGCCGTACGCCACCTCAGCGTGTTAGGCTGGCAATCAATTAAATACTCAAAACTACCCCTGGAGGGAAAAAGGATACGAGAACCAATTATTGAGCAGAACAGATGGCCTCGACGTGAATATACGTATTATTTTTAAACTTGTTTTATGTCGATATGTATGAATATTCTACATTCAGAATATTTTCTTCAAATATATCTCATCCGGATGGTTATCGAAACGGTTTTACCAAGTAGGACATCAAATTTAAATTTATCAAAATGGGGTTTGCTGAACCCACTCAGGTAGTAATTTGAAAAGCCAAACCCTTCTTTTGGAAGCCCGATAAAGTTGTAATCCATTTCTTTATTCGTGTTTTCATCATCCAATACGGATATCCCATAAGTTCCAGGCATCAATTCAATGGATGTTTTAAGTACCCCCTCTTTCAATCCATTTTTAGAAAATCGTACCGATTTCATCGGGGTCTCTTCTTCGAATGAGGGTTGATCGAGGAATACACCAGCAGCAATTACCCCTTTGTCGGATTTAATGCCCGTAAAGGTAATCTGAACGGCACCCTTCTCTTCGAGTTTAAGAGAATCTTTATCCCCCAGAATACCTGCTGCTGGATCCATGCCTGTGAAAGCCATTAGCATGCAACATAAGAATACCCATTTCATCATGGCCAGTTTGGGTTATTTACTTTCGAAATTTATTCAAGGTAATGTGTCTTTGTCGGGCACTCTTGAATCGATCTGTCCCAGGGGAGGCTTTAGCCCGATGCTTGGTTTTACGTCCCTGGACGCGCTTTCGCCACATTCGCCAACTGGAAGGTTTCATCTCCTGCCGCATCAGCTTGATCACATCTCCTTCACTTATCCCAAATTGGGCTTTGATCGCATCAAAGGGAGTACGATCTTCCCAGGCCATTTCTACGATTCTGTCCTTCTCTGCTTCCGTAAGTTTTGTTAATTTCGCACGTTCCATGCATTTGCATACTATCAAGGAACCTCTTTTGTTTGCCCGATTATCTAACAACCCCCTTCCGACATGAAGTCCTCCATATTTTGCTTGATGATGTTTCTGCTGATGTTGGCGAACCCTAGTATTGCCCAGGAGCCTGTTGAGGAACCTGAGCAAGCAGCTCCCTTGAGTGTGCGGCAGCTGAATACAAAGCCCTGGATTTACAGCATGGAAGAAGCCCTGCGCGACCCTGAGAACACCTATAAACTTTCCTTGAAAGGGCAAAAACTAAAAACACTCCCTGCGGCTTTGTACCGGTTAAAAAACCTGCAAATGCTTGACCTCAGCGACAACAAACTGAAAGAGCTTCCAGACACCCTCCAAATTTTCCCGAACCTACAATACCTCAGCCTGCGCAATAATAAATTAAGGGTTTTACCTCCCTCTATCGGAGCATTACAAAACCTGGAAGTGTTGTACTTGGGCAGTAACAAATTCATTGCAGTTCCTGCATACGTGGGAGGCCTTGGAAGGCTGAAGCGATTGGATGTAAGCCTGAACCCTGTGACCACCTACGAAATTGAGCAACTTGCGCGAAAGTTGCCCAAATGTAAGGTAACCTACTAGGTATTAGGTGTTAGCTGATAGGTTGTAGATTTTTTCATATTTCTCATTGTCTATTTCTCATGAAAGAAAAGTTAGAAGCCCTGTTATCAGAAGTGCAGTCTGCAGCCGTAGGCACCCAGGCGGACCTAGAGGCCTACAAGCGCAAATTCACCAATAAGAAAGGGGCAATCAACGACTTATTTGCGGAATTCCGTACTATGCCGGGAGAGGTCAAACGCGAGTTGGGAAGGCCCTTGAATGAATTGAAGAAACTGGCACAGGAGCGATTGGCACAATTTGAGAAGGACCTAAAGAAGAGTGAGGCAAAAGGGAATCAACCCCATGATTTATTTCTTCCAGGAGACGCCCATATTGCAGGGGCGCGCCATCCACTTTCTATTGTGAGAAACCGGATCATTAAAGTGTTTGCCCAAATTGGCTTCACAGTTGCAGAAGGACCTGAGGTGGAAGATGACTGGCATAACTTCGGTGCCCTGAACTTCCCCGACAACCACCCTGCAAGGGATATGCAGGATACCTTCTTCGTGTCTCGTGATCCTGACTACCTGCTCCGCACCCATACTTCATCTGTACAAGTCCGGGTAATGGAAAAGGAAGATCCCCCTATGCGGGTACTTTCACCAGGACGGGTATACCGGAACGAAGC
>JBCDIQ010000285.1:0-7884 GCA_039024295.1 Bacteroidota bacterium | reverse complement strand
GTTAGAAATCATCGATGAAATTGAGAAGGGAGACTCTTGGTATCAAAGATTTTTTTAGATAAAAATAATAGACCAATGATATTCGGATGTAAAGGCTAAATGGTCTAGTAGCACTAACAGCCTAACGCACAATGTAACTGTCAATTTCTTGATGGTGGAGATATTTAAGTATAAAGAAAAGGTCCTCTCCAAATCAAGCGCCTCAGAAGAAGAAACGCTTGACTTCCTATCCAAGATTCTGAGTAGAATAACCTTCGTAAACGAAGAGAATATTTCAACCGGGAATTTTATTGCCGCCTATAGATTATGCAAAGATGTAGACGAAAAGGATACCCCTTTCATAGCTTTATCATTAGAACTGGGGTATAAGATTTGGACAAGAGATGAGGAATTAAAATCGGGGTTACGCAGAAAAGGGTTCAACAACTTTTATGAAGAATAGAAAGATAATGCGCAAGATAAAATTTCGTGTTTTCGACCAATCTTTTCTTAGACATTAAACGAACAGCCGAACCCCCAGTCTAAACTAGAGCGATCCACCCGAACATCACGCCTAAATTAGACGAGCATGAAGCATTCCCTTTACCCCAGATTTTTCCCGCAGAGCCTTGCCCTACTCCTGATTTTACTGATCAATTTGCCATTAGCCGGGCAAACCACGTTTCGAGATTCCATCCTTCATGACGGAATATACCGGCAGTACCTCGCCAGAATTCCAGCTACCTATACCTCCAATCAACCCCATGAGCTGGTTTTTGTGCTTCACGGCGGAGGTGGTAGTGCCAATTTGATGTTTGCCATGACGCGCTTTGATCAGGTGGCAGACACGGCCGGTTTCATTCTCGTGTTTCCACAGGGAGTTTTTACGGGCGTAGATGGCAGAGGAAGAGCAGGCCACCATTGGGCGGATGGCAGGACCACTACCCTTCCCGACGTAAATGGCATTGATGATGTGGGCTTTATCTCGAATTTGATGGATACGCTGTCGGCAGCTTACAACATTGACCCGAACAGGGTATATGCCGCAGGTGCCTCCAATGGCGGGTACATGACCCAGCTATTGGCGTGTGAACTATCGGATCGTTTAGCAGCCGTTGCCACAGTGGCTGCCACCTTTCCTGACAGTTTGCTGCCAAACTGTACCAATGTAACTCCTACGTCCATCCTGATCATGAATGGCACCCAGGATCAACTGGTGCCTACCTACACAGGAGGCATGGCGTCTGGAACTGGCGGCTGGGTATTATCGACCGATGAAATGATCAATATCTGGCGGAATAACAATGGGTGTGACACTGTGTTCCATACATTCGAAATCAGAGATACTTTCACCCTCGACAATTCAACGGTCACCAAATATGTTTATCCCAACTGCCAAAACTCCACCGAAATCGTCCATTATAAAATCTTCGGAGGAGGGCATGCCTGGCCGGGCCAGCAATTTGGTGGAACATTCACTGGGAATTCTAACAAAGACATCAACGCCAACCTGGAGATCTGGCATTTCTTTAACGCCCATACCAAGTCTGTGACTACCTCAACGGCAGAAATTGGTATAAAAGAGTCACTCAATGTTTACCCCAATCCTTTTGAAAGGGAAATACATGTCGCAGGAATTGACCATCAATCAATCCACCACATTGAAATCATCGACCTTTTTGGGAAAACGGTATGGCAGGCTAAGGATTTTTCTCACCAAGCTCAGTCGATCACTTTACAAAGCGATTTCCTCAAAACCGGTATTTACTTCCTGAAAATTCAGACCCGGGGAGAAACAATCCTCAAAAAAATCGTAAAGAATACCTCAACCCAATAGTTATAACCCGAGGTATGGAGCGCAGAGACATTTTGATGGACCAAATTGAGCAATTTAGCAGGGCGTTAGGAACCATCCTCGCCCGCTTTATGGGGCTCAAAGAAGACCAGAACACACAGGCAGCAATGGCAGTCGTTCACCAGGACCTGCAAACAGAACTCAATGTGGACATGGAACAATTGACCAGGTTGGAAGGGAAAGAATTAACCGAATATATCGGCACCCTGAAATTGACCGCGGAGCACCTGGACCATTTGGCAAAATACCTATATGAGGTTGGCACATTGATGAAGCAAGAAGAACAGGACCAACTTGCCCAGCTGTATTTTGCTGCTGCAAAAAGGCTCCTGGACCGGGCATTCGAGCAATCCACCACCATTCCTTTTGACAGGATTTACCTGAAAGAAAAGCTCGAAAAAGAGCTGAAGAAAGGCCTTTGAGGTATCCCCTCAGCTGTTTCGCTTATCCAGAATTCGGCTCAACTTACCTCCTTGACTGCGAGGGATGCTATCTGCAGGCTTGACCTCGATGTCCATGGTCAGGCCTATGGATTCTTTTATTTTCCGACCAAGGATTTCCACCAATCCAGAGGTTCCAGGATCGACTCCTTGTATGGTCTCCACCTCTACTGTGACTGTGTCCATGGCCCCGTTTTTCTCCACCACCAAGCGATAATTGGCACTGAGGGCATCCACCTGGTGAATTACCTCCTCTACCTGGGTGTAAAATAGGTTTACCCCCCGAATGATCAGCATGTCATCAGACCGACCCTTGATCGCAGACATTTTGATATGGGTCCGCTTCGCATGCGGGTCGTAATCAATTGAACAAATATCATTGGTCCAATACCGGAGCAAGGGAAAAGCCTCCTTGGTGAGGGTGGTAAATACCAACACCCCTTCCGCTCCATACGGCAAGGAGTTACCCGTATCCTTGTCCACCACTTCAGGAAAAAAATGATCCTCCCAGACATAGCTGCCCGTACCCTTCTCTTCTACGTCCTCTTGAGAAACACCTGGACCAATAATCTCACTCAGCCCATAAATGTTGGTCGCAGCGACATTGAGTCCTTCTTCAACCTGTTCCCTGATGGCCTCGGTCCAGGGTTCAGCCCCAAGGATGGCGAATTTTACGGCCAGTTCACTGGTGTCAATTCCCCTCCGAGCAAATTCCTCCGACAGGGTCTGGGCATAAGAAGGTGTACAACACATCACCTCCGGTTTAAAATCCCTGAGAATGGTGAGTTGACGTTCGGTCATGCCTCCGGATACCGGAATAACTGCCATGCCCAATTTGGTGGCACCTCCGTGCATGCCCAAGCCACCGGTAAACAGCCCATATCCATAGGCATTGTGTAGTTTCATGCCAGGGCGGGCACCGGCGCACACCAGGGAACGTGCCACCACCTCATCAAAAATCTCGAGGTCATGTTGGGTGTATCCTACCACCGTGGGCTTTCCCGTTGTACCACTTGATGCATGAATCCGGCTGACCTCATGCATCGGTTTGGCAAACATGCGATAGGGATAATTATCCCTTAAGTCACTTTTATAGGTAAAAGGAATTTGGGGCAAATCTTCTACAGACCTGATGTCATTCGGATTCAGCCCAATTTTATCAAACTGTTCTTTGTAAAAAGGAACATGCTGATACAGGTTATTCACCAAAGAAGAGAGGCGAGCATTTTGCAATGCTCGCAGCTCCTCTAATGGCATTTTCTCAATCGAAGGATTATACACGTTGCTTAACAATTGTGGCTAGGTTCAAAATGCACTCATATTATACACCGAATTTACTTCCTTTCCAGCTAACACCGGATTCAACATCATGTCGGCAGCCTTTTCTCCGATCATAATGGAAGGCGCATTGGTATTCCCAGAGGTAATGGCCGGCATGATGGAAGCATCTGCAACCCTAAGCCCTTCAATGCCATGAACGCGCAATTCGGGGTCCACAACAGACATGCTGTCTATGCCCATTTTACAGGTACCCACCATATGGTGATAGGTACCACAGGACTTACGGATATACTCCTCAATGTCTGCATCCGATGCATCCTTTCCCGGAAGCACTTCCACCTTCATCCAATCCTGCATCGCTTTGGTGTACCCAAGTTGCTGGCACAGTTTCACTGCGGTATACAACGCATCATAATCCGCTTGCTCACCTAGATAATTGGGGTCCAGGTAAGGGGCATCGTCGGGATTAGCTGAGGTTAACTTGAGTTCTCCTCTACTGGCTGGCCGAATCAGGCCTGCACACAGGGTAAAGGCATTTTGGGGCCCTTCAAATCCAGGGCTGTAATACGGCAACCCCATGAAAAGTGGCTGTAAATCCGGGGCTAACATGTGCGGACGACTCTTCCAGAACAACTGAGATTCAAGCAGGTTGGCCTGTGGGGGAGGAATGGGCTGGCTGGCCTCAAAGATCACACTTACCAGCAGGTGATCGTGGAGGTTTTGGCCAACTCCCGGTATGTCAGCCACCGTGTTGATGCCATGCTCGGCCAGGTGGTGCGAGTTTCCTATCCCAGAAAGCAGCAATAGCTGTGGAGATCCAATGGCTCCTGCTGAGACGATCACTTCGGCATCGGCATGTGCAGTCACATTGGCTCCATCCTTTTTGTAAGTAACCCCCGTACACCTGTTACCATCAAATTCCAGGTGCTGGGCTGCAGCATTTGTGATGACCGTCAGGTTCTCTCTACCCAAAACAGGCACCAGAAAAGCCTTTGCCGTAGAGCAACGCTCGCCTTCTGGTGTTACCGTCAGGTCGTTCATGCCTGCGCCCCAGATATCAGAATTGAAATCATCGGTTGCGGGCAAGCCCAGCTCTTTACACGCTTCAATGGCGACAGTTGAAATGGGGTTAGGATGCTTGATAGAAGTCACATGAAGCTCTCCACCTACTCCGTGGTACTCGCTTGCCCCTCTTTCAAAGTTTTCAGACTTTTTGAAGTAGGGCAGTACACTTGCATAGTCCCATCCATGGCAGCCTTGGTAAGCCCAGTTGTCATAATCAGAATAATGCCCCCGGATGTAAATCATCCCATTGATGCTGCTACTTCCCCCAAGGGTTTTACCCCTGGGCCAATAGCGAGGCGTATTCCCCGCATGTTTTTGGGGAACGGTCATATATGCCCAGTCCCTTTCCGTTTGCCAGGTTGCGGGCCAGCCGGCAGGCGCATGTATGTTTGGGTCATTGTCCGGGCTTCCTGCCTCCAGCAGCAGCACCTTAGTTTGAGGATTAGCACTTAGCCTGTTGGCCAACACACATCCCGCAGAACCTGCTCCGATAATTATATAGTCAAACGTCATGGTTGTATAGGATTTAGAATTGAAAGAAAATAATGGACATAGGTATCCTGCTAGGAAAGTCATTCCCTTTTTAAGGGTCTATAAGGCGATCCGATTCGACCTATAGATTTACCAGAAAAACAGATGGTGAACGAGGGATTATGCCCCCACAGGGACAGCCTTCTTGATGCTGATGACCTGAGGTTGAGTCACGGCTTTTAGGCCTTCAACCCCAAACTCAACGCCATAGCCTGATTCCTTTACGCCCCCAAACGGTACCATGGGATGAATGGCACCATGCTGATTAATCCACACGGTTCCAGACTCGATCCGTGAGGCAACTTTGGCAGCCTCTACCGTATCATCTCCCCATACAGACCCGCCCAAGCCAGTAGGTGTATCATTGGCCTTTTGGATCGCTTCCTCGATATCTTTGTATTTAATGATGGGAAGAACTGGCCCGAATTGCTCTTCGTCTACCAATCGACTGCCATTGTCAATGTCGCCAACCAATGTAATGGGATAGAAGTACCCCGGACCGTCCATTGGAGCTCCTCCTCGGATAATGGTTGCACCAGTAGCTTTCGCATCTTCTACCAGGTCGTTTACCTTGTCGAATTGCATTTTATTTTGAACAGGCCCAAGCACAATGCCTTCCTCCATGCCATTGCCCATGGGCATTTGACTGGCGACACCATCCAAAGCACTTACAACTGCGTCATAGTCATTTTCGTGGACGTAGAGCCGCTTCGCACAGGCACAAGTCTGTCCCATGTTGATGAATGCGCCCCAAAAGAGGTCACCTGCCTTGGACTGCATCTCCGTTCCGGGAAGGATAATTGCCGGATCATTGCCGCCACATTCCAGGGTAAGCCTCGCCATGTTTCCACCAGATGCTTCGATAATTTTCCGAGCAGTGGAGGCACTTCCTGTAAACATGATTTTGTCTACATCCTTGTTCTCAACCAGCATCGCCCCAACAGCCCCATCTCCTGAAATAGAATTCAAGACCCCTGGTGGCAGAACTGTATTCATCAAACGGATCATTTCCAGGGTACCGATGGTGGTGTATTCTGAAGGCTTCAGGACCACGGTATTCCCTGCCCGAAGAGAAGGAATGATCTGCCAGATGGCAATCATCAAGGGCCAGTTCCAGGGAGCGATGGCACCAATTACCCCGATGGGCTTGCGGTGCATTTCGTCTCGCCGGGTGTCATCTTCAAATACCACTTCTACGGGCAGATCCAGAGAAGCTGGAACTTGGGTCCAGCCCACACAAGCCTGCATCTCGAACATAGAACCAGGACCTGCAAGGGGTTTGCCCTGTTCTTGCGTGATCCATTTGGCCAAATAGTCGGTATTCTCGGTGAGTACTTGCGCCACTTCCATCAACATGGCTTTGCGTTCCTCGTCAGACTTGGCCGCCCAGGTGGGTTGGGCTTTCCTGGCGGCTGCCACAGCTTCCCGAACGTGATCTTCGTCGGAAACAGGTGCATGTCCCAGCAGTTCCCCGGTTGCGGGATTCCTTACCTCGAAAACTTGGGACGTAAAAATTGCCTCACCATTTATGGTGAAAGAATAATTAGACATGAGAGTAGAATTAGTTGTTGCATCTGTAATTTGCTGTAAAATTTTTGAGAATATTTACACTATTCTACATTTTTGCTTAGGTATCCTTCATAATGCTACGAGCAACAATTTTTATGATTACCTTATGTAAAGGATAGTTTAAGCCACTGAAAAATAGTTAAGGAGATGCAACAGCAATTCATCGAAAGGGGAACAGACTTTTCCCTGAGAAATGGAAAACTTTCTCTTTATGAGACCAACTGCGCCTGTAAAAATATTCAGTTCTTCTTCAGCCAGTATGTGCTAACCTTAATGGTCTCAGGACACAAGACGATTGTGAGTGAGAATTTAACCTTTGAGTTTTTTCCCGGGACCCTGTTTATCCCAGAGAAAGATGTAGTGAACGCCATTTCCATTCCCAATGCATCTCTTTACAACCCAACCCAATGTCTGGTGCTGGAATTGAATCCGGCTTTTTTGCGATCGGTTTACGAAGAGATAACGTACTCGGATTCTCAAGAAGCGGTATTATTGAATCAGCCTAATAGAGCTACCAAAAGCTATTTTTTATCCAATGACCAATTGTTGATCAAGGCATTTTTGAGGTTATATGAAATACAATTAAAAGACACCTCTCTCTGTAAGCCGCTGGTGGAGGATCTCATCATCAAGGAAATGCTGTATCGGCTATTTTACACGGATGCAGCAGAACTTCTGAAAGGGAATTTTGAAAAAAGCATAGACAACGTCGTGATACAGAAAGTCATTGCCCATATCAAACAAAATGTCAATCGAAAATTGACCATCGAATCTTTGGCAGAGATGGCAGGCGTGGGGCAGACCACTTTTTTTAAGCTGTTCAAAAAATCAACCGGGCTCACCCCCATTGAATTTGTGCTTCGGGAGCGCATCCGGCAGGCCAAGATCATGATTCAGAAAGATCGATTGTCGCTTCAGGAAATTGCCTTTAAGACAGGGTTTAACTCTTATGAGTATTTCTGTAGCAGCTTTAAGAAAGTTGAACGGATCAAGCCCTCGGAATACAAGAAGGGGCAACATCTTGCCCTTAAAATGTAGGATCAGTCATAAAAGGGAGAGGCAATTCATGCTTTGCCTATCAGTTTACGGGGATTTGAAGATAGTTAGTTCAGCAACCAACATACATTGTGAGTTCTTAGGCAATACTAACAGGAACTCATCATG
>JBCDIQ010000284.1:0-7894 GCA_039024295.1 Bacteroidota bacterium | reverse complement strand
TGTTGAGATGACAAGGAGATGCATGACTGGTTAACCGTCCCTGCCTAAATTTTCGTAGAAAAATATGCGCGTTGGCCTCCCCAAACAGCGGGGGAGGCGAAGGGTTGCGGGAGGCAGCTTTGTTTGGGGTAGATTTTTGCCGACTTTTTATCGATGAAAAAGTCGGACATCCCTATTTTCTTACCATTACCCCACATGCACTACTAATAACATATTGATAATCAGAATACTAAAAAAGTTGTCATAAGTAGCCTGTCGAGAAATCTCAGGAAATAGGAGTGCCTGACAAAGCCTTTCATTAGATCTCTCCATTTGTCGAGGTGACAAAACAGGCGTTTGACTCCTCAGCAGGCTCACGCCTTTCCATCCAACCTGTCATTTTGAGCCCGCCGAGAAATCTCAGGAAATAGGAGTGGCTCACTAGGACTTCGAGGTGCCACCTCAGCAGAAAAATTCCCCCGGAACACAAGCTTCAGAGAAGCAATACCTCAATTAACCGATAATCCTACCCACCAAAAACCGATTCATTCGTATCAATCCGTAACAGCAAACGCCTTTCCCCATGCTCCTCAATGGTCGGGCTCCGGTGAAGGATGGGATGTGCACCCGGGTAAAGGGCACCTTTCAGCAGGACAACTTCCCCTGTACCGGCTTGCTGAATGAGGTGGTCGTAAATAACAACTTCCTCTCTGGGACCACAGTCGCGTGAGGCTTCGTGATCAATGGCCTCATCTGGCAGCCAGAGGGTGCCCGGCCCCACATAGGAGCACAGCAACCGCAGGTCATTCACATCTGTGTGAAATTTGCGACACATATTGTTGCTGATCGTCGCGAAAAACACCCGAAAGGAGGAAACCTGGGTTATTTCCTGAAACACCCCTAACTGCTCCGCTACATCTACCAGCAAAGATGGGCAACTCCCCAGATGGGAACCAGCATAAGTGCTTAGCTGGTTCAGGATTTCAGCAATAGACCCGCTTGCTTTAAAATTGACCTCCTGATCTACGACCTGCTCCAGTTCGAGGCGTAAGGCGCCAATGTTTCGCTGGTAAATCGCAATGTTTTTATGGGCCAGGTGAATGTCCTGCAGAATGCGAGCATCATGGCTGATGGCCGCATTTGGATAAGAAATTATGGGCTGTACCATATTATTCTGTTTTGAGAATTGTCAGGCCGAGTTTCGGATAATCTTTCGAAAGCCCACCTCCTAAGTTTGAGGGGAATGACGCTTACTCAGACATTGGTTCAACAAGCGTTCAATGCCTTTTCGCTGAAGATTTTTTCCGATAAATACCACCACACTCTTCTTGGGTTCTCCTTCTGGCCATGCATCCTTCACTTCTAGTTCCATTCGCTTGCCCACGGACTGGATAAGGTAACGGTCGGAAGCACCTTCCAACCAAACCAATCCTTTCATCCGATACAAATCTGCTGCCTGTAATTGAAGGTAGACGAACATCTGTCGCTCCAGCATGCGGTAATCAAAGGGTTGATCAAAATGGAACGTATGGGAAATAATCTCTTCGGTATGTGAGTGATGGTGGTGAGAATGGGGCTTTGAAACGGGAAATTGAGTTTCATATTCATGGCTATGTCCATGGTCGTGCCCGTGATCGTGGTCATGTTTGTGGTCATGATCGTGGTCGTGTTTGTGAGCATGATCATGCTTGTGATCATGATCGTGTTTGTGGTCATGATCGTGGTGGTGGTGATCGCATCCATGGCTGTGGTCATGAGAATGCCCATTCCCAGTTTTTTGAAACAACGCATCGAGTGGCGCTTCCTTAGGGTTTAGTTCCACTGAGGGACACGACTCCCTATTCCCCTGCACAATACTCGCCAGCGGGTTCTGCTTTTTCAGTTTTTGAATCAGTGCTTCAACTTCCGCTGGGGTAACCAGATCAGTCTTGTTGATCAACAGGATATCACTAAACGCCACCTGATTCTTGGCTTCTTCCGTCTGTTCTATCTGATCTTCGATCAACTCTGCATCTACCATGCAAATAACGCCCTGAAGGGGAAAATGCTCTTTGATGAGCGGATGGGCCACGAATGGCTCTGCAAGTCCCGTAGGATCAGCGACTCCTGTTGCCTCGATGATGATCTCATCAAACTCATTCCTTCTTTCAAATAATTGGTTGAGGATGTCATACAAATTGTCATTGAGGGTGCAACAGAGGCAGCCATTGTTGAGCTGAACGATGGTTTCATCAGGCCGAATGACCAATTCACCGTCTATGCCCTGTTCGCCAAATTCGTTTTCGATGATGGCGTATCGTATATCCTTGTTTTGCTCCAGGAGGTGGTTGAGAAAAGTCGTTTTCCCAGCTCCCAAGAATCCAGTGAGAATGGTGACAGGTTTATTCAAAGCAATTGATCGTTAAAGCTTATTAATCATCTTATCTAGCTGCCTTGGCCGAATGAATTTGAGGCCTCTAAATGCTTCCTACAAGCAATTCAAAATTACCATCGTTTTTGAACCTTCATAATAAATTCAGATGTTGCAACCTACTTACAAAAATAACTGATCTTTTTACAGATGCAACTATGTTGCATGTAGTTTATCTGCTCGACCAGTAGAGATAATCCCACTTCGAAAATTATCTTGCTTATGTTTAGGTAATAAAAAGGCCCCGCCCATAAGGGCGAGGTCAAAAATACTTTTTCCCCTTTTACTTTTTCACACATGTAAAGCTCCTCCTATACCTAAGCCTAAAACAAAAAAGGCCACCAACTGGCGACCTTCAAAATCTATAGCTCAAGTTATACAACTGATACCTGCCAGCCGATAACCGTCAACTTATCTCTATTTCCAAACAACTACTGTCTCATCTTCTTCCAGGATAGCTGCATTTTCTGGCTGTACTTCCTCCTGAACTTCAATTTTGGTTTCAGGCACGATAGGCAGGACTTCCTGAGCATGATGCGCATCCTTATTAGGATTGATGTGCGGCGCAATGATCAAGGCTACAATTGAGGTAAGCTTAATCAGGATGTTCATGGAAGGGCCGGAAGTATCTTTGAAAGGGTCACCTACAGTATCACCGGTTACAGATGCCTTATGGGGCTCTGAACCTTTATAGAAAGTCTCGCCTTTGATGTCAACTCCTTTTTCGAAGGATTTTTTGGCGTTGTCCCATGCACCGCCGGCATTGTTCTGGAAAATTCCCATCAAAACACCACTCACAGTGATACCTGCCAACAGGCCACCTAACACTTCTGGACCAAACAGAAATCCAACAAGTGCAGGGGTAATCAAGGCAATCGCACCAGGCAAGATCATTTCACGAATAGAAGCTTGGGTAGAAATCTCCACGCATTTCTCATATTCTGGTGTGGCCTTGTATTCCATGATGCCAGGAATCTCTTTGAACTGACGACGAACCTCTTCTACCATGTCCATGGCTGCGCGGCCTACGGCAGCAATTGCCAAGGAAGAGAAAATGAACGGAATCATTCCCCCTACAAATAGCCCGGCGAGTACGTCAGCTTTATAGATGTCGATTCCATCAATGCCTGCAAGTCCAACGAAGGCAGCAAAGAGTGCCAGTGCGGTCAAAGCAGCGGAAGCAATAGCAAATCCTTTTCCAGTAGCGGCGGTGGTGTTACCAACTGCATCAAGGTTGTCGGTACGACCACGAACTTCTTCAGGCAGACCGCTCATCTCGGCAATACCCCCAGCATTATCTGCAATTGGCCCAAAGGCATCAATCGCCAATTGCATCGCAGTGGTTGCCATCATGCCAGCGGCGGTAATTGCCACTCCATACAGTCCGGCAAATTCAAAAGACGCGAAAATACCAGCAGCCAAGATCAGAATAGGCACCAAGGTAGATTGCATGCCCACGGCCAAGCCACCGATGATATTGGTCGCATGCCCAGTAGAAGACTGGTTGATGATGCTGTTCACAGGGCCACGGCCCATAGCAGTGTAGTATTCCGTGATCAGGGACATCAATGCCCCAACGATCAATCCTGTGAGGATACAGTAGAAGACATCCATTCGAGTGAAAGTCTCTCCACGAATTTCCATGGTGCCTTCAGGTAACATGAAATTCACCAGGAAGAAGGAAGCAACCAGCGTCAATAGTATTGAGCCCCAGTTACCAATGTTTAAGGCTGTCATGACATTGGAATCTTCACCTTTTACCCGCACAAATAGACCTCCAATGATGGAGAAAACCAGGCCAAGACCTGCAATGACCATGGGAAGCAATATGGCAGAAATTCCGTCAAACTGGTCAACCAGAGCCGTTGCCCCTTCCATCATAACTTCGCGGCCGAGTACCATGGTAGCCAAAATTGTAGCTACATAGGATCCAAAAAGGTCAGCCCCCATTCCGGCAACATCCCCCACGTTATCGCCTACGTTGTCAGCAATGGTCGCAGGGTTACGAGGATCATCTTCAGGGATACCCGCTTCAACCTTTCCAACCAAGTCAGCACCTACGTCAGCAGCTTTGGTGTAAATACCGCCGCCAACACGCGCAAACAACGCAATACTTTCTGCTCCCAGGGAGAATCCAGCCAGTACCTCTAGCGTTTTCTCCATTTGCAGGCCATTGGTTGCGGCTCCGGTACTGGTCACATACAATTGATAGAACACTATGAAGAGCGAGCCAAGCCCAAGTACGGCAAGTCCAGCAACACCAAGTCCCATCACCATGCCTCCGCGGAAGGAAACATCCAGGGCTTTGGACAGGCTGGTACGGGCTGCTTGTGTCGTACGAACGTTTGCTTTTGTTGCTATGGTCATGCCAATGTATCCTGCAAGGGCACTTAAAAATGCACCGATCAGGAAGGAAATAGCGATGACCGGGCTGGAAGTCTCAACCAGAGTCCCAGAGTAAGCAAGTAATGCACCTGCAATTACTGCGAAGATGGCAAGTACTTTCCATTCAGCTTTTAAGAAGGCTAAGGCACCATCGGCTATGTAGCCAGCGAGTTCTTTCATCTTGTTATCGCCAGCATCTTGGCGAGAAACCCAGGAAGCTTGAAGTCCCATTACGGCTAAACCAACAATGCCGAGCAGAGGAATCAGGTAAACAAAATTTTCCATTAATCAGGTAGGTTATAATGTAACATCAACGGGTATGAATGTTGAGTTTTTTATGTGGCTCTTGTGGATTTACGGGGAGCAAATCTATTCTTTTATCTGATAAAATTAAAATATGAATATATGTTCATGGGTGAGACTATTCTCGCTCAGCCTGGGATTTTATAGCGGGTTACCTACTGTTTTCCCCCTCAAATAAAAGTTTCTTTCTTCTTGAAAATGAAATAAAGGTCTATTTTGCTCCTCTATCTGTCATAAAAAAATTCAACATCATGAAACTTTCTGCTCCGGTGTCCCTAGAAAAAGCAGCGCATCTTCTTGACTGTGAGTTTGCTGGCCCGGCACATCACCTGGTAACAGGGTTCAATGAAATCCATCGGGTAGAACCAGGAGACCTGACGTTTGTGGATGTAGAAAAATACTATGAAAAAGCCTTAACCAGTGCCGCTACCACAATTTTGATCAATAAACAGGTAGAGGTACCTATGGGAAAAGGGCTCTTAATCAGTGATGACCCCTTCCGGGATTTCAACCGGTTTAACGAACATTTCTTTCCTCGCCAGCCACTTGATCAAGTGGGAAAGCCCGTGCTGGGAGCAGGGGTCAAGGTGGGAAATAATGTGGTTTTTGGAAAAGGGGTGGTCATTGAAGAAGGAGCTGAAATTGGCCACAACTGTGTGATTGGAAATCACGTACATATTGGGTCAAATTCGTTAATTCATGCCAACGTGACCCTGTACGACCACATCACGATCGGGCATGATTGTTGTATAGGATCGGGGACTGTTTTAGGTGGTGAAGCATTCTATTTTAAAGCCCGGCCCTATGGCAGGGATAAAATGCTTACCAAGGGGCGTGTGATTGTGGGCAACCACGTGGACATTGGGTGTAACTGCACCATTGACCGTGGGGTAACTGCCGACACCATGATTGGAGACTGGACCAAGCTAGACAACCTGATCCAGATTGGCCATGATACCATCATTGGGAAAAAATGTGTGATTGCTTCCCAGGTAGGCATTGCAGGGGTTGTAACAATTGAAGACGAGGTAAGTTTATGGGGGCATGCCGGAATTACCCAAGATTTGACAATTGGGAAAGGTGCTGTGGTGATGGGTAAAACGGGTGTCCAGTCTTCTTTGGAAGGCGGAAAAAAGTACCTGGGAATGATGGCCGTGGAACTCAGGCACCGCTTAAGAATGGAAGCAGCCTTGAAAAAGCTACCTGATTTGATTAGGAAAATTGAGCGGCTAACCTAATTCGGCAGCTCGTAAGATATAACAGGCCGATGTTTTGTAAAGGATTTGATAAACCGTAGTTTTGTACCTTAATATCATTTTAACGATTCATTATTCATGTCTCAAGTAACCACTAATTACATTCCTTACAAGGTAAAGGACATCTCACTTGCTGAATGGGGGCGAAAGGAAATCGAACTTGCTGAAGCAGAAATGCCAGGGCTGATGGCGTTGCGGGAGCAGTACGGAGTAAGCAAGCCTTTGGCTGGAACCCGGATTGCTGGATGTTTGCACATGACCATTCAGACCGCTGTATTGATCGAGACATTGGTTGAACTCGGCGCCGAGGTGACCTGGTCATCTTGTAACATATTTTCTACCCAGGATCACGCTGCTGCTGCGATTGCTGCTGCAGGTATCTCTGTTTATGCCTGGAAAGGGATGACAGAAGAAGAATTTGACTGGTGTATTGAGCAGACCCTTTTCTTCGGAGAAGACCGCAAGCCATTGAACATGATCCTTGATGACGGAGGTGACCTGACCAATATGGTGTTGGACCGCTATCCTGAGCTCGTAGGCGACATCCGTGGACTGAGTGAAGAAACCACAACTGGTGTTCACCGTCTGTACGAGCGCATGCGCAACGGAACCCTGCCACTACCCGCCATCAACGTCAATGATTCTGTAACCAAGTCCAAGTTTGACAATAAGTACGGATGTAAGGAATCCTGTGTGGATGCCATCCGTCGTGCTACCGATGTGATGATGGCTGGCAAAGTCGCCGTTGTTGCAGGATATGGGGATGTAGGTAAAGGTTCTGTAGCATCTCTCCAGGGAGCTGGGGCACGTGTGATCGTTACCGAAATTGATCCTATCTGTGCCCTTCAGGCCGCTATGGACGGATTCGAGGTGAAGAAGATGGAGACTGCCGTACAGGAAGCCGACATTGTCGTGACTGCTACTGGCAACAAAGACATCCTCACTGAAAAGCACTTCCGCGCCATGAAGGACAAAGCCATTGTATGTAACATTGGTCACTTTGACAATGAAATCGACATGGCTTGGTTGAACGGCACTTACGGAGACACCAAAGTGGAAATCAAACCTCAGGTGGATAAGTACACCGTAGATGGCAAGGATGTACTGGTACTGGCTGAAGGCCGTCTGGTAAACCTGGGATGTGCTACCGGTCACCCCTCATTTGTGATGTCCAACTCTTTCACCAACCAGGTGTTGGCGCAAATCGAGTTGTGGACCAACCACGAAAACTACAGCAACGAAGTGTACACCCTGCCCAAGCACCTCGATGAGCAAGTTGCTCGCCTTCACCTCGCCAAAATCGGCGTAGAGCTTGAAGAGCTTTCTGAAGATCAGGCTTCCTACATCGGTGTAGAGCAGCAAGGGCCATTCAAGCCTGAGCACTACCGGTACTAGCATTCAGTTTCCGGTTTTCAGTTTGAAAAATACCACCCTGACAAGGTTTTAATCCTTGTCAGGGTTTTGTTTTAGGTCGAAGTTTGACGGCAAAATAATTGAGGAAGATTCTCTGCTTTACATAAGTCTAGGGCAAACGCACCAAAATTGGTAATTGGGAAAAAAG
>JBCDIQ010000283.1:0-7971 GCA_039024295.1 Bacteroidota bacterium | reverse complement strand
TTAGTCATTTGATTTTCAGATACTTATTAGTAAATATTTTCAGGTATAGACAAACTACACATTTTGTTTATAACCCGAATTAGGTATGTCTTTATTTCATTATACCCAATTTTAGGTATTGTCAACCCAAAACTGCAGCCATAATTTTGAATTTGAACACCTATATAGAATTAGTCTTAATTTAGTTAACCCAAGTTCAAATTTAGCTTTACCATGCTTAAACCTAATTCTTATTTTAAAATTCTTTTCCTACTCTTATTAGGAAGTACGTTTCTCTTTACAGCTTGTGACAACGATGACGATGGTGACGAGCCAGCGGCATTTGTCCTTCCATCTAGCTATGATGCTGCCAGCTTTGACGCCAACAGCGCAACCGAAGCTGGAGTTCGCACACAATTAAGTAACCTTTCATCCGAAATGAAGAAAGGTAGAACTGGTGCAACTGTTACAAAGGCCGCTCTTGACGGTATTTATACTGGAACATTAGAAGCTGTCACAACTGACTATTACAAAGGAAAGCTCCAGGGAGCAGACAAATGGTTAGATGAGCTCGCTGCTGCAAGTGGCGGAGCCTATGACCCTGCTGCAGTAACCGGCGAAGGCGGAGTTGCAGGTGCTTATCTCCTTGACGAGAATGGTATCGAGATTGAGCAGCTGGTTGAAAAAGGACTCTTCGGTGCAGCCCTGTACAACCATGCAGTAACCCTTATGAAAGGAGACAAGACTGCTGCTACTTCTGATCAAATTCTGAAGATTTTCGGTTCTCACCCTGATTTTCCTGCAAGTAACAATGGTGACAAGCACATGAATCCAGATGGTTTCGCTGCTACCTATGCTGGTCGTCGTACAAAAGGTGATGACACAAATGGTCTTTATTTCCGAATCAAGAATGCCTTGATCAAGTTACAGGCCGCTACTTCTGCTGACCCTGTATTTACAACTGAGAAGGAAGAGGCGATTGCCGAACTCCAGCGCGCGTGGGAAGAATCCCAAATGGCGACTGTAGTAAATTATTGCCAAGCCACCATCACCAAGCTGAGTGCTTCTGATTATGACAACACAGACCTTACCAAAATTGGTAGTGCTATGCACTCTTACAGTGAAGGTGTTGGCTTCCTTCACGGATGGCGTACCATTGACCCCAATTACCGTGTGATCACGGATGCTCAAATTGATGCACTTCTGATGAAGATGAAAGCGCCAATGAATGGTACCCCTACTTCTTATGAGTTCCACAGGGATCCAACCCCTGCAACTCTTGCTCCACTTCAAGAGGTGATTGACGAAATCAAAATGATCTATGGCTTCTCTGATCAGCAGATTGAAGATTTCCGTTTGAACTTCATCAATGAAGAAGATCGTTAATTGACCTCTGGCTCTTATTTTCCTTTAGATAATAAGAGTGAAGAGTTGTTAAAATATCTTGATCGTTTTTTATTTCATTTTTTGAAATCTATGCCAGCAGGTCCTCCGCAAGAGGGCCTGTTTTTCAAATAAAGTTAACCGATGAAACCCACTACTTTTCTCCCACATATATTAGCCCTTCTGTTAGCTGCAGGTTTGTTATTTATCACTGGCTGTGACGATGACAGCGATGATGATGAGCCCACAAGCACAGAGTTTGACAGAGCTGTGATGTTGGCTAACTATGCTGATAACCTGATCGTTCCCGCTTATGAAACATCTATCAGTAAGGCATCTGATTTGGCTACAGCAATCAATACTTTTCTCGCCAATCCTACCGCTCAGACCCTGCCAGCAGCACAAACAGCCTGGACCGAGGCGTATTCCGCATGGCAATCTACCAGTGCATACAACTTTGGCCCTGCTGAAAACTCATTTGGAACCCTGTTGGAGGATATTGGCACGTATCCAGTAGACGCCAACCTTACTGAGGCCTACATTGCTGCAGGAGATACCTCCTTTGGCAATTTTGACCGTGATACCCGCGGATACCTGACCGCAGAATATTTGCTTTTTTCTACTGATGCAGCTACTCAATTGGCGCAGTCTGCCAACCGCCGTGCTTACCTCCGGTCAGTTGTGCGCAACATCGTTGAATCCCTTTCAGGTACCCGCAGTGGATGGGATTCTTACCGTGCTGAGTTTGTAGCCAGTGTAGGCACAGATGCAGGCAGTAGTACCGCAGTTTTGTACAACGAGTTTGTCAAAAACTTTGAAGCCGTTAAAAACTTTAAGGTGGGCTTGCCTTTGGGTAAGCGTCCAGGCCAAACTCAAACTGAACCCCAAAATGTAGAAGCACTTTACAGCGGTCAGTCCAAGGAAATGTTTAAGCTGAACTTTGCTTCTGTAGAGCGGATTTACAAAGGCGAAAGCGAAGGGACAACAGGTCCTGGGTTGGCAGACTTTCTTCGTTCTGTGGTAGGAGGTGAAGATTTGTACAACGCCACCCTGGCTCAAATTGAAGTGGTCAAGAAAGCCGAACAAGCCCTTCCGGCCAATCAGACCTGGCGGGAATTGGTGGAAAGTAATTCAACAGAAGCCGATACCTATCATACTGAACTCCAACGGTTGACTCGCTTTTTCAAGAGTGATATGTCGTCCTTGTTAGGGATTGCGATTACTTTTGACAGTGGTGATGGAGACTGATGGAGGAAGTTCTCAGTTTACGGTAGGCGGTTTACAGTAAATAGTTTTTTAATTCGGATTCAGCGTCATCTTCCGAAAACCGAAAACCGAAAACCGAAAACTGTTGAGCGAAGCGAAATCCCGCGAAGCGGGAAAACCCCAATACCTGAAACCTAGAGGCTAATACCCAATACCTCCCTTGCGCAGACACCTGACATCCCCCCTATCAATTGCCCCACTGGTAAGCTTTCGCATTGCCTTTGGGGCGTTGATGTTGTTTAGCACCCTTCGGTTTATGTACATGGGCTGGGTGGAAAATCACTTTGTGGACCCAATGATGCACTTCACCTACTTTGGGTTCAATTGGGTGAAACCCCTGCCTGCCGTAGGGATGTACGTTGTTCATGTGCTGATGATCTTGGGATCTTTGGGCATCATGTTGGGCTTTCGATACAGGGTTGCAGCTTTGGTGTATTTTCTGTGTTTCACCTACTGTGAGCTGATCGATCTCACCTATTACCTGAATCACTACTACTTCGTGAGCATTGTGAGCCTGATCATGGTATTTTTGCCGGCAAACAGGGGACTTTCCCTTGATGTCTGGCTCAATCCATCGCTTGAAAGAAAACAAGTGCCTGCATGGGTGATTCGCTTGCTTCAGCTTCAATTGGCCATTGTTTACGTATACGCCGGACTGGCCAAGATCAACCATGCATGGCTGATGGAAGCCATGCCACTTCGTATCTGGTTACCGGCCCATGACCATCTTCCTCTGATCGGATGGGCCATGCGGTACAAGGCAACAGCCTTCTTGTTTAGCTGGTTTGGGATGCTATACGATACGTTCATTGTCTTTTTTCTGCTATGGAAACCTACCCGGGCACTGGCGTATGTTGCCGTCATCGTGTTTCATGTCATGACGGGCATCCTCTTTCAGATAGGGGTCTTTCCCTTGGTCATGATCGCGTTAACGCCCATCTTCTTTTCTCCCCAATGGCATGAAAAGGTGCAAGGGAAAGTTCGCGCTTGGCTGCGCCTTTCTCAGAATACGTCAATAGAAATTTGGCAGCCCTATCAACCAAGGGTATGGGGCATGATACTGGGAACCTATCTGGTTTTTCAGTTGCTTTTTCCCTGGCGATATTTGCTCTATGATGGCAATTTATTCTGGAACGAAGAAGGGTATCGGTTTTCCTGGCGGGTCATGCTGATGGAAAAGGCTGGAACCGCCCTTTTTTATGTGAAAGATACCAAAACTGGTCGTGAGGGAGTGGTAGACAATTCTGAATTCCTCAACCCCCACCAGGAAAAACAGATGGCCATGCAGCCAGATATGATCCTTCAGTATGCCCATTTCCTTGCTGAGCACTATGCGGAGAAAGGGGTTTATGAGCCTGAAGTCCGAGCGGAGGTATACGTAACCCTCAACGGGCGCCCCAGCCGATTGTACATAGACCCGAAGGTGAATTTGGTTGAAATCCAGGATGGGTGGAAACAAAAAGATTGGGTTCTGCCTTATAAAGACCCTAAAAACAAGCTTACCCAAAAGTAAAACATCGAAATGATTTCTTCTGGCCTGAAGTTCTATGGAGGTAGTTGCCTGTTGCTATTGCTGGCATTTTTTCCTTTAGAAATATTTGGGCAGAGGGTAAGTCTTACGGGACGTGTGCTGACAGATTCTGGTACAGTTGTTCCGGGGGCAACAGTGGTGATCAAAGAAAATGGGTTCAGCACCTTAACGACAAATACTGGGCAATACCAGTTCAAAGGATTGAAGCAAGGTGCCTACACTGTGGCGGCCTACTTTGAAGGGTACGAAGCCCAGGTGAAGGAAATAACCCTCAGTTCTGAAAAGAATACGCTCAGTTTCCAACTTTCATCCCTTACGTATGAACTCGATGAGGTAACCTTTGAGGCCACTGGAGGGGGCGGATTTGGCATCCGTAAATTGGAAGGCATTGAGGGAACGGCGATTTATGAAGGGAAAAAAACGGAGGTGGTTAGCCTGGATGCGGTGGTAGGGAATAAAGCTGCCAATAATGCGCGTCAGACCTTTGCGAAGGTTGCGGGACTAAATATTTGGGAAAGTGATGGCTCAGGCTTGCAGTTAGGCATTGGTGGGCGAGGGCTAAGCCCCAACCGTACTTCTAACTTTAATACCCGCCAAAACGGCTATGACATCAGTGCCGATGCCTTGGGGTACCCCGAAAGCTATTACACCCCTCCAGTAGAAGCCCTTGATAGAATTGAAGTGGTCCGCGGAGCAGCTTCCCTTCAGTATGGGACGCAGTTTGGGGGTATGGTGAATTTTGTGATGAAAGATGGCCCTCGAAATAAGCCTGTTGAGGTGGAATCGCGCCAAACCCTGGGGTCCTTTGGTTTTTTTAACAGCTTCAACAGCATCGGAGGGACCAAAGGAAAATTTCGGTATTTTGGCTATTACCAGTACAAACGAGGAAATGGTTGGCGTCCCAATTCTGATTTTGACAACCATGCGGCCTACGGTTCCGTCACATTTTCTGCTTCTCCGAGGCTTTCCATTCGAGGGGAATACACCCATATGTATTACCTCGCCCAGCAACCCGGCGGACTTACCGATGCCTTGTTTAACCAGGATGCCCGCCAATCTCTTCGGACCCGTAATTGGTTTAAGGTAACCTGGAACTTGGCTGCTCTAATAGTGGACTACAAACTCTCAGATAAAACTGAACTTAACGTTCGGACCTTTTCCAACAATTCCTCAAGAGAAGCTTTAGGGGTTTTGGAACGAATAAATGTGGCCGATTTGATGAATGGGCGGACCCTTATCAGTGATGATTACCTGAATGTAGGCAATGAAACCCGGTTGATTCATCGGTACCGATTGGGAGATACTACCGCTGCATTTGTGGTGGGCACGCGAATCTATCGGGGACGTACCCAACAGCGACAGGGCGATGGCACCAATGAATCCGGGCCAGATTTCTTCTACCAGGATCCTGAAAACCTGGAAGCCTCTGATTATACTTTCCCGAGCACCAATTTTGCCGCTTTTGCCGAACATATTTTCCCCATTGGAAAGCATATTACCATTACGCCAGGGCTACGATTTGAACATATCTTTACCAGGGGCGAAGGGTATTTCAGGCAAACTGTGCGAGACATGGCGGGAAATATCATCGTCGATAATCGGGTTAACGAAGAAAATGAGCGTATCCGATCCTTTGTGCTGGCTGGAGTTGGCGTGAGCTACAAGCCTGGAACCAAGACCGAATTTTATGGGAATATTTCCCAAAACTACCGGGCAGTCACTTTCAATGACCTCCGGATTGTGAATCCTAATTTTATCATAGACTCCACGATCCAGGATGAGCGCGGGTTCACAGCTGACATTGGATTCCGGGGAAACATCAGAGGGCTTTTTTATGTAGATGCAAGTCTATACTACCTTCGCTATGCGGATCGGATCGGGTTGTTGCTACGTGCAGACCAGCCTCCGCTATTTTTAGATTATCGTTTCCGTACCAATATTGCTGACTCCAGGACTTATGGGCTAGAAGTGGTGGTGGAATTCGATATTCTTCGTGCCCTTCGCGGCTGGAACAAGGATGCCGGGCTTTCTGTTTTCGTGAATATGGCTTTAAATGATGCTCGTTATATCCGAACCGATAATACCAGTATTCGGAATCGAAAAGTTGAGCTAGTTCCCGAAGTGATGGTGCGAACGGGGCTTACCTATACCTACAAATCTTTCCGTGCGGTGGGGCAATTTCATTATGTAGGCGAACATTTTACGGATGCTACCAATACGATTCGTAGTTCTACGGCAGTAAATGGAATTATTCCTTCCTACTACATAGCAGATCTGTCATTGGCTTATACCTGGAAATGGTTACAATTTGAGGGAGGCTGTAACAACTTGCTCAACCGGATGTATTTCACTCGTCGTGCCACGGGCTACCCAGGCCCAGGTATTATCCCTTCAGATGGTAGAAGTGTCTATGGAATGGTAGGGGTGAAATTCTGATACAATCTATTAACCCATCATGCCTCCCAGGCTTTTTTGAAGGGCAAACAGGAGTTGATCAAAGGTAAAGCAATACACTTTCCGGGAGTTGACCAAGGTTCTATCCTGCCACCAGGTGAGCCTTCGCCTTCCTTCTGCATCCAGGTAGCTGTCCCTACCTATTACCAGGATACCCATATAATCAATGGAAGGAGCTCCAAAACGGTGCTCGAAGGTTTCTGTTCTGGTCTGGTTTTCCAGCGTTCGAAACCAGTCGGAAACCTGGCTAAATCCATGTAAAAACCTACTGGACCAGTCAGGTTGAAACCTCCCCGCAGATTTTTTCAAAATGCTGCCCTGCTTGGCATTTTCAAATTCAATAAAGCAGTAAGCATGGGTATCGGGATCACCTACGACCAAATCTGCTCGAAAATCTCCAAAGATATCGTATTCAAATGCCAGTAGGGACGGGGTAAATATATTGGGATGGACCAAAAACCCCAGGGAGGCAGCTAGCTGTTCACGCTTTTGGAAAAACGGGAGTAACTCCTTCCGTTCATCGAGAGATTCGTGTTGCCGGAGAAGCAAGTCATATTCCAACAATTCTCTGCGGAGCTGTGCGGCATCCAGAGAAAGTTGAGAAAAATGCTTCAAAAGGAAGTGAATTGGAGATTAATGACGGGAAGCCTGTTGCATGGAGGCCCTTGCGGGCTCGGAGAAAATCACCCATACTTTTGCACGGTTGTCTCGTTCGAGGTCAAACACCATACGGTAATGGTCGTTGATGTGTGCAACAAACGTTTTGCCAGTAGGGGCAGGCTTTCTTTCCAGTTTTAAGCTTGGATCTCCTGATCTGCCTGCTTCCAGTAAGCTCAGCACCCTCAAAGTATCGGCCTTATCGCGCTGGTCCATGCGGTCAATCCACATCCGTGCGAATGGTTCAATGTCGATACGTTTAAAATGATGAAGCTCACTCATGCGATTTATTCAGTATTTTCAAGTCTAATATACGGAACTTTTCCTTTTTGGGTGTAGGCTCCCAGATTTTTGTCCAGCTAAATGCTTACACCTGAGCCCTACAACCTATAACCTGATTCTTTTTGGGTCGGTAACATTTTCTGTTAATATGTTTTCCACAATTCATAAATAAACAATTATTTGCTAGTGAGAATGATTTCAGGCATTGAATTTGATATTGCCTAAGTCAACTTTTCGAAATATTCATTCCAACTCAACATTTTCGGGAAAAGTCATAAATTTCCCGATTATTATGACCAATATGAAAAAAGCATTCATCACAGGAATTACCGGGCAGGATGGCTCGTTTTTGACAGAACTATTGCTCGAGAAAGGCTATGAGGTACACGGCATCATTCGCCGTGCGAGCTTGTTCAATA
>JBCDIQ010000282.1:0-7982 GCA_039024295.1 Bacteroidota bacterium | reverse complement strand
TGCTTCTGTTTTGTTATTTCACTGCAAACAATAAAAAAGCTTCCTTATGAAATATTTCGTTCACATCCTTTTTACCTTTTTGATGGGTAGTGTATTGGTTACTGCTTGTGGCCCTGCTGAGAAAGAACTCCAGGACAAGCTCATGGGAGAAGTGATGGCGGTTCACGACGAGGTAATGCCTAAGATGGGGCAAATCCATGAACTGGAAAAGGCGGTTGGCTCTAAAATCACCATGCTTACAGCTGACAGTACGGCTATCCCTGATTCAGCTATGCTCGCCACGCTACAGCAGGTAGCCACCAATTTGAAAAATGCGGATGATGGTATGATGAATTGGATGCGGGAATTTGAAAAGCCTGATCCCGCTACCCAGAGCCATGAAGAAATCATGGAATACCTGACAGGAGAAATGGTAAAGGTGGAAGAAGTGAAGACTTCCATGCTATCTGCCATCGAAGAAGCGAATGGACTGGTGAGCAAACAACCCTGATCACATATTGGTTAAGTGAGCATGAAAAACGCCCTTTTTGCGGGACTTATTCTCGCTTCAATCCTTTTTGGATGTAAAAATGATACCACCCAGGAGCCGCGTAAATTGCCTTACATGGGCCTTGGTGAAATTGTTGAGAAAACGGTTGATGGGAAAACGGTAAGTGACACCCTTCCTTACACGGTACCTGGCTTCAGGTTTGTAGACCAGGACAGCAGTACCATCACGGAAGCTGTCGTGGAAAATAAGGTGTATGTTGCTGACTTTTTCTTTACCAGTTGCCCCACCATCTGCCCGATCATGAAAAAGGAAATGAAGCGGGTACATGACGCGTTCCTGGAAGATGACCGCATCAAGATTTTGTCCCACAGCCTTGATCCTGAATATGATACCGTAGGTGTTCTTCGTACGTATGCCGAAGACCTCGGCGTGGATTCGCGGCGTTGGCACCTCATGACAGGGCCGAAAGACAGCATCTATTACATGGCCAAACAATACATGGTCAGTGCCATGGAAGATGAAAATGCGCCTGGAGGCTACGTACACAGTGGTGCTTTCATCCTGGTGGATCAGCAACGACGGATTCGTGGATATTACGATGGTACGAGCCCGGAAGAAGTAGATCAGATGATCCGGGAAATCCCTCAATTGTTCGATGAGTAATTCTCCTGCAAAGCGCTCCATAAAGGCCATCTGGTTTGTTGCCCCCATAGTTGCGATCCTGTTGTTGGTGGTAATGCGTTCCTTTTTAGGGAACCAATCGGCCCGTGCTGGTGAAAAGCTCTACGCCCAGCATTGTGCCCAATGTCATGGCGCAAATGGAGAGGGGTACCTTAAGCTCTATCCGCCACTCGCAGGGGCAGACTATTTAGCAAAATTCAGCGAAACCCTTCCCTGCCTCATCCGCAACGGTGCCCAGCAGCCCATGGTGGTAAACGGGGTCACCTATCGTCAGGCCATGCCGGGAAATGCCGCCCTCAGTGATGACAACATTCGCAGCATCCTGAATTACATCAACAGCAGTTGGGGGAATGAGTTGCCGCCTGTGACGTATAAGGAAGTAAGGGAATTGCTGGAAGGATGTGAATGAGAGTAATCATCAAATCAATCCTATTATAATAAAAGAACCGTGACTCCTGAAGTATACGTGAAGGCTATCATAAGGATGAACTCATTTTATGAGGATGAAAACTTTTTGGTGACAAGGGGAATTTTAAAAGAATTTGTAAAACTAGATCCAGTTCGTTGTGTAAATTGGGTGCTCTCTTTGACAGAGCCTCAGATTGATAAGGCGACTTCAGTGGAAGGAGTGGAAAAAGCACTTGATGAAATAAAAGCAGCTATTCAAAATCCAAAAAGTCATGCTTTTGAAAGGGTATACAATACCACATGGAAGGCAGGGACTATGCGAAATTATAAGGTAAATAATTGGTTACTCGGTCAATTTTAGCGGGCTCATCTGGAAGTTGCAAGGACTCTGATTCTGAGGTGTTTAAAATTAGGCATTCCGAATGATATTCTTTTGACGTATCGGATCAAGTTATTGCGTCCCTCCGTAGCTGCATTAGAGATTCGTGACTCAACAAAATTGAGGATAGGGTCTTTCCAATTGTCCAACGTTTTGAGGAATTTATCCCATTGTTTCTGTTGGGTAAACATGACGTCTTCGATCCATTGGTTAAGCCATGTTTTAGCCTCTTCTTTGGTATTAGCCTGATCAAAGATTGCATGAAAGGTATTCCTGAGGGTGTATGCTTGTTCTAGTTGAGGGGCTTGTTGAAAGGCTGCTTCGAGCAGTTGGGTTTGTTGGTCTGTGAGCTTGTGAGGCGGTTTAAATAAGTGCCATTTTAATGACTTAAAAGCTGCTTGTTTAGGGTGTTGGCTGCGCAAGGCTTTAGGAGTTGAGTCTAGCACTTCGTTAAGTGCTTTTACCACATGAAATCGGTCGATGGTAAGTCGAGCGTTGGGAAAACATCTCTTGGCTACATCGGCATAAGGGCCCCACATATCAAAGCATACTTCCTCAATCTGCTGACAAAAATCTGGCCCTAGCTGCTCAAAATGGGTAATTATACTGGCTTTCTTTCGATCGGGGAGCAAGTCTAGCTCAATGACACGCTCCAGATCAACCAATATACAGCAATAATCCCCCTTGCCTTTGCGCAGCGACAACTCATCTATACCCAACTTCCTTAGCTGAGCATAACGAGTAGGTAAGTTTATCACCCCTTCAGCATACTCATAGTAAATCCGTTCGACTGTTTTCGGAGCGATATTATAGAGCGCGCCTACTTCACTGAAAGGTTGTTTGGCACAACACTCAAAGATAAACTTGGCTTGACGTCGAGTATGGCACTTACCAGGAGCTACCCACTCGAAACGCTCATGAAAATAACGACCACAATCACAGCTAAACTGACGCACTCGAAGGTCTAGCCAGACTTCTTTGCCTGAAATATCAAGATCTCGAACTCGACGACGTTCATAACTCTTCATCGATTTCTTTTTCTTTGAACCACAACTTGGGCAGACATGGTCGGAAGCAACTACATGACAACTCAGGACAATGCGACCCGGCTCATAAGTGATAGCATCTACCTTTAATCCCGGAATTTCCAGTAAGTGTTCAAAAAATAAATGGTCGCTTATACAACTAAGATAATGCCTTCCGCCATTTTTGGCCGAGTACCTTAAATTTTAAGCCGTACATCGTACTATCGGGACTTGGTTGGGCATGTCAGAGACTCATTATTTACAGTGATTTATCTCCACTAATTTCAACACGGTATCTCCATGAATTAGCCTATGAATCACTGGAAGTAATTCTTAAATCGGTACATAGTTCAATTATCGATGGTGGTGATAAAGCGCTGGGGGGGTGCTTTGGATATGAAGTTGTACCTGATGGGCACTCAATCATTTCAGATTCCTATAAAAAGGTTCTAAGCGACTATTTCGGGACCTAAGGATTCAATCCCTTACACTTCGCCCCATTCTCTCTACAGTTCACCTGATTTTTCCAGGATTTTGCTGGGTATTTCCATTATCTTGTCACAAAACAACCAGCACTATGTCTGAATCCTCCTCAGTAATTTCCAATAAATCTGACCTGATCATTCGGTTTGTAGGTATCCCAATCGTCAGTTTTTTTGGTGCGCTTGTATTTTGCCCTGATGGATTGTTTAACAATGGTCTCACCTATACTGGAATCTCTCTGCTCATTTCGTTAGTCTTTACGGTAGTGATTTGGGAAGGGAATTGCTTCATCCTTGCGACGGTTCGCAAGAGGCTACCGGGCTACAGCAACACTACTAGAAGGATTGTGCTACAGTCGATTTTGGCGATCAGCTACACCATCATCGCCTATATCCTCCTAAAAATTGCCATGATTCAGTCCGGAGTATTTGAGGGGATAGATACTAAATATGACCTTTTGATAGGTGCACTGGTCTGTTTGCTGCCCACAGTAGCTGTCTCAATGGTATACGAAAGCGTATATTTCTTCAGTGAGTGGAAAGCCAACATCCGTCAGACGGAAGCCCTTGCACATGCTCACCTCCAGTCCCAATTTGAAGCCTTGAAAAAGCAACTCGATCCACATTTCCTGTTCAACAGCTTGAATACCCTTGCCTCTCTTATTGACTTCCAGAACGAGCCAGCCCAAAAATACCTGGAGCGTCTTTCTGATGTATATCGCTACGTACTGGAAACCAGGTCTCGTGCCACCGTTAGCCTGGAGGAAGAAATTGCGTTTATTCATGCATACGTGTATTTGCTCAAGGTGCGCTTCAGGGATAACCTGGAAGTACAGCTTGACCTTAATCCGGAGATATACACAGAACACATCCCTGCGTTGTCGCTACAGTTACTCGTGGAAAATGCCATTAAGCACAATGTCGTATCCAAGGATAAGCCGTTAAAAATTCGCATCTACCGGGATGAGGCACACATCAATGTTTCCAACAACAAGCAGGAAAAGAAAATGATGGTGCCTTCCACTAAAGTGGGCCTCCAGAACATTATAGAACGATACCGGCTCCTGGGCCAGCAGGGCATTGAAGTATTAAATGGAGATGAGCAGTTCACCGTGCGGCTGCCCTTATTACAAACTGCTGTTGCATGAAGGCATTGATCATTGAAGACGAATACCCGGCAGCGGATCGGTTGCAGAAGCTCTTACAACAAGCTGATCCCAGTATAGAAATCATTGGTGTGATCGAAAGTGTGGATGAAGGAGGGAAGTGGTTTTCTGAAAACCCCGCTCCTGATGTCATATTTTCAGATATCCAACTGTCAGACGGTCTAAGCTTTGAGATTTACGAGGAACATCCTGTCAGAAGCCCAATTATCTTTACCACTGCTTACGACGAATATGCCATCAAGGCGTTTAAAGTAAAAAGTGTCGATTATTTGCTGAAGCCTGTCAAACTGGATGAACTGTCAGCAGCTATCAGAAAGCTTAAGCATCTCTACCCTTCCTTTTCCCCTCAAAAAACACAGCACGACCTGGAAGAATTGGTACAACTCATCCAGCAGGGCGGTGGAGGTGAGCCTTCGTATAAAAAACGTTTCCTGGTCAAAAAGCGCGATCAGTTCCGAACCATCCCTACGGAGGAGGTGGCCTACTTCTTTACTGCCAATGAAGTAGTGTATCTCGTGAGTCAGGACGGGAATAAATACCCCGTGGAATTTAAAATGGAGGAGTTGAATACCCTGGTAAGTCCAGACAAGTTTTTCCGAATCAACCGGCAGTACATCTGTAGCCTGGATGCGATCACAAGTATTCATCCGTATTTTAACAGTCGATTAAAGTTAATGCTTACTCCTGCTACCACAGAAGAAGTGATCGTGAGCCGGGACAAAGCCAAAGCTTTCAAAGCGTGGTTGGGGGCGTGATATTTAGGTAGGCACGGTTGGTTCTTAACCCTCTTAAACCTTGATAGGATTTGAACCCTGTCAAGGGTGCAAATGCCCCAACATCACCTAACCCCTAGCTTCCTATATCCCACCACCCTGCCTTTTCGCTTCAAGGTAAACAGGTACACCCCAGCGGATAATTCAGGCAATGTATAGGCAGCCTGTCGAACCTGAACCGCCTCTTGGCGAACCATTCTGCCACTCAAATCCGTCAACTGCCACGTATCAGGATACTGGGTCAAGGGGGTTCGCTTTAGGTCAAGGTTCAGGGTGCTGGCCAGTTCATCATAGTAGAGGCTCCACTGTCCAGGGGCCAGGCGGTCGTCATTGGAGATGAGCAGCAACGTCCGCGGACATCCACCGTCTTTTTCTCGGCAGTAATACCGCAATTTGTGATCAAATACGTCATACCTTTCTTTGGCTTCTAAGAACCCCCCTTCGAAGCCGATACCTTCATAGAAAGTATTATGTTTGGTTTTGTATACCTTAAGGGTATCATGGCCATACATGCCATACCCTCCTCCCATAGGAATCACGGTATCATGGGGTTGCCAACTGATAGATAATAAGCTGTCATGTATTCCTCCATAAGGCCCACACCACTGGGTGGTATCGCCTACTTGCAGGGAAAAATCATACAGTACCTCCTCTTGATGAGGGGTACAATAGCTAAGGCTAAATGACGCTCGATTTTGATAAGTCTTATGAAAGACTCCATATACCTTTCGAGCAACGGTATCCTCTCGTACCAGGGCTTCAAAATAGTCCGGCCCAGCTATGTAGAAAGGGGGGCGCCAAAGACGGTGCAAACCGTTTTTAAAATTCAGGCTATGCGCATAGACTTTTTTATAGGTCTTTCCATTGAGGATGGAATCACCTGAAATAAAATATTCATAGATGCCATGCCACTGCGTATGAAATACTGGCCCGATCCATTGGGTATCTCGCACTCCAACGATCCAGTGGGCATCGTCATAAATCATGCGTTGATAGGGTTCTTGTGCATTTCCGCTTATCAGCGTTCCCCATAACATCCCTATTAGAAATATAACTTTTTGATGGTTCATTTGATAAGTACTTTTTGGGTAAACATTTGCTGACTCCCACGTAAACGAAGGATGTACACGCCTGGTGCTAATCCGCTAATGTCGAGCGAATGATGGATACTATGAGGGGAAAATTCTGTTTCCCTAGATTTTTGACCTTCTATAGTTAAGAGTTCGATAGAAGTCGCATAGGGAAGTGCAGCAGGTAAATTTACATAAATTCGATCACTGGCAGGATTAGGATACACCTGAACCTGAGCGAGTTGATCTTGTCCCTCCTCGTTGCTAATGGTCAGTTCACAGCCAGGAACCTCACATCCCATGCTGTCTAGCTTGACCCACCAGGAGCCCGAAATGCCTCGACGAATATTTACATACCTGATATCTGCTGCTCCACCAAACACCAACCCGCCATCCGAATCTTCTACCCCTGAATAAAGGTATTGGTTTACAGACTCTTCCTCAAATGCATTGCTACGTGCCCACACGCTGTCTCCTTGAGAAGAGACCTTTGCCAGATATACTTGGAAGAAAGACCCTTGACGGCTGAAATCTATATGGCAATAACTGCCAAGTAGCACAAAACCTTCCCCTCGGGTCACCACCAAGTCCCTTAGCTCAAAGCAGTACGCAAAGGTATCCAGTGCAATTGCCCATTCTTCCTTCTTTTGGGCGTTTAGTTTCACCAGCTTGGGGCGAAAACGATAGTTATCGTAGCCTTGAGGACTTATTTCATGTCTTCCCTGCTCACATGCATATACGATTCCCCCATCACTCGTTAAGTAAAGCCCTTGTGTATCAAAATGGCTTCCTTGGTCGGAGGAAGTATGTTCCCACAGCACATTGCCATTGGAATCAGCTTCAAAAACATAGGCTTTATAGCGGCCTTGGTCGGCAGGACAGCTCAAATCTTCCATGCTGGCACCCACAATCATGGTTCCTGAATCCGTCAAAGCCAGGGAGTGAATGTCTACATTGGTATTTCCTTTTTTAATATAAACCCTTCTCTGCATATCTCCCGCATAGCTGTAGGCTCGGAGTTCAATCCCTACTGTTGATTGAGGAGATCGCATCCCTACCACGTAGCCTGAATCGCTTTCTACCATTACATGGGGGTGGTTATCCCCTCCCCAGGCCCGGTTATAAATAGGGTAAGTCTTATACCATAAAGAGTCGCACTGAGAATCAAATTTTAGCAGGTATGGATAACACCCTCCAGCAGGGTCGCTCCAATTACAGGAATAACCTGCAATCACAATGTTCTGATCTCTGTCTAATACAACATTTTCATTATCAAAATAGATGTTGGTATTAGGAAAATGTAAAAACCGCCTTTTTACTATTTCGCCAGACTTGTCAATCTTTAATACAAAAGGATTAGTGGCACTTCTCTGTTGATACTGGTCTGAATATGCTCCTACAGCGAAATAGTAGTCCTCGGATTGAACCAAGGCAACTAACCCCGCATTTCTCCAACCGAGCCTATCCCACACATTAAAGGTGGTTGTTTGGGCAAAAGTACAAGCGAT
>JBCDIQ010000281.1:0-8008 GCA_039024295.1 Bacteroidota bacterium | reverse complement strand
TGTAAAAATGATCGCCTCATACAGAGAATCTTGTGCTCCAGGATTCCAATAACTTTTATAGGAGTAGCTCGTATCGTTTGCTATCTCGATAGAAAAAGAAACCCCATGGAGGAGGCTTGTTCGCCATTTAGGGATTTCGGACTGATCAGGAAGGTATTCGATCCCCGATTTGGTAACCATAGATAAGATTTTCGAAGCACTCTGGGGAGGGATGGAATAGGTCTCGTGGTAGATTCTGTTGGTTGGTGGTTCATCACTTACAGCTTCCCATACCCAGATGACAAAACTTCCAGAAACTACGCCCTTAGAATTTTGCCAGATACTGATGATTTTTCTTTGGGTCGAAAGCCGAAAATACCAAGGATGTTGGGTGAGGTGAACGGTATCCAGTCCAATTTTTCCTAAAAATTCCAACCTTCTTTGGAACGACTTTTCCTTATCTGGATGCTTAGTCTTACTGAGCATGAAATCGTTGTTTTGCCCCAGTAATGGCCCTGCCAGAAGAAGCAGGAGCCCCGTCAGAATTGTATGCGTAAGTGGTGGGAGTCGTAGCGTCATGTAATGGAAAGATAACTAAAATCCAGTTTATTCTAGGGGCAATAGTTCTCCAGGTCGGGACAGGAAAATTTTAACCGAAATGGATTTTGGAAAGTGAAAGGTTATTTGAATCTCATGATGCGTATAAGATGTACCTCAGATCTCTGATCGGAGAGGAAAACGCCGTTCAAATAACGGTGGTACAAATTTCTTTGCTCGTCCTAATTTTCACAAAACGGACCTAGGGTGACCATAATGAATTCTCAGGTATCACCCCGCTGGGGCTTCTGTTTCAAGGGGAACTTGTGCTACAAAGGTCGCGCTCCTCTGGAGCGTAGGAACCTGAAAAGGAGTGTATACTCCCACCAACCCCAGAGGGAGCGGTATTTATGTAGGAAGGGGTTGCAAAAATAAAAGCTCCAAAGGAGCGACATCTTCATTTGTAGCTGACAATCAGACGGGCAAAGTTCAGTTCTACTCACCCCCCCAGCACTGCCTGCACGGCCAACCTCCCCGCCTTCATAGCCGCATTTATAGACCCATTCAACTGGTGATCCCCAGCCAGCCAAAGGCCCTCCCGCACTTTCATCTCGGCAGGGAGCATATGGTCCCGTACAGTTTCCTGATTTGGCAAGGCATACGGAATTCGATACACTTTCAATAATTGCCATTCATCCACCGCAGCCCCAAACCACTGGCGAGATTCTTCCCGTATATTGTTGGCCAAGGCATCATCCGATAATTCTGGTGTTCCAAGAACTGTGGCCGAAAGCAGGTGCTTTCCCTGTGGTGTATATGCTCCAGATACCTGGCTCATCACCGCAAGGTTGTTCATGAAGGGATTTGGAAGGGCGTTTAGGCCGATAAGGGGAGCAGATATGGGTGTATGATCAGCAGAGAAATACACACAGGTAACCGTATGAGGAGCAGGCAGGGGTTTGGGCATGAACTGTTCCGCCAACCCATTGCCTTCTGTGGCGATCAGGATTTTTTCTGCCTGGATGCGATCTCCATTTTCGAGTACCACTTCCTGCCCATCAATGGAACTTACCCGCGCATGTACCCGAATGCTTCCAGGAGGAATACGTCGAGCCAATTGTTTGGGGATTTCCTCCATGCCACGAGCGGGGACACAGGTGTCGTCAGAAGAGAACATCTTGAAGACGAAGTCAAACATCCGGCGGGAAGTGGTCAGGTCATTTTCCAAAAAGATTCCCCTCATGAACGGCTGGAAGAACTGGGTAATCATCTTTTCTCCAAATCCATATTCCCGAAGGATAGCTGATGTAGTAGGCTCCTTTTGGCTGAAAATTCGAAAAATATCGGTGTTGGTCAGGCGAAGTTTGAGGGTAAGCATCCGGAATTTATCTGCAAAACTGCCCACACCCGAAAATAGGGTAGGGAAGAGCATGCCCGGGTTGCGGCTGGGATCGCCTATTGTGTGAAGGCCCCGGGCATCCATGACCACCGCCCCGGGCTTAAAAGGCTTCAAGTCCAATGATCGATAATCCAGTAGGGCCTGCGTTTCTGGATAAGCTTTAAGCAGCACCTGGAACCCATGGTCGAGGAGGTAACCGTCAATCTGATCTGTCTTTACACGACCACCCGGACGATCGGTTGCTTCCAGGAGTTTGACTTCATGTCCTTGTCGATGAGCATGTACCGCAGCTGATAAGCCTGTGAGCCCAGCTCCTACAATGAGAATTTCCGCCATGATGGTTCTTTATTTTGCTATTCGAAGGTAGAAAGAACCGTTCCGATTGCCTTACATTTGGCGAGATATTTGTACATTTATTGGATAATTCTTGCATGTATTCATGTAAGGGTGCCTACCTTGTGTAATTCCTCTAGGTCGTTTTGTTACCACTTGATCCGAAATATTCGGCGTATATGCTCATTATCTAACCCTAACATTCATCTCTCCCGTATGAGAATTTTAACGTCTGTCATCTTTCTCGTTCTTACCCTAGTCACCTCCTTGCACGCAGAAATTGTTCCGCTATCTCTGGAAGAGCGGGTAGCTAACTCCCCTACAATTGCGCTCGTAAAGGTGGGAACTTCTCACAGTTATTGGAATGAAGCCCACACCAACATCCATACCCTGTATCGGCTGGAAGTATTGGCGTATCTGAAAGGACACAGCCCAGCAACGGAAGTAGGCTTGGTAGCTTCGGGGGGAGTGGTAGGCAATAAGGCAGAAGTTGTATTCCCGGCCGTCAAATTACAAGAAGGACAAGAATTAGTGGTTTTCCTGGAAAACTCACGACTGGAAGTCATCGATCCTCAATTAGCCATTGCAGAGCCTGGCTTGCTGCAAGCACAAGCTTACGGCTGTACCCAAGGAACGATTCTCCGCCAGTTCAATGAATACAAGGACATCCTGACCTTGGATCCAATGTCAGAAGCTTCCTTGCTAGGTATGATTGCCAACCTGACGGGTGAAGCTGTACTCACGCCATTGGGCGAGGAGTTCCGGCCGCGTAGTCATCGCCCCCTACGGCAAACTGCTAGCCGAATGATCACTGGTATTTCTACTACTTCTGGGAATTATGGTGCTGGAACCATAGAGGCAGATCGCGTCCTAACTATTACGGGTACAGGTTTTGGTACACCTGCGGTTGGAGATGCAACCCCAGCAAATACCAACGTATTTTTTCCCAATGGAGATAACGGAGGAGCAAACTTGGTTACGGTTCCAAATGAATCCGATTATATTTCCTGGACCAATACCCAAATTCAAGTTCAGATTCCTCGGGAGGGAGGTACGGGAACCTTGGAAATAATAGACCAAACTGGAGGAACAAATACCTCATTGGGAACGGCAAATATTACTATCCCTTGGTCTGTGCTAAATGTTTACAGTAACTTCTCCATGCAGCCTGCAGTCATCCGTCAGCAAGTGGAGCTAGCAAATGTTAATACCACCGGGGGACTTACGTTTCAATACAATTCTACTGAAGCAGGACCTAACGGTGGTGCAGCCATGGATACTGATGCAGCCGCTCAAGCTAATTTTGTAGATGCCCTCAATGAGTGGAGGTGTAATACCTTTGTAAATTATACCATTAGTTCCACCTCAACCACTGGAAGGGTTGCAGATGATGGGATAAGTTCTGTATTATGGAACGCAGGACTACCTGCGGGGGTACTGGGACGCGCAAATTCATTCTATTCAGGTAGTGCAGTTGGTGGTTGCACAGTCTGGTACGTTAACAGCGCAGACATTTCCTTTCGACCAGTGCCCAATACAGGTTTCACTTGGAACCATAGTGGCGCACCAACTGTATTAGAATATGATTTTGAATCTGTCGCAGTTCACGAATTAGGGCACGCACATGGGTTTGGACATAAAATAAGTTCTGGAGAGGTGATGCATTATGTGCTATTTAATGGCCAATTTGTCCGTACGCTTTCCGCTACAGATATTACTGGTGGAACCTACAAAATGGGACATAGTACTTCTCCCTATTGTTTAATTAGCTCCAGTTTCTCTCCCATGACAGCCCTCACTTCAAGTAACTGCACCTTCCCGGTCGAATGGAGCAGCTTTGAAGGAAGCCATATTTCAGGTACTGGAAACCTGTTGGAATGGGTAACCGCAAGTGAATCTCAAAATGACTTTTTTGCCATTGAGCATCGAATGGAGGCAGAATCATTTGCTGAAGTTGGAACCATGCCTGGATCGGGAACCACCCTGGAACCAACTTCCTATTCGTTTACCCATGAAACTATGCTTCCAGGGACACATTATTACCGCCTTCGGCAGGTGGACTTGAATGGAGAATTTTCCTATTCAGCTGTGATTGAAGTCCGGGTTGAGCCTTCTACAGGGATGATCATTTTTCCAAATCCCGCCAACGACAAGCTTTACCTGAGCTTGCCAGATGCTCAGAACCAGTCGTTTGAAGTTATCTTTGTGAGTGTTGATGGCAAAATGGTGAAGCACATTCCATTTGCGAAGGGAGAGATTCAACATGAAATCGAATTGGAGGATTGGGCAAGGGGGCTGTATGTCTATCAGGTGCTGCTGCCCAACGGCGCGCGGTATCAAGGGAAATTATTTTTGAAATAGCTCATAAATGAACCTGAAAGAATACAGTTTGTGATATTTATGCAAAAAGTTACCTTTCGGTCATGATGCCCAGCTCGTCATGACCGTTTTTCTTATGGATAAGTTTACTCGGATTGGTTTTTTGGGAATATTTCTCGTTTTGCTTCAGGCTAATATCCTGCCCGGGCAAGAAGTGGAGCCTGCAGACAGCCTGCTGCAAGCAGTTTTGGCGCAGCCCGATCCCGCCATCCGGAAATCTCAGTTGCTAAAATTTTCCCACCGATATGCACGTTCTGCTCCTGCTTTGGCCATGGAGGCAGCTAAAGAAGGCATGCGCCTTGCGCATGAAGAAGCTGATAAATCGGGTGAAGCGTTGGCCAATAGCGACCTGGGTGACTGTTATTGGAACCTTGGCCAACACCAGGAAGCATTGCCGTATTTCAAAAAGGCCCTTCAACTTCGCGAAGAAATCCCGGACAGTGCAGGGATAGCCCGCTCTCTGAATAACATCGGTGCGGTGTTTTGGAGAGATGGCAACTATCCTCAATCAATGGAATACCATTTGGGTTCCTTACGCATTAGAAAAGCCCTCAAAGATTCAGGTGCCATTGCGCATTCCTATCTGTCGTTAGGCATATTGAAAAATGATGTAAAAGAGCCTTCCAGAGCGATGGGGTATTTCCGAGAAGGGGTACAAATGGCCGAGGCGTTAGGCAAACAACGCATGCAGGCCACCTTTTACAACTATATGGGTGCTTCCGCCCAGCAACTGGGCGCGTTTAAACAGGCCGAGGAATATTACCAAAAAGCACAGGATACCTACGTTGAATTGGGAGATGCTGTTGGTCAGGCAGCTCATTATCGTCAGATTGGCCGACTGTACCTGCAAGAAGGAGAATTGCAAAAAGCGCGGAAAGCACTCAACAAAGCCCTGCAAATGGAGCGTCAGCAACATGACCAGGAAGGCATTGCCAGGCTGCTCATTGACCTAGGAGAAGCCGCCAGAGAAAGCCGTGATTTCAACGCCTCTATCACCTACCTGGAGCGAGGGCTTGAGTTAAGCAAACAAATTGGATTAAAAGCGGGAATGCGGGATGCGTTCGAACAAATGGCCCGCACCTATGAAACGGCTGGGAATTATCGGCAAGCGTTTAATACTTATAAGCGATTCCAGGTCCTACAGGATAGCATCATGGATGCGGCCAAAGCTCAGCAGTTGCAGGATTTGTATGTGGAGTATGACATCGAGAAAAAGGAGCAGCAAATCCAGGTGTTGAACCTTCAGAAGGAAAGAGATGCTGCGGAGAATGCTAAGCTTTCGCAGGAAAAGCAACGGAACATTGTGATTGGGGTAGGCGTGGGGCTGTTGTTGCTGAGTTTGTTGGGATATTCTTATTCCCGGACTCGGTTGGAGGCCAAAAGCAATAAACAACTTCAGCACAAGAACCAGTTAATTGAAGCAGCCAAACAACGTTCGGATGAGCTGTTGCGAAACATCCTGCCGGATGAAATCGCAGAAGAACTCAAAGAAACAGGTAAAAACCCTGCGCCCAGGAGATATGAGAAGGTAACGGTCTTGTTCGTTGACTTTAAGGGATTTACCACCATTGCCCAACAGCTTACCCACACTCAATTGGTAGCAGAGTTACACGAATGTTTTCTGGCGTTTGATAAAATCGTGGAAAAGCAGGGAATCGAAAAAATCAAAACAATAGGAGACGCCTACATGTGCGCAGCCGGGCTGCCGGTTCCAACACCTGACCATGCCCTGAGGGCAGTTCGGGCAGCACTCGAAATGCAGCAGTTCATGGCCTTCTTCAAGGAGGAACGCAAAAAGATGGGCAAACCCTATTTTGAGGCGAGGATTGGGCTGCATTCAGGTCCTGTTATTGCCGGAATTGTGGGCATACAAAAATTTGCCTACGACATTTGGGGAGATACGGTGAACACTGCTGCAAGAATAGAATCTTCGAGCGAAGTGGGACGTGTAAACATTTCCCAAGACACCTATGAGCTGGTAAAGCATGAATATACCTGCCAGTATCGTGGAAAGGTATTTGCCAAAAATAAGGGCGAAATTGACATGTACTTTGTGGAGAAGCTGAGATCAGAGGCCTCCGTACCGCTTAGCCTTTCTTCATAAGTAAATCACCTCTGCACGGACTTCCTGTTTTCAGGGAAAATAACCATCAGATTTTTTGCAGAGGGACAAAAATTGCGTAGTATCATTTACGGTAAACAACGGCTAATTCCCGCGTTAGCATCGAACACGCATCCCATGAAAAAGATCCTCATATTCCTCTTTATCCTCCTGATTCTTCTGGGAGGATTTATGATTTATAATGCAACGCAGCTATCTTCTCGCCAAAAACTGGTGGAATTAGGAGTAGCATCGCCCCCTATCAATGTAGAGTCTGCTTCTCGCAGGTTGGCAAAAGCCGTCCAGCAATACACCACTTCTGTTCCTGGCAAGATTGATACAGCTGCCATGCGGGGCCTGCATCGGGTAATGAAAGAATCTTTTCCTGGAATTGATTCTGTCCTGAAAAAGGACACTGTTAATCAGTTCAGCCTTTTATATACCTGGCCGGGCTCAGACGCAGATTTGAAACCCATTGTGCTGATGTCCCATATGGACGTGGTACCCGTGCCGGAAGAAGACCTCGAAAAATGGACCTATCCGCCTATGAGTGGGCGTATCCAAGACGACTATATTTGGGGACGGGGTACGTTGGATGACAAGGTTGGGGTGATGGGGATCATGGAAGCAGTAGAGCAACTCATAGAAGAAGGATTTGTACCCAAAAGAACCACCTACCTGGCTTTTGGGCACGACGAAGAAATCGGGGGTAGGAGAGGGGCAAAGGCAATAGCTGAACTGCTTTCCACCCGTGGCGTCAAAGCCAAGTTTGTGTTAGACGAGGGAATGGTCGTTACCGAAGGGGTGGTCCCTGGAATTGAAGTACCTGCTCCCTTAATTGGGATATCCGAAAAGGGATTTGCCACCCTTGAGCTAACGGTGAAAGGAGAGGGAGGGCATTCTTCTATGCCGCCTCCGCAGACGTCAATCGGAATTCTTTCGAAAGCCATTTCGGAAATTGAGGCCAATCCCATGCCCGTTGACCTGGATGGGCCTTTTGGTACGTTTCTGACCTATACTGCTCCCGAAATGTCCTTTGGCTACAAAATGATTTTTGGAAATATGTGGCTGTTGAAGCCCGTAATAATATCTCAATTGAGCAAATCGCCCACTACCAATGCGGCCATCAGGACCACGGCTGCAACAACCATGATTCAGGGTGGCGTGAAAGACAACATCTTGCCGACTGTAGCTACTGCAAAGGTCAACTTCAGGATTCTTCCGGGTCAAACAATTGAGGAAGTTGTAGCCCATGCGACAGAAGTTATTGACGATGAGCG
>JBCDIQ010000280.1:0-8009 GCA_039024295.1 Bacteroidota bacterium | reverse complement strand
TGGAATTATATCCACCTCCAAGAGGCGTTAATAAGCGGCTGAAGAAGCCTTGCTTGCTGGGATCCCCAATAGGGTCTTCACGGGAGTTGTCCCGGAGCTGGACAAATAGCACCATGTCGGTATTGGCAGCAAACCACTCCCGAAATTCATAGAGGTACTTGATGGCGCTTTGGGTGCCGTAATTGTCAATGGCGCCAGCATCCATGACGAGCATGGGCGGCTCGGTAGGCAGTTCAACTACCGGCAACACAAATGGGAAAGTGGCATTCATGCGTAGGGCCGTGCTCATGAGCAGGCTGTCGGCCTCGTGGGCTTTGAACATCCTCCTGAATTCCACCCCATGCGCTTTAGAGTAATATCGGTCAGATATTCGGTGACTTCGCGACAAGAAGGAAGCCGGGCTAGAGGTGATGTACAGTGGCCTGCTGTGATTGGTGATGGTTGGGGTCAACACCAGGGGAGGTACATGGCCTTTGAATTCTGCATCCCGGTAATGGCCCAGTTTACGTCCGGCAAACTCAGGAAGATTTTGTACCAATTGTTGATCAAAGGAGAAGCCGCGTTCTTTGTCGTATTTTTTTCCGTTTACCTCTACCTTCCGGTTAGGCAGGAAAATATCGGTAAATACCCGGAAGGAAATCCGGTTGAGCAGGTCTTGGGAGAGATTTTGACGATAGGTACTGGAATGTAGGGGAATGACTTCACCTGCCTTTCTCCTGGCGTATAGTTCCCGGAAGTATGCGCTGCCGATGGTGCCACCGGAAGCACCCGTGTACAATCGGATATTGTCGGAAAAGATGCCTTCTGTCAGGCTGTCAAGTTGCTGAAGGATAGAGAAAGTCCAGAAAGAAGATCGCAATCCCCCGCCGGAAGAAGAGACAATAACCGCTTTAGGTCGTTGGTGGTAGCCATACGTCTGCTGGTAATGCTGCCGCCAGTTTTCGAGCATCTGGAGGGTGTACACACGGTCCGCTTCATACTGGGCTTCGTCAGAAAGTTCTGCCAATGTCTTCCGGTCCAGGCAGGCCGGATCTTGTTGATAATCCAACCCATACGCATGGTTTTGTTCATGTAGCCAATCTGTGCTGTCGTACAGGTAAATGAAGACCGCAAACACTAGCATGGGAATCACGCCTAGTTTTCGAAACCAAAAGGTAATGGCACCTGCGATCATCAGGATCAAGGCAAGCATCAGCATAATGCTGGCACCGGCTGGCACCTGAAAATGGGGATTGTGCTCCATCAGGCCCAGCACGCCAATCAGCAAAAAGGTGCCTATTTGGAGCAGGAGGAGGTTGCCGTGATTTTTGTTCAGGGCTTGAACCACCTGGCGAAAATCAATTGGCGTGAGTTTGTCTACTGCCTCTATTTTAAGGGGAGACCTGAGAAAATAATCCACTCGGTGTTGCGTACGGTAGCTGGCACGGGCTTTTCCAAGGATAATTCGTCGGTTTTTTCCGCCGCGCGCTTTTTCAATTTCTCTTTCCAGGTTATCTCCCAGGGTTCTTAGGATGCTATTTTTTCCCGTGGCAAAGAAATAGCTGGCAAACAGGACAAAAGTGGTGAACATTCCCATAAACAAGCCTGCCACTTTCTCTGCTACCTCTGCCGTAAATCCATTGGTGTAGAGGTGAAATTCCGTGAATCTGTAGAGGTAAATTGACAACATCAGCCCTGGCAGCAGGGCATTATTGAGCGAAAAAATAACAAACGGATGCCGGTTTAGGGCGATAAAATGGAACCGATAACTTTCATTGATGTAAATGGTAATCATGTAGGCGAAAAAAAATGTCCCCAATGTTGCGCCTACAATGAAAAAGCTCCAGAAGTTTTCTTTCCCAAGGTATTCTGGTTCGAGGAACAAATAGCCAAGGCCAAGAGAGTCACCTATCGTTCCCGATAAAATTCCCAACAAAAGCAACCAAAAGATCAGCAAGAGCTTATATTTCCGAATTTGAATTACCAGTAATTGAACTGGTAAAGAGTAAAAGCTACTGCTGAGTATGTGCTTAAGTTTCTTCATTCGGATTACACCTGCCGCGCTCACTACACGGCAATAAATATATTGTATCTGGTAATCAATTTATGAACCAGAAAATAATATTGCTTGAAATTTATCTGTAAAAAATTACAGTGAGATCCTTATTTTTAATACGGGAAAAAACGAAAAAGGGTAGCCTTTTCTAACATAATTTTTGTATAAGCTCTTGGGTGGCGGCCCTTGGATTCGATTTTCCACAGATGGCAGAGACGACCGCGATTCCTTCCAGCCCTGCTTCACAAGCACTTGAAATATTGTGATTTCCAAGTCCTCCAATTCCTACCAGATAATGAGGTGTATGGGCTTTGGCCCAGTGTATTCCTGCTAATCTAAAAGCTGGAGCGATATCTTTTTTGGTAGACGTCGGATATACCGGACTCAAGGCAACATAGTCCAAATCGGCCCATTGGTTTGCCTCTAAAAGTTGCTGTCGGGTTTCGATCGACAGTCCAATTATCGCCTTGGGGCCCATGAGCTTGCGCGCCATGGGATACGGCATGTCTGATTGCCCAATGTGTACCCCATCTGCACCAGTGGCCAGGGCCACATCTACCCGGTCATTGATGAGCAGGGGAACGCCCGCCGGTCGGGTGAGTTTAAGCAGGGCACTAGCTGTATCAATCAGTTTTCGTGTACTTCCGGTTTTATCCCGAAGCTGTACCATGTGTACGCCCCCTCGGATGGCCTCCTCAACCGTTGGAATGACACCCAACGGCTCCGAAAGGGCCTCATCCGTGACTAAATACAGCTTTTTCCCCTTTAGCATAGGAAACTTTGAGGGTGTTGAGGAATTGTTCTTCCGTTACCTGGTACAGTTGATCCAGCAGGGCGACCTGGAAACTGCCAGGGCCTTGTGCCTGACCTGCTGCCAATGTGCCAACTACGCCCATCAGGGCCATGGCTGCCGTAGTGGCTGCAAACGCATCAGGTTCAATTGCCAAAAACGCGCCGATCAGTGCACTTGCAGAACAGCCCATTCCGGTTACCCTGCCCATCATGGAATCGCCATTCGAGAGAGTCGCCATCTGGTCGCCCGAAACTACTATGTCCGTCGCACCACTGATACAAACTACTGAACCGTAATCCGCATTCAGGCTCTTAGCAGCCTCAGTAGCTTCCTCGCTGCTGTGGGTACTGTCTACCCCTTTGGTTTTGGCACCTGCAATCCTCAGGGCTCGGATTTCAGAGGCATTTCCGCGAATAACTGTAGGAGCCGCTGCCTCCATGAGGTCTGCTAGTACGGCATTTCGGTAAGGGGTGGCGCCTGCACCCACTGGGTCCAGAACCCATGGAGTAGCAGTTTCAGCCGCCTTCTTTACCGCCATGTCCATTGCCTGCACCCAATGTGGACTTAACGTTCCGATGTTTACCACCAAGGCACCGGAAATATTGACCATGTCCTGAACTTCTTGTTCTGCGTGGGACATGATCGGAGAGGCCCCGGCGGCGAGCAGTGCATTTGCCGTATTGTTCATCACCACATAGTTGGTGATGTTGTGTACCAAAGGGCTATTGGTTCGTACTTTTGTAACCAGTGCCCATAAGTCTTGTGGACGATTCATTTGAGAGTGAAATTTTGAAAAATTATGCTGGAACAGGAGCTTAGGATCAGTCAAAAAATAATTGGACTGATTTGACTTGATCTCCCCGGTTAGCCGGGATCAGAGATTTGAGCCTATGCAGCGTTAAAAAATGTTTCCCGAGATTACTCGGGACTACCTTCACATTTTTTGCCTTGCCTATCCTCAAAACCTAAACGTCAAATCAAATTCTTATTTTTATCCTGATCCTAGTGGTAGTAGCTCATTGGTCCAAAAACTAGTGGCAGGCTGTGTGTGTTCAATTAACTTGTATGTGCTCATCCAGTCCTGGAGGTGACGGTAGTAGTCATGGCTCATCATGAGGTCGTATGTGAAGCAGGGAACAGTAGCTTCAAAAATGGCTTCGTCAATCTTTGACGCTTCGGTGATGCCCATGCTTTTCAGGTATATCTCGTAGGCTTTTTGAGGATGCTGGTGAATGAAATCCATTCCCCGCATTAGGATGGCCAGGAACTTATGGAATAAGTCCTTTTTCTCGGCCAATTTCTCAGGGCTTGTGATCATGATCAATTGACAGAAGTCGGGAAGTCCCCAATCCTTTAAGGCAAACATGCCGGCATCCAGCCCTCTATGAGCCGCTTCAATCAACTCGAAGTTGTAAAACACCAGGGTTGCAACATCTGCTTTATCTTCCAGTAATGCATCTGTGTGGTAAAAACTGTTGTTGATCGGCTGTAGCGCAGCCTGTCTTGGTCCGCCATCGGCTTCAATCATGCTTCTTACAATCGCAAATCCGCCGGGACCGGGCGCGCCGGGGTACTGCACCCGTTTGCCCACCATGTCTCTAGGCCGTTCAATGCCAACACCTTTTTTATACATGACCCCTCCATTGGTATGCAAAAACCTCGCAAAGCCCACGGCTTGATGGCCTTTGGCTACGTCTTCCACCAAATGAATCGGTTCTGTAATGGCAATGTCCATTCGGTCCTGAGCAATTTCTTCAATGGCATCCAGGTGCTCTTTGGGTTCAACGAGCGTCAGGTCTATGCCTGCTTCGGCAAACCAGCCCATTTCCTGGGCAATGAATATCGGGGTGTGGTCCGGGTTTTTGAACCATTCCAGTCCAAGGGTGAGGGATTGCATGGTAGGTATGAGGTTATAGGTGTTAGGTTTTAGGAGGTAGGGGTTAGGTTGGCAGTTTTCCCCGCTTCGCGGGATTTCGCTTCGCTCAACAGTTCTCGGTTTTCAGTTTTTGGGGAGTGTACCCCTACTTACTGAAAACCGTAAACTGATCACCGAAAACTAATTAAATACGAGGCCTCCATCCACAACAAGGTTTTGGCCGGTAACGGCCCGTGCCCATGGAGAGGCAAAAAACAGAGTAGCATCTGCTGCTTCTTCCGGGGTGGTAACCCTGCGAAGTGGGGTCGTGGCTTCGATGATGCCAAAAACTTCCGCGGAAGTGGCAGCACTTGCATCGGTGGTGCGGAGGAGGCCGCCTGAGAGCATATTTACGGTAATGCCGTGCTGGCCGAGTTCATTGGCCATGTTACGGGTGAAGGCAAGCAAGGCACCTTTGGAAGTGGTGTAATCATGATAGGGTACCACCGGATTTTGGAACAGGTTGGTGCCAATGTTGATGACCCGGCCAAATTGCTGCTCCTTCATGCCTTCCAGGCAAGCCTGCAAAGTGTTTAACGAACCTTTCACGGCTCCTTCCAATTGTTCCTGGTAATCTTCCCAGCTAATGTTGGCTGCATCCTTTTTGGTGCCTAAGTCAAATTTATAATTAACCAGGGCATTATTGACCACAGTAGAAACGGGCTGATCGAAGTGTACCTGGGCTTGTGCAACCATTTTTTCCACGGCAGCTTTGTCCCGTACATCTGCCTGAATGGCGAGTGCAGATTTTCCGATTTCCTGGACGTGGGCCTCGGCTGCTGCTTGGCTCTTATAGTAATTCAGCACTACTTTGGCTCCTTCGCGGGCAAAGCTACGAGCGATCTGAGCACCCAGTCCGCGACCGGCACCTGTGATTAAAACGACTTGTTGTGTGAGTTGCATAGGTAGATGTGTATTAACAAACCGTCATCTACCTTTGGGGTAAAGGTGGGCTACTGATTTCCTTCGGCAGTGCTAGCTGCATCAGGTTCGATGGGTATAATCTCAGCCTTTCGGCACCCCAACAGTAGATGTGGTAGACAAAGAAAGAAAATTTTCCAGCAAAAAACCAAAGGCCGAAAGCTGCTGAGCAACTTCCGGCCAAATAATTTTTTATGAAATGGGAATCAGAATTATTGAACCACCACTTTGCGGATCATTTGCTGATTCTCGGATTCCATGGAAATGAGGTACATACCGGGAGCTACGTTTTCCACTTCTTTCCATAGGGTGTGTACGCCTGCCTCATGTATACCTTCAAACAAGTTTTGCACTTCCTTTCCCTTGATATCCAACAGTCGGATTCGCAATTGCTGCTTTTTCGCAAGTGCATAATTTAGGCGAAGCTGTCCCTGAACGGGGTTGGGATACACATTTAGCAAGGCAAAGGAACGTTCTACCCCAGCATCAATAGAAACGGTGTTTCCGGGAGGATTTGTCGGCGCAGGAATATCCTGAACAGCCTTTTGAGGGCTTTCCCCGGTGGCGCGAGTCAGGTGATTGTCACCATCTTTGGTGTAGAATCCTGCACCAAAAGCTTCTACCGTGCTGGGTTCATTCAATTTGTCCACATAATACCAGTTGGCCTGGGCACTGTCATTTTTGAGGTCGAGCAAGAAATACCCATGACGGTCCAGGTCATTGTACTTCATGTGGGGATTGGGGATGTTGGCAGTGGTCATTGGGAGCGGATTATTGATCTGAAACTCTAGCCCAGCAGCTGCGGCTGCCCCTACATTTTCATCAAAATTGGCAGAAGTAACACTAGGCGTTACAAATTCTACGCAAACTGATCCTGCACCTGTCTGAGGGTCATAGTTTGGAACCGGTGCATAAAAGGCTGCAGGATTCGTAACGGTATCGGCTACATCGTAGGCAAAAGAGGAATGTACATCTCCGGTAATCACCACCACATTGTCAATGCCAGAGGTGTCGATAAAATCCAGGATTGCCTGCCGCTCGGCCGGATAGCCATCCCAAATATCCAGGAAGATGCTTTCTACCTCCTGCGGAGTTTGGGGCATCTGTGCTGCCCAGCCCACATGGAATTCTGCGAACATCACCTGATTGGCCACCACCTTCCATTTTGCGGTAGAATTTCCCAATTGGTCCAAGAACCAATCTCGCTGGGTATTGCCCAAAAGCGTACGGGTAGGCGCATATAACGCCGGATTGGTTACGTCCAGGATTTGTACCTCACGACCTTCAAGCCGGGTATCAATCATGATAATGTCGGCAAGGTCCCCATAGTTCAGGGTACGATAGATGGAAGAGTCTACTTTTTCCCGGATGGGCATCCATTCGAAGTACACCTGCTTGGAAATATTTTTACGGATGTTCCATGAGCCTTCTGTAGAATCGGTATGGTTCTCTGCTCCGTCTTTGTAGGCGTCATTCGCAGACTCATGGTCATCCCAAATCGTCAGGAATGGATGCTGCTGGTGTACCCGACGTAGATCTGGATCCAGGCGGTAAAGAGAATAGCGGTTGCGGTATTGTTCAAGGGTAATCGTTTCCACGGTATCGTGCGCGCGATCTCCACTCGCGGATAGAAGCGAGTCGCCATATACGTCTACCGGGTATTCATAAAAATAATCTCCCAGATGGACAACGGCATGCAAGTCATTGCGATCAGCAATTCTTCCATACGCATTGAAATAGCCTGCTTCGTAATTGCTACAGGAAACCACGGCAAAGCGAAGGTGATCTTCCAGGGTGCCTGTTGGTGCCGTTTTGGTACGACCAATCAAGGAGTTTCGTCCCTCGTAGCTGAACATATAGTAGTAGGTCGTGTTGGCTGAAAGTCCGGGCACATCCACTTTTACGGTATAGTCACGGCTTGCGTCAGTTCTAAACTGACCAGTTTGTACCACGTTGGTCATGCCGGTATCAGTGGCAACCTGCCAATCTACCTCAATGGAACCAGTTGTTCCTTCCGGTGTTACCCGGGTCCAGATAATTACCTGATCAGTTAGTGGGTCACCTGAAGCTACCCCATGATAAAATGGGCGTAATATAGGTTCCAAGGAAACCGTATCCGTTGCTGAAGAACCGTTTCTTTTATAGGTCACCAGGGTGCCTTTTTCCGAAGAAGGTCCAGCTGTAGGACTTGCGATTTTCTGTCCATAAATGCTGATAACCAGAAGATTAATAGCTATTAGAGTAAATAACTGCTTCATAAAAATTGCATAATTGGGTTATTATGCAATCTCTTTACTCTCTGTAACCTCAATGTGTAAATGGAAAGAAGGTAGTGTTATGGAAAT
>JBCDIQ010000279.1:0-8116 GCA_039024295.1 Bacteroidota bacterium | reverse complement strand
GGATGAAGCGGGGAACATTGTGGAACTGCATTGTACATTTGATCCAGAAACGCGCAGTGGCGGCCCTCAGGCAAACCGAAAGGTAAAGGGTACGCTTGATTGGGTTTCTGTGGAAACAGCGCTGGATGTAGAGGTCAGGTTGTATGATCGATTGTTCTCAGATCCAGAGCCAGATGGCCACAAGGACAAAGATTTCAAAGCGTTTATCAATCCTGATTCCTTACAGGTTATTTCCACTGCCAAGGTTGAGCCGAGTCTCGGCAGTGCATCATCTGGAGATCGATTCCAGTTTATCAGAAAAGGCTATTTTTGTGTTGACCCTGATAGTACTGATGACAAACTTGTGTTTAACCGCACCGTGACCCTTCGAGACAATTGGGCCAAAAAGCAAAAGAAAAAATAGTGAAAGTTTTCGGTTTACAGTATTCGGTTTTCAGTCTGAAGATTGGTACCCACTTCTGAAAACCGACCACCGAAAACCGACCACTGAAAACTGATTACCGAAAACCTAACCATCAACAATTTTCATGGACCTCCTCCGTTTCACCACCGCCGGCAGTGTAGATGATGGCAAAAGTACCCTCATCGGCCGATTGCTGTATGACACCAAGTCAATCTTTGAAGATCAACTGGAACAAATTGAAGATACCAGTACGAGAAGAGGAGCGGACTACCTGGACCTCTCTTTGTTGACTGATGGGCTAAAAGCGGAGCGGGAGCAGGGCATTACCATTGATGTGGCTTACCGGTATTTTGCCACACCTAGACGGAAGTTTATCCTGGCGGATACTCCCGGACATATCCAGTATACCCGTAATATGGTAACAGGAGCTTCCTCTGCTAACCTGGCACTGATTCTTATTGATGCGCGTCATGGGGTAGTGGAGCAAACCAAAAGGCATTCCTTCATCGCCTCCCTGCTTAAGATTCAACACATCGTGGTATGTGTGAACAAAATGGATTTGGTAGACTACCAGCAGGATGCATTTGAAAAAATTCGAGAGGAGTTCGACGAGTTCTCCTCCAAACTTGACGTTCCAGACATTCGATATATTCCTATTAGTGCCTTAAAAGGTGACAATGTGGTGAACAAGTCGGAGAACATGCCTTGGTTTGATGGCGGAACCTTGCTGTACACCCTGGAAACCGTTCACGTAGGTTCTGATTTTAACCACGTGGATAGCCGCTTTCCCGTTCAGTACGTGGTTCGTCCCCAATCAGATAAGTATCATGATTACCGAGGATATGCGGGAAAGGTCGCTGGGGGGGTATTCAAGCCTGGAGATGAGGTAATGGTACTTCCTTCTGGATTTACCTCTACGGTAAAAAGCCTGGATACACTGGATGGCCCTCAGGAGGAGGCTTTCGCCCCAATGTCCATTACCATGACCCTCACCAATGACATCGACATCAGCCGAGGGGATATGATTGTTAAGCCCCAAAATCAGCCAGAAATGGGGCAAGACATTGAATTGATGATCGCCTGGATGAACGAAAAAAAGCTGCAGGTTCGGGGAAAGTATCGGCTACGACATACTTCTCGTGAAGCGAGATGTATCATCAAGGATGTTCGCTACAAGGTAAATGTGAATACCCTTCACCGGATCGAAACGGACAAAGAAATTGCTTTGAATGACATCGGGCGGGTACTGATCCGTACGACTGTACCGCTGATGTACGACAGCTACCAAAAGAACCGGGTAACTGGCAGCGTCATTTTGGTAGATGAATTTACCAACGAGACTGTTGCTGCAGGCATGATCCTCTAAGCAAGCTGAATGGCACTGGCGGATCTTTTAAGCTTTCGGGAAGTAACGATAGGGCTGTTTACGTTTTTGGTGTTTGCAGCCCTGGCATTTGTGTACCAGCGAAAGCGGAGGTTGCCGGCATTCGATGCACAATTACTATTTTGGGGACTGATCGCCAGGCTTCTTTCAGGGATCGCTTTTGCCATGGCACATGTCTTTGTATTGGCTCGTTCAGATTCTTTCCGCTATTACCAGTGTATCACGGATATGTGGGAAGCGTGGTGGGAATCTCCCCAAATGGGGTTAGAGCAGTTTTGGGCTGAAGCAGGCTCGCAGGTGTTGCCGTTAGAAGTGTATTTTGCGCATTGGTCAACCCTTACAGTTATCAAAGCTGGAACTTTGGTAAGTCTCCTGACTTTCAATTCTTATTGGGCACTTACCTTTAGTTTTGGAACCTTTGCCTTTGGTGGACTTTGGGCAATGTTCAGGGGATTTTGCCGCATATTCCCGCAGTATAAGAAGGTTTTAGGCATCAGCCTGATCTTTTTTCCATCGGTGCTTTTTTGGGGATCTGGCCTTATGAAAGACCCACTGGTGTTGGGACTTCTTGGCTGGTGGGTATACAGTTGGCTTAATTTGATTGTATTCCAGCGCAGGTTCTGGATTTCAGTCTTGATTTTGCTGGTAACCACCTTACTGATTGCCATTATCAAGGTGTATATTTTATATGGGTTGCTGATTGCCACGTTGGTCATGTTAATGGTTTGGGGATGGAAACAATGGGTCCATTTGCCCATTTTATGGCTATATGGGATGGGAACCGCTTTAGTATGTCTAATAATTTTGACCACGCCCGATCTTGGATTTAGGTTTGTGATCCACCAACAATGGCATGTAGAACAGGTAGCCCTTCGGAATCCGTTTTCCTACTACAGCCTGGGAGATATTTCCGGTGGATGGTCAGGGATCCTTCCCAAAATCCCTCCGGCCATCTGGGTCAGCTTCTTTCGCCCCTATCCATGGGAAACAGACATATCTGCCATGAGCCTGTATGCCCTGGAGAGCTTCTTACTACTTGGGATAACTATTTGGTTGGTCGGGAGGATGGTGGTATCCCGAAATTGGACGCGCTTGTTCCGGAATACCGTCTGGACATTTTGCTGGTCATTTTCCTTGTCGGTGGCCACTGTGTTGGGGCTGTACACCTATTCTTTTGGCACAATGGCGAGGTATCGCATACTGATCCTGCCCCTGTACTGCGTACTGCTGTTATTTATCTACACCTCTACCCAGAAAGAAAATCCAGGGATTTCCGAAAATTTTCCAGCGGAAAATGGCTAAAGAGATAGGGAACTCTTAGGTCCTTTTGTTGAGGTCAAGCCGAAGGCTAAACTGGTGGTTGTTAAATGCGCTGGCAGCACCAAAACTGGCGTATCCGTAGTCAATGGCGATGCGGCTAATTCGAAGACCGAAGCCCAGGGAAAAGCCTGATAAGCCTGCACGATCTTCTGAGCGAAGCTCTTGGCGGCGCAGGTGGTTGTATCCGCCCCTTAATCGAACCGCGCGCCCTAGCAAAAATTCCCCAGAGAAAACTGCATGTCGGAATATATTATCCACAAGGTTGCTGCTTTGTTCCACCTCGTTTCCGCTCAGGTCTACTTCTGGAACATCGTCTGGATTGTCAAAAATGAGGTTAGGATGCTCCAGGTTGGTAGCAGTTAGGGAGAACCTCAGTGGCATATACTTGAGCTTATTGGAAATGCCCATTTGAATTTCAAAGGGAAGTGGTTCACGCCCGCCAGAGCCCGTATAGGTAGTTAATTGTGCCCCCATATTTTTCATCACCAGTCCAGCAGAGAAGAGCTTATTCTTGCTTCGGTAGGCAGTCCCCACATCAACAGCCACCCCAAGAGAGCTGAACCCATCAGCCAGTGTAGAGTTGATGACTTTCAGGTTGGAGCCATACCTGAATCCTTTGACTTGGCGAGAAAAGCCAATTATCCATGCTATATCATTGGCACTGAAGGTATTGGTTAGGTTGCCAAATTCATCAGCTCCCTGCATTTCCCCGTAACTCACATAATGTATGCCCGTGTGAAAGCTGGCCACCCCTTCTATGGTTCGGCTATAAGCTGCATATCCGTATCCGATATCTGCCAGGTAGCTGGAATAGGATAAGCTTGCCCGGTGATGCATGGAGTCATTCACCAATGCCGGATTCTGGTAGCCCATGTTGACATCATCATCCATCAGGGAGACGTTTACGCCGCCCAGAGCCGCAATTCTAGCTGCAGGAACCAGGTTGAGGAAATCATAGACGTGACGTCCACCGATTTGAGCATAGCTCGCTGGAAGTGCCAGCATCCAACAAATTGAGAGAAATAGCAACTTTTTCACCCCCTAAACATACGGCTTTTTGCCAGTACTTTGGGTGTCAAAATGAAGGATAATCTTTTTTGAGTTGTCAGTTTACAGTTCTCGGTGTACAGTGTGAGGAATCACTTTCCATCTACTGAAAACCGTAAACTGTTGAGTCCCGAGAATCGGGACGAAATCCCGCAGAGCGGGAAAAACCGAACACTTATCCTAATACCGTACTCCAGCTCAGTTTCTCAGAGATATATGCTGGAATCTGATCAATGGGAATCCGATCCTGCTTCATGCTGTCCCGCTCACGGATAGTTACTGAGTTGTCTTCTTTGGTTTCGTAATCTACCGTCACACAGAAAGGCGTGCCAATGGCATCATGACGCCGGTAACGCCGCCCAACGGAATCTTTTTCATCATATGCCACATTGTGGTCTAATTTTAGGCGATTGATGATGGAACGTGCGATGTCGGGTAACTCATCTTTCTTGACCAATGGCAATACAGCAACCTTGTAGGGAGCCAGAACGGGGTGGAGCTTCAACACGGTTCGAACTTCAGTTCCGCCTTTTGCGGTAGGGGCTTTCTCTTCACGGTAGGCTCCACTTAAATGCGCCAGGAAAGTACGATCAAGTCCTACAGAAGTCTCAATTACATACGGAACATAGGATTCTCGCGTTTCTGGGTCAAAAAATTGAAGTTTTTTGCCAGAGAATTCCTGGTGGCTGGCCAGGTCAAAGTCCGTTCGGGAGTGAATTCCCTCTAATTCTTTAAAGCCGAAGGGGAAGTTGAACTGGATGTCCTCGGCAGCGTCAGCATAGTGAGCTAGCTTTTCATGAACATGGTAGCGGAGGTGATCCGGGGTTAATCCCAGTGCATGGTGCCACTTCATTCGGTGATTTTTCCAGTAATCAAACCATTCACCTTGTGAGCCCGGCTTGATGAAGTACTGCATCTCCATCTGCTCAAACTCGCGCATGCGGAAGATGAACTGACGGGCAATGATCTCGTTCCGAAAGGCTTTTCCGATTTGTGCGATTCCAAACGGAAGCTTCTGTCGGGTGGTCTTCTGCACATTGAGGTAATTCACAAAAATCCCTTGCGCTGTTTCAGGGCGCATGTACAGGTCCAGGGCACTATCAGCAGTAGCACCTAGCTGGGTTTTGAACATTAAGTTAAACTGACGCACCTCCGACCAGTCTTTGGAACCACTTTCGGGATCTACTATACCTTCATCAATGATGATTTGGCGCAGTCCTGTCAGGTCATCTGCGTTTAGGACTTCTTCAAACCTCGCTTGTAGATCAGCTGCTTTTTTACCGTTACGACTGTTTGTCAAGAATTTGTTGAATTCCTCACCGCCAACTTCCCATCCATCTTTTCTTGCCTTTTTATTGGCGTCTTTTAGTGCTTTCTGTTCGTATTTAGCAATCTGGTCTTCGATCAGCACATCTGCCCGGTACCGCTTTTTAGATACCTTGTTGTCAATCAATGGATCATTGAAGGCATCCACGTGGCCGGAGGCTTTCCAGGTAGTGGGGTGCATCAAAATGGCCGCATCGAGGCCTACGATGTTCTCGTGCATTTGCACCATGGCTTTCCACCATGCTGTTTTGATGTTTTGCTTCAATTCTACGCCCAAAGGACCGTAATCATACACAGCACCTAGTCCATCGTAGATTTCACTGGAGGGAAACACAAAGCCATATTCTTTGGCATGAGAAACGATCTTGGGAAATATTTCGTCGTAGTTCATGTGCTGATCAATTGAGTGGCAAAATTAGCCAAATATTTCGTTTTCCCGTTGGTTAAATTGGCTTGCGCATAAATTCATAAATGAGCTTGCTCACTTCATCGGCTCGAGTGACCACCATGCCGTGGTTACCGCCTTTGATTACTGTTGCATCTTTGATCTTTTCTATCGGAAAGATCAAATCTTTATCTCCGTGAAGATGCAAGGTGTTTTCTGACGGTAAATAATTTTTCCACTTCGCAATTTGTGTAATTCCCCAGTCTTTAAACAACTGACTTTCATTGAAAAAGATGGAAGAAAAGAAGGCCTTTTCCTCTGCTGTTTTGACCCCAAACATAGGGGACCACAAGGGAAAAGTGACCTTTTGCAATGCAGGAGGGGCTGCCAGATGGACTGGGAAAAAGTTGAGCCAGTCAAAAAACGTTGGTTTTTCGTGTGCATTCTTGATACTCGAGATGAGGATGAAGCGATCTATGGGCATCAGTTGAGCGATTTCCTTGGCCACCATTCCTCCAAAGGAACACCCTAGGATCACCACGTTTTCTGTGTGTGTAATTCTTGCTCCTAATCTCCTACAATAGTCAACCAGATGTTCTGACATGGAAAGAGGGTCGAGCCAGGTCAGGTGGGTGACCGACTTGAAGGGCAATTCCAGCCTTTCAAAGAGCCGTTGGTTCATGCCCAGGCCACTAATGGTATATAGATGATAGGGGAGTGTATCTTTTTGCTTCATCGGCTCAAATCTACGACAAATCGGGATTTTCTGATCGGCCAGAAAGTATATGCTTTACTAGCGATACATATGAAGCAGTTTTTAGTTGGGGTTATTTCGTTTTCTCTTCCTCGATCTTTTTAAGAACTTTTTCTACTTCTTCAAGTGAAGCACTGGCAAGTTTAGCTAACTGTTGCTTTGACAACCCCATTGAATTTCCAGTACGGATTATATTGTAGATTTCTCTCGTACGCCTTTCTTCAGCTGCTATTTTTCTGCCTTAGGCTAATCCTTCAGCTATCCCCTGGGCTATCCCTTCGGCTTTTACTTCAGCTATCCCTTGGCCCATTCCTTCGGCTTTACCTTCAGCTTTACCATCCAGTTTACCTTGCTGGTACATGGCATCTTGGGTTATGTCGTAATGGAAAGGCATGTGTAAATGTAATGGAATGGGGAAGGAAAATCTATCTGCGTAAGAGAGGTATTTTGAAGTTACTCGGTTTTCTTTTGCGCTGCTTCAATCTTTTTCAATACTTCCTCCACCTTTTTAATTGGAACACGGGCAAGTTGGGCTAGGAGTGTCTTCTGCAAGCCATTCTCATTCCCAATTCGGATTATATCATAGATTTCTTTTATACGCCTTTCTCTGGCTTCCATCTTTCTGCCCTTGGTTATCCCCTCGGCTATCCCCTCGGCTTTTCCCTTAGCTATCCCCTCGGTTATCCCCTCGGTTTTCCCTTCGAGTTTACCTTGCTGGTACATTGCATCTTGAGCTATGTCGTAGGTAATAGGCATATTTTTTCTGATTGATATAAATGTTTGATCTAATTTACGCAACTTCGAAAGCATTCCCAATTGGTTGAGGTACTTTTTTAGGGCTGCCTCGTCCGTTGAAAGTTGCCTGAGTTGTTGGAAAATAAGTCGAAAAACGGCCTTAGGGTCTCTCCCTTGAAAGTCTGATAAAATCGCAAGTATAACCTCTTCAGGAATAGATGAGGAAAGAAAGGCCTCAAAGCTACTTTCAATAGGTGCGACTACCTCTATTTGCCGAAATACTTCTGGTTCCGGTATACGCTTTGGCCCAGAAAAGGGTTTATCTCCCAAATAAATCATCACATGGGTGATGGGAAGTTTAAACTTGCGGTATAGCATACCGTGATATTCAGCGAAGCGCTCCAACAGGCCACTCTCAACTTGGGTCTGGTACTCCACATGCAGCAACCCTACTTTACCTTCAAGGCGGACCCTGGCCAGAAAATCAACTTCTCGTTCAATGGTGGTTTGACGCTTTTCCGTCAGACGTTCAAGAATCTCCAACTCCACCTTCAGCAACTTGCCCAGCAGTGGTAACAATATTGCTTCGGTATTTTCCTTGAAAATTTTGTCATACCTATTGCCTTCTCTACGGCTTTTTTCAGGATTTCGGGGCATGGTAGCTATACTATTTGATGTAATGTATAGATAAACGCCCTTAATTACTAATATTTTTAATTTTTAAGCTATTTATTTTAGTTTTTGAGCTGCCCTAGGCCTTTC
>JBCDIQ010000278.1:0-8127 GCA_039024295.1 Bacteroidota bacterium | reverse complement strand
TTGGCGACCTGGATATATGGTCGAAAATTAGCAGAAGCCCAATGCTTCTTTCTGTCAGAAATTCCTGCTGGAAGCCATGTCCTGGTAGTGGGCGGCGGTACAGGTTGGGTCATTTCGGAGATGAAAAAACAAGTCACTGACCTTTCGATCACCTTTGTGGAAGCTTCTCACCAAATGCTTAACAAAGCAAAAGCTCATTCCAACGAACAGGTAGAATTCGTATTCCAGGATGGAACATGGCAGCCAAAACCGGATCAATACGATGTGGTGTTCACCGCATTTTTTCTGGATGTATTTCCACAGCCATTTGCAGAGTCCCAAATTTCTATGCTGGACAGTTCCTTGAAACCGGGCGGCTTGTGGATATACACCGATTTTCAGCTTGCCATTGGCGGTTACAGGAAATGGTCTGCATGGCTCATTCGAATTATGTACACCTTTTTTAGGACATTCAATGCCCTTTCAGCTTGCAAGCTGCCTGAAATTGACCATTCCTTTAATCAAAATGACCTTCGAATAATGAAGAGTAAAGACTTCCTCCAAGGGCTGCTTACCACCAGAATCTATGTAAGGGGCACCCAATAAATCTAAATCTCGCTTTACCAACCTAAAACCTAATACCTATCCAGTGTTCTCCCTCCGTCACTTCACCCTTCACCAAGATCGCTGCGCCATGAAAGTGACCACGGATGCCATCTTGTTTGGGGCGTGGTGTGGGAAAAGAGGCGTTCAACATATTTTAGATATAGGTGCAGGAACGGGACTCTTAAGCTTGATGATGGCGCAACGGCATCAAAAGGCTCAAGTAATTGGGGTAGAAGTAGAGGAAGGAGCCGCCGCTCAGGCAGGTGAGAACGTGAAGAATTCGTCTTTTAGTAAGCAAGTATCGATTGTTCAGTCGGATATCCAGTCCTTTCGGCCCAGTCACTTATTCGACCTGATTGTATGCAATCCCCCCTTTTTTCAGGATCATTTGGTAAGCAATGCACAAGCAAGAAGGGTGGCAAGACATGATATTGCCCTTAGCCTTTCGGAATTGGTCGAGATAGTTGAAAAACTGCTTGATCCAACTGGCAGGTTTCAGGTGATGCTTCCCTTTAAAGAAGCGGAATTGCTCGTCGAACTAACAAATGGAAAGTTACGGGTAGAAAAAATTTGTTTGGTCCGTGCCTCGTCCGGTAAAGCTCCCCATCGCAAATTTCTCTCATTGGCGAAAGAAGATGTGACCATGGGAACCATGGAACTATCTATCCGGGATTTAAGCCAACATTACACCCGTGAATTCTACCAACTCACAATTCCTTTTTTGGAGGACAGATATTTTGCGGGAAAAATGCCTGACTAGAGGCTCTTCAGCATGTCGATTAGCTCAGGCTGAGGATGGCAGTCGGATTTATCTGCCCGGACGCTGGTATGGGTAAATATTCCCTTATCTCCTTGCAGGGCTTTCTCGCTTAGCTTAAATATCGATTCATCCACTTTGGTAGGAATGTTGTATTTGTCGCATAGGTACACCAGCAGTTGACGGGTGGACTCCAGTTGATTATCTGTATAGCGTTCAAAGTAGGTAAAGCCACGGTATTCTTTTGGATACTTAATGACCTGACTAGCTGGTAGACTTCTCGTGATAAAGGACTCCTTCTCGTGCTTTTTCATAACTGAATTATAATGATCCACAGGAGCAAATCGGCCGTTTTTCATTTTTTTCAACGGCCCCCATGAGGCGAGTTCAATTCCCATAGATTCCTTGTTGAGCTTTGTGTTTTGGGTCCGGGTTCTGTATTTAGAATTGATTTTCCCCCGGTTCCCAGCACTGTGGATATACAAATGGTGCGCCCAATAGGCAGAGGAGAAGCACTGGTAAATTTGTCCGTCGGTGTATTTGCCATTTTCTTTTTCCCGACCTGCGATCACGGCAAAGGTGGCCACACGTTTTCTGTTTCCACTGCTGGTCCTGTCCATTCTCCACCATCTAATAGAGATCATGGGATCCCCTGGTGAAACCGTGTGATGCAGGTAAATCTGGTTTTTGTTCTGTTTGGAGGCAAAATGCTCCAGGGTGGACAGCGGTTCCTGTACAATGGCCCCCAAGTCGAGCTTCGCAAGTTGTTTTTCGGCTTTAATGTCCAGAATGGCATCCTCCACAATTACTGCATCCTCCATGAAAGTGCCTTCTGCTACATCTGAAACTGTGAATACCTCCCCCCCATCCTGCCAATCTTCATCGATAAAAGTAATGCCTTCAATCTCCTTGAGGTCAATGGGGCCTCCTTCCATGTGTTCCCCGTCTAAAGATCGGCTCTGAGTTTTATGTGACATCGCACGACTTCTTGCCGCCATGAATCCTCGGTCCATGTGAGACAAGGCTTCCTCTACCTCGTCCAAGGTATCAAAATCAATGACTACTGTATCATCTAATATCTCTTCCGGTTGATGAATAGAATCGTTCATGGCAATAATTTATTTCAAATTATACAAATTATTGGGAGGAACAAACCAATCTCTATAACACAAGAATGCAGGCCAAATCCCAAATTCGCAACTCAAACTTAATGAAGCTTTTGCTAGTTATGGGACAAACAAATTGAATAATCTATATTTGTTTCCAAGAATAGCCACTCCTTAAAGCTAACAATCGTTAGTAAGTTGCACGGAAAATTTGTCAAACCCAATTAACCTCAGATGAATCGATTACCCCTGAAAGGTATGCTCACCTTCGTGAGCGTATGCTTGTTCTCTACGCTACTAAATGCCCAAACCTCTACCTTAACCCCTTCTCTTGCTACAATAGCTCGTTCAGCTGGTGCTCCAGGTTGGCTAATATTTGATGCTGATTTGAAGCTAAATCCTTATTCCTTGCTCGATCAGTACAAAGCTGCATTTGGGTTAGGATTTGCGGACGAAATGAAATTAGAATCTGCCTCTGAAGACGAACTAGGAATGCAACACTTGAGGTTTGCCCAGTTCCACCAAGGCATTAGAATTGAAGGATCTGAATTCATTGTCCATGTGAAAGACGGTATTGCCAGCACCGGTAATGGCCGTATTCCAGGCGCATTGCTTCAGGCTGCATTTCCCGAGATTAGTGCTGAAACTGCACTTCAGTTGGCTAAAAATGAAGTACAGGCCACCACTTACATGTATGAGAATGCAGATTACCAGGCATTGATTAAAGATGTGTTTCGGGATCCCGATGCGTCTTTTGAGCCAATTCCTGAGCTGATTTACTCTACGGTAGACTTTGACTTGAGAAGCAATAACTACCGACTGGTATACAAACTGGACTTGTACACCATGGTACCAGATGGACGCTGGTGGGTGTATGTAGATGCACAAACGGGGGAAATCGTGAAGAAACTTGACATGCTGATGACCATGGACGTTAAGGGAACGGCTGAAACCAAGTATTCAGGTACCCAAGAGATCATGACTGAGGCCATCGGTAACCAGTTTCGTCTAAGAGAGACAGGCCGTGGAGGTGGCATTGAGACCTATGACATGAACATGGGGAACAACATCTCAAGGGCACTAGATTTCTTTGATGATGATAACATGTGGGACAATGTGAACCCACAATTTGACGAAGCCGCGACTGATGCCCACTGGGGCTCCGAGATGACCTACGATTATTTCATTAATGCCCATAATCGTAACAGCTTTGACAACCGGGGCAGTAAAATTTTGAGTTACGTCCACTGGGATACCCTTTGGTTCAATGCTTCCTGGAATGGCGTATTTGCCCGTTATGGAGATGGAGTAGGGGACCCGCTTACTTCCATTGATGTGGTGGCTCACGAACTTGCGCATGGGGTAACAGGTACTTCTGCGGGCCTGATTTATCGTAATGAATCTGGAGCCCTGAATGAATCCTTCAGTGATATTTTTGGTGCGGTGGTTGAATTCATCTCTGACTCTGCTAATGCTGACTGGTTAATCGGTGAAGATTTTCGGGGAGGTCCATTTCGTTCCATGGAAAACCCCAGAGGATACGGTGATCCTGATACTTACCTAGGGCCATCATGGTATGAAGGAGAACTTGACAATGGTGGGGTACACATCAATTCTGGTGTACAGAATAAGTGGTTCCAACTGTTGGTAGACGGTGGTACTGGAATAAATGGGATCGGAAAGAATTATGATGTTTCGTCCATTGGCCTGGATAAAGCTGGGAAGGTTGCCTACCGTAACCTTACTGTTTACCTGACGCCAAGTTCGAATCACCTGGATGCAAGGATGGGTGCCCTCCAGTCAGCATCTGACTTGTACAATGAATGTTCTGATGAGTTTGTGCAGGTAAACAATGCATGGTTTGCAGTCGGGGTAGGCGCTCCTATTCTCAGTGACAACTTTGGTGTGGTAGATATTGAACCGCTCAACAGTTGTCAGCTTACCTCTGAGGAGGAAATCCGCATCACCCTTCAGTACTTTGGCTGTGACGATATTGCTCCAGGAACTTCTATTCAGGTAGCATATTTTATAAAAGACCCACTTCGTTCCGCTGTTGAACGAATTACTTTCCCCAATGGGCTCCAGGCTCGCCAAACATTCAATTATGTTTTCCGGAGAAAGGCTGATCTGTCAGCCCCTGGTTCATATTCCGTGGTGGCACGCACTTTTTCTGCCACTGATCCATATGTGCTGGATGACAGTTCTGAGACCATTCGGGTATTCAACAATGTTCCCATTCAGGAACAATCATTCGACTTCGAAAATTTTGTGCTGACTGCTTCTGTTCTTGATACCATCCGTTTGATTCCTGGTATTCAAGGTAATGTTGAAATATCTGATTTTGCTGGGAATCAAAGTCCGTATGGAATCCTGATTGAAGGAGGAGATTTTGATGATTATGCCTTTATAAGTGGCAATACTGACCCTTTCGATGCTAACCAGGAGTTTGGAGGCACCGCCAGTTTCTGTGTTGATGCTACTGAATATAGCAGCCTGATGCTGAGCTTTGACATGAAGCAAGAATTCTCACGGTATTACCAGGATAACATTGGGTTCCGTTTCAATACGGCCAGTAGGTTGAGGCTAATCGTGGGCAATGATGAACTTGCAAGGTATCAGCCTTTGACAGAAACCAATGATCCTTTTAGCAAAAGGATTTTTGACCTGAGTGCTTATGCGGGTCAGCAATTCCAGATTGTGTTTGAAGGGCGATGTGTACAAAGCCGTGCCTTGGACCCATCAGGAATGGGAGATCGGATTTACATTGACAACATCAACATTGAGGGCACACGGATTGCCGCCTCAGTGGATGATAACCTATCGGCAACTACGCTAAGTGTATTTCCGAATCCTGCTACTGACAAGTTAAATGTGGTTGTTGAATCCAATTCGCCCTCAGTCATAAATGCTAGGCTGCTAGATGTCCAGGGCAAGGTGGTGTTTGCGAAAGCGTTGGAAGCAAACACTGGCAGGTTTGAAGGGCAGTTTGAGGTGAATGAACTCGCGAAAGGTTTATACCTTCTTCAAATTGATGCCCCTTCTGGTCAATTGACAAGGAAGGTCCTGGTTCAATAAAAATACCTGATCTTGAAGGTAAAGCACTGGCTCTTTAGTCAGTGCTTTTTTTATATGGATAGCCAATTTCTACCCATTTCTTTACATTCTCTGCCGTTTCGGTGCCAGATTCCATCCAAACAATATCCGCTTCTTTACGGTACCAAGTTAATTGACGCTTGGCATACCTGCGGCTGTTGCGCTGGATCAGTTTGATAGCAGTTTCCAGGCTGTGTTTGCCCGCTCGAAAGGCGATCAACTCCTGGTACCCAATAGAACGCAGACCTGGTGAAATAGACGTGTACCCCATGTTTAATAGGGTATCTACTTCCTGTAACAATCCCGCTTCCATCATCTGCAATACTCGATGGTTGATTCGCTCATACAGAACCGATCGTTCTGTGGTAAGGCCCACTTTAATATGTCGGTAAGGAACTGTTTTTTCGGGTTTATTTTCCCTGAAAAATGAAATGGGTTTGCCACTTGCCCGAAATACCTCAAGTGCCCGAATCACTCGAGCAGGATTATGTTTATCGATCCTCTCCCAAGTGGTTGGATCATGTGCTTTGAGTTGGTTCACCAATTCTGGCAACCCTAAAGTCGAAAGTTCCTGGTTCAGCTGTGTCCGAATTTCCTTGGGAACTTTTGGCATATCATCCAGCCCATGCCAGAGGGCATTCATGTACAAGGTGGAGCCACCTACTACAATTACCACTTCACGTCCGGAAGCATGAAGCCGTTCAACCAGTTGATCGGCCTGTTCGGCAAATTGTGCAGCGTCGAACTCTTCGCTTGGATCGAGAATGTCAATGAAGTGGTGAGGAATCTCCGCAGTAATTTCAGGAGATACCTTAGCTGTTCCTATGTTCATGTGGCGGTAAACCTGACGAGAGTCCCCGCTCAATACCTCGGTTTGAAAATGGCGTGCCAAGCGCAGGGAAAGCTCAGTTTTCCCAACGCCAGTCGGGCCAACAATGGATATGAGGTATTTCATATGTCAAAAATAGAAAAGCTCGTGTGGAAAATGTAACTTTCGGGCATGACCGATGTAAATAATCAGATCAGTTATGTGCCATTTGCCAGTACAACGGTTCGTATGTGGCAGGGGGGCGCAAATCAGCTTTCTTTTGATGCAGCCGGGATACAGGCAAAGTTAAATGATGTGACCCGACCCTGTTATGTTGTTGGGAGTGCCAACAGCCAGATTGGGGTCGCTCAAGGGGGGCAAATGGAAGAAACCCATAATGGACAGGCGTTGACGGTGTTGGGTACTGCACCCGCATTGGTGGCAGAGCAGTTGGGAGATCCGGCATTCAAAGCCCAGCATGGGCTGACCTATGCCTATTCAACGGGTGCCATGGCCAATGGAATTGCATCCGAAGAGCTGGTCATTGCAGTAGGAAAAGCTGGTATGCTCGGTTCATTTGGGGCAGCGGGCTTGGTCCCTTCCAGGGTAGAAGAAGCGATTCATAACATACAGGCGGCCCTTCCCAATGGCCCCTATGCGTTTAACCTGATCCACAGTCCGGCTGAGCCTGCTTTGGAAAAGGGGGCAGTAGATTTGTACCTAAAATATGCGGTTCGTACAGTTGAGGCCTCTGCCTTTTTACGACTGACCCCACATATTGTGCGGTATCGGGTAAATGGCTTGATGAGAGGCCCACAAGGTGAAGTAGTGATTCAGAACAAGGTCCTGGCGAAGATCTCACGTCGTGAAGTGGCGATCCAGTTTATGCGACCTGCACCCGAAAAGATGCTGGCCGATCTGGTAGCACAAGGCCAAATTACTGCTGACCAAGCCGAGATGGCACGTCAGGTGCCCATGGCAGATGACATTACCGTGGAAGCAGATTCTGGTGGCCATACCGATAATCGACCCTTGGTGTGTTTACTTCCGTCCATCGTGGCACTGAGAGATGAAGTGCAAGCTGAGTATAAATACGCTCAACCGGTACGGGTAGGTGCTGCCGGTGGGATCAGTACACCCGAGTCAGCATTAGCTGCCTTTTCGATGGGAGCGGCTTATATTGTTACGGGTTCTGTCAACCAGGCGTGCCTGGAATCTGGCACCTGTGACCATGTTCGAAAATTGTTAGCGAACGCGGGAATGGCAGATATCATGATGGCGCCAGCTTCTGATATGTTTGAAATGGGCGTTAAGCTCCAGGTGTTAAAGCGGGGAACGATGTTCCCTATGCGTGCCCAGAAGCTGTACGATTTTTACAGCAACTACAATTCTTGGGAGGAAATTCCGCAAGCACAACGGGAAAAGCTAGAAAAGTCCACGTTTAAACGCAGCTTTGAAGAAATCTGGCAGTCGTGTATTGAATTTTTTGAAGCACGTGATCCTCATCAGATTGAACGTGCCAAAGGGGATTCCAAGCGAAAAATGGCATTGGTTTTTCGGTGGTATTTAGGCCTTTCTTCCAATTGGGCCAATGCGGGTATGACTGGTCGGGAAGCGGATTACCAAATTTGGTGCGGTCCCTCCATGGGCGCTTTCAACGATTGGGTAAAAGGCTCTTATTTGGAAGTTCCTCAAAATCGCTTTGCAGCAGATGTAGGGAGACAAATCCTTCGTGGTGCTGCATTCCAATACCGTATACAAGCCTTGCAAAACCAAGG
>JBCDIQ010000277.1:0-8161 GCA_039024295.1 Bacteroidota bacterium | reverse complement strand
GGTCAACGAGTACTTCCGTAAATCGTTTTACTCAGGAAAATAAACTAAAACCTAACCTTCGTCAGCTTCATTTTCCGACCTTTATCTGCGATCTCGAATAGCACGGCAGCTTCTTTGTTCTCAATGAAATTGATAAACGCATCGGGAGAAGGATAATAACCACTTGCGACTTCATAACCTGTTTTGGAACTGCCGGAGAAAGGGTCAATGACCGTGATTCTGGTCTTGGTCTGTTGCTTTTCAGGGTCTACCTATCCGATAAACCAATAGATCTTATCCTTGAAGGGGTAGAAAAACTGGTTGGGGGCGGTAGGCAGGGTTCTACTTCTGAAATAGGTCTTCTCAAGTCCTGATTCATTGTCATACTGCGCCACCCAGATCAGTCCTTTGCTGTAGTCCTGGCCTAGCAGGAATCCCTTGTCTCCAAAGGACTCAGACATAAAGGTTCCATAGCCAATTTTGTTGTACTTAAATTCCTTGGGGGAACTGGCAGGCTTGATGAGCTTAATGTTATCCCCTTCCGGAAGGACGGCCGTTTCGATGTGCTGCTCAATAGGGGTCTGGTTTTGATACACCACTTTTCCATCCTTGATGATCACATAGGTCAGGTAATCAGGGCTGGTGTAGGGAAGGCGGTTGCCCATAGGAGACTCGACCATTCCCAGCAGCACGTCTCTGCCTTGGTCGGTAAGTCCCCCAATGTGGATGCCTTCCTCATTGTCAATGATAGAAAGGTTATGGTGACCTGTGATTTCCAGCGGGATCTCTACGGTTTTGTAAGTGCAATCTTTTTCGATCTCCATGAAAAGAAGGGGAGCCTCAATGCCCCGGTCCATGTTGGTGAACAGCACATAAATTCCGTCATCGGAGGCCTCCCCAATGCTGATGACCGTATAATTTTCTTCAAAGGTACCTTGAATGAGGAAAATCAAGTTTTCATGACCAAACGGTATTTAGGTGCACATTCTGTTCATTATCAGGGTACCTTCAATGGCGGTGACAGAATGTGGGGCACATGGAAAATTGGCTCTTGGGACAGCGGTCCTTGGGGAATTACCTTCCGTGAGGCAAAAGAGAAAACAGAAAAGAAGCAAATAACTGAAGTCGTAGTGGTAAAAGCATAAGCTACTGTAAGTGATCGTTAGTGGGTGCGGAGCACCTGCTAACGACTTCCAAAAATGGCACTTCCAATCCGTACCATTGTAGCACCCGCCTCAATGGCAATGTCATAGTCACCTGACATTCCCATACTTAACTCCTGCATTTTCACCCTGTCATGGGTATTGCTGGAAAAAGCATCAAAGGCCGTTTTCAGCCGATCAAACTGTGAGCGAATCACAGCTTTGTCATCTGTAAATTCTGCCATCCCCATCAGTCCAAGGATGCGTACATGGGGAAACTCCTCGATGCGATCCAAAATGGCTGCTGCTCCTGCCTCATCCAGGCCAGATTTGTTGTCCTCGTCAGAGATATTGAGCTGAAGCAGGCAGTCAATCACCCGCTCGTTTTTGGCGGCTTGCTTGTTAATCTCCCCCAACAGCCGTTCAGAATCTACCGAATGAATGAGGTCAATGAACGGCGCGATGTACTTGACTTTATTTCGCTGAAGGCCCCCGATCATGTGCCACTTGGCATCGGGCAGTTCAGGATGCTTTTCCCTTAACTCTTGCGGGCGGTTCTCTCCAAATATGACTTGGCCAGCACCATATGCCTCGTGGATCAGCTCCATGGGCTTGGTTTTCGAGACTGCTACCAGTTTCACTTCTTCGGGTAATCGACCTGCTGCTAGGGCCGCTTGTTCAATGCTGGATAAGACGTTGGAGAGGTTTTGTTTAATCATGAGAAAATCAAAAAGGTAAGGTTTTCAGTGCACGGTCTACAGTGTTCAGTTTGTGTTATTGGCATCAATAAAAAACTGAAAACCGAAAAGAAAATCGTGGAGATTAGGTTTTCGGTTTACAGTTGACAGTTTTCCCCGCTTCGCGGGATTTCGCTTCGCTCAACAGTCTTCAAGTTGTTGCATTGGAATCAATGAAAAACTGAAAACCGAAAACTGATAACCGATAACTTACAAACTAACCACCACCCTACCCTTGATGTTTCCTTTCAGGATTTGCTGGATATGCTCTTCCAGTCCATCCAGGTTGGTGTCGATAGCTGTTTTCTCCAGCTTGTCTGTGATGTTCCACTCATTGGCAAGTTTGTTCCAAACTGCCATGCGGGTTTCCATTCCACATTCGGCAGAATCTACGCCCAGCAAGTTCACACCATTGAGGATGAAGGGAAATACACTCGTGGGCAATTTTGGGGAAGCCACCAAGCCACAACTCGCCACAGAGCCTTCTTTGCCACATGCCTTTAACGCAGTAGCCAGGGTGTTGTCCCCAACCGTATCAATGGCACCCGCCCACTGGGGCTTGAGTAAGGGACGCTTGCTTTCATCATTTACTGCTTGGCGGTCTACAATGTCTGTTGCGCCCAATTCGCGCAGGTAGTCAGCAGCTTCGGCCTTGCCCGTGGAGGCAATTACCCCGTATCCCGCTTTTGCAGCAATGGCAACCGCCATAGAGCCTACCCCACCAGTAGCACCTGTCACCAGGACTTTTCCCATGCTGGGGTTCTGACCCATTTTTTCCATTTTGTACAAGCACATGGCAGCGGTGAGCCCAGCAGTTCCTAAAATCATGCTTTCACGCAAACTAAAGGCAGCAGGTTTAGGGACTACCCAACCGGCAGGTACACGGATGTATTCTGCAAATCCTCCCGCATGGTTCATGCCCAAATCATAGCTCGTTACGATGACTTCATCACCAGGGGAGAATCGACTGTCCAAACTTTCTTCTACTACGCCGGCAGCATCAATGCCTGGGGTATGAGGGAAATTCCGGCTAACACCTTTATTACCGCTTGCAGAAAGGGCATCCTTATAATTCAGCGCAGAATAATGAACCTTCACCAACACCTCTCCTTCTGGAAGGTCATCGGTTGATAAGGTCTCAATGGCACGGGTAAATGTTTTGTCTTCGTGTTCAGTCACGCGGAATGCGCGGAAGATAGTCGCAGGCATGGGTATGTAGGTTAAATGTTTGCCCAAATTAGGACAATGCCTGCAAAAAACCAGCAGATAATCCAGGTTTTAGGACTTTTTCCCTAGTTCTTCCTTGGTTGGCACCGGATCATAGCCTTGGCCCCCGAGAGGATGACAACTTCCGATGCGTTTAATCGCTAGCCAACCTCCACGTAGGGGTCCGTGTATTTTGATTGCGTCCACTGCGTATTGGGAACAAGTAGGCGTATACCTGCAAGCAGCGGGAAAAAAGGGAGAGATGGCCGCTTGATAAAAGCGAATGATGCCCAGGAAGAAATAGGAAAGCAGTTGCTTCATGGTAGGTTGAACGAAAAATGTAGAATAAAGATAAAAGATTTTTGGAAGGAATACCTGCCTGGTTAAAATTCCGATTTCATCCTCTGCTAAAACAACCCCGGCACCAACCGTTTGGTCTTCTGCTTGTAGGCTTCGTACGCTTCCCCAAATTCCTGCAGCATCATCTTTTCTTCCTGGCCTACACGGAGAAAATACAGTAAACCAAAGCCAATAAGTCCACCGAATCCGGCTATATAGTTGTTCAGCACCAACGGTTGAGCAATTACCCAAAGCCAAATAGAGGTGTACATCGGATGGCGGATATGTTTGTAAATACCATTTGTGATCAATGTATGGGACTCTCGAACTTCCAGGCTCACTGACCAATTTTGGCCCAAATCTTTATGGGAGCGATAAAACAGCCATAAGGTTGGGATAAACAAAATCAGTCCCAAAATCTGCAAGCCCATCGGCAGTTCGTAGTTGGCAAAATTGAGGAAAGGTGTCAATACATAAACCAATGGAATAATGCCCATTCCAAGGAAAGCTCCGGCCAGCAGCCCTTTCTCCAAAGGTGTTTTTTTATCCAGGGTGATAATATTTTGCTTATTGCGTTTGGCATGCGGCGACCGAATGATGGAGGTAGCTACATAAAGCAAAACGAAAGCGACTTTTAGGATAATCGGGTTCATAGCATAAAGGATTAAAAGATTAAACAGGTCTGAGGTTGCCTTCCATCTTCCATCCGCCAGCTTTTTGTTGGGTATCCCATAGGTGGGCGTAGAGTCCGCATTTCGCCAGCAATTCTTCGTGGGTGCCGCTCTCAGTGATTCGTCCTTCGTCTAATACAAGAATTTGATCCGCCCCTTGGATGGTAGCCAACTTATGGGCAATCACCATCACGGTTTTGTTCTGGACCAATTCCTGAATGGCTTGCTGGATGTAAATTTCGTTCTCAGGGTCCAGGCTAGCAGTGGCTTCATCCAATAGCACAATGGGCGCATCTTTTATCAATGCACGGGCAATGCTGATTCGCTGTTTTTGACCACCGGAGAGTTTACTTCCCCCCTCCCCTACAAGGGTTTGCAACCCGTCGGGCAGTTGATTGGCAAACTCTAATACCTGGGCTTTCTCAGCCGCTTGTTGAAGCTCTGCTTCTGTGGCGTTAGGATTGCCAATCTGAATGTTCTGGTAAATGCTGCCATTAAAGAGGTACACTTCCTGAAAGACTTCGCTGATCAAGCTGTACACCACTTTTGGTGACATGTCCCGAAGGTCAATTCCGCCAATCCGAATACTGCCCTGATCCACATCCCAAAATCGAGCGAGCAAAGAAGTGATGGTCGTTTTCCCTGAGCCGGAGGGTCCAACCAAAGCCGTCATAGTACTCATGGGAGAGGAAAAACTTACCTCCTGCAAAGTTGGGGTTTCACCCGTATAACTGAAACTCACCTCCTCAAATTCAATGTTAAAAGTATCCGGGGTGAGGCCTTTCCCTTCGTTTTGTTCATCGGCTTCAATCACCTCCCTGATACGTCCAAGGCTCACATTCATGTAACTCAACACCAAATATTCCACTGTCAAAATCTTAACTGGCTCGTACAATCGATAGCCGATAATGAGAAAGGCAATTAGTACTGGAATGGTAAGGGAAGCCCCCATGAGCAAGTATAGGGCTATCCAAATCATCAGGACAAATGTGACTTCAAATATGACCCCCGGCAAAAGAACAAAGGGTGCGGAAACAGCCTCAGTCTGTATGCTAGCTTTTCTCAGGTCATTCAAAGACTTATCGAGGGAAGAAAAGCGTTCTCCTGTCATGCCATAGGATTTGATGTGCCGAAGCCCTTGGACGTATTCGAGAAAATTGGCCCCAGTCGCATTCCGCGCAGCGATATTTTTTGATCCATATTTATTCACCATCCAATGCCCGAATTGTACGAAGGGAATGGCAATGAACAGGGCTGCAACCAGGGTGAGTCCCAGCTTCCAATTCAAAAAGATCAGAAAAACAGATAAAATGAGGGTTCCGAAAACGGCATTGGCAATGTTGGGAATGCTGTGGCCAAAAATATTTTCAAAGTTCGCCACATCTTGCAACGCAACTGCCGCCAAATCACCCGGATCCCGCTTTTTGTAATAACCCAAGGAAAGCCGCTGAAGCTTATTCCCCAGGGCCAGGCGCATTTTTCGAGCAATCTCAAATGTGGTAAAGTTGGAACTGATCATGGCTTTATTGGCCACGGATAATTGCGCTAGAAAAAGAAGTCCCATCGTGCCAATGGTCAACCATATCTTTATAAAATCCGGTTCGGGCTTGAACAGCTCCCAAATCACCACCAACAGAATTCCACTAGGTGCAGCCAATAATGAGCCATGGAGCCATTCCCAGAATAGGGATCTTTTTACTCCGGGCTTGTCATATTGGAAGGCAAAAAACAGGTTACTAAACATGAGGTGAACATTAACGGTGAAGGTTCTGCTTAATTTTGGATCACGTACTCTTTCGCCCGCGTATGGGCCGCCCACATCTGGGCATACACTTCACTCTTTTCCAGCAGTTGGATGTGAGTACCTTTTCCGCCTACCTTTCCTTTGTCAAAGAGAATGATTTGATCGGCATCCGTGATGGTGCTTAGGCGGTGCGCAATCACGATGACTGTTTTTCCCTGAATCAATTTTCCAAAAGCTTCCTGAATCAGGTGTTCGTTTTCGGCATCACTAAAAGCAGTAGCTTCATCCAGAATCAGAATGGGCGCATTCTTGAGGATGGCACGGGCAAGTTGAATGCGTTGCTGCTCGCCTCCGCTTAAATGCACACCTCGCGCACCAAACCGAGTTTGATAACCTTCCGGCAATCGCATGATAAACTCATGACACTGGGCAGCTTTGGCGGCTTCTATGATTTCTTCCTCACTTTTCTCCATTCCCATGCGAATGTTCTCAAAGAGGGTTTCCCGAAACATAAAGCTGTCCTGAAACACAAAAGAGACCTTTTCCATGAGGGTGGCCACAGGAATTTCGCGGATATCCACACCTCCTATCCTGATGACTCCCTGCTGGATGTCCCAAAATCGAGCGACCAACTGAGCGGCAGTAGATTTTCCCGCTCCGGATGGTCCCACGAATGCGGTCAGGCTTCCTTCCGGCAGGATGAAAGAAACGTGTTCCAATACCGGCATTCCGTCCACATAGGCAAAGTCTACCTCTTGGAATTCAATGCTGCAGCCTTGAAAATCCGTGTGAGCATAGGCAGCGGTTTGCTCAAGGTAACTCAGGATTTCATCCATTCGTTGTACTCCACGATTGATCAGGGTGATCTGCATGCCCATATTGGAAAGGGCAAAAACCGGCTTGATGTATCCTACCCCTAGAATCAGGAATAAAAATAAGGTGGGTAAAGTAACGCCCTCTTGCTGGTAGAGGTAAATGCCCAGAATCAGAATGGGCAGGATTGCGTTGCCCATAAAGCTCATGAACACCGCGAATGGAGGGGAGCTTTTCTTCGTCCACAGAGAACACATTTCAGCAAATTGATTGACCGCATCGCTGTAAACATGGAAACGATCAGCTGTTTGCCCGAATATTTTCATGACTGGCATGGCCCTGACAAACTCCACAATGCCGCTGTTCATGTCCTCCTGCGCTTGATGGTATTTTTTCATCATCTCTTTGGTGTAGGATGCACTGAAAAGCAGTGGTATCCATATGGCCAACACCAAGAGGGGAACAAAGCTGATCGCTGCCAGCCGCCAGTCGATGTAAAATAAATAACCGATGGTGACGACAGGCAGGGTAAGACCTTTAACAAAATCAGGCACTTGATGGGCGATGAAGTTTTCGATTCGCTCAATGTCATCCGAAACAATCTTCTTCAGTGCTCCCGAGGTGTAGCCACTGATAAACCCCATCGGCAAAAGGCCCAATTTCGCAGCCGTCTGCTTACGAAGTTCATACAAAATGTTAAAAGCAGCCACATGAGAGGCCATTCCTGAGGCATATAACAGGGCGTAGCTGCCTGCGCCGGCCAATGCGGCCCACATCAAGTATTTCTTAATGACAGGCTCATCTAAAGATGGATTCAGTAATTCCTTGATGACATAGTATACCAAGATATAGGGCACCAGTGCCAGTGCCGCATGGAAGGTGGCCAATATGGCTGAAAGCAGCAGGTGATACTTCTTCCTTCCGGCAATTTGTAGCAAGCGGGCAATTCCGTTTTTAGCAGGTTTACGCATGGTTACAATCCTTTTTTTCCTTCTACCCAGTAGGCGTAAGAGATGATTTGTTTGGGAGAGACTCCTTTTTGACGCAAGGCATTTCTTACCGCCTGAACAGAACGCGCCCGCCCAGTAAGGTAGAAAACTCCGTGTTGCCAGTTCTTCCACATATTTCCATTCAAGGCCATGATAGATTGTACCGCCTCGCTCTCCTTTTGTCCGTTTGGCTTGTTCACTACCTCTGCCTCCATTCCGACGATAGCTGGCCAATTTTGGTATTCCTTTTCCAGTTCCAGCAAGCATAGGTATTCACGGTCATCGCGGTAAACGGCGGATTTCAACTGATGACATACTCCCATAGAAGTCTCATCTCCAAAGAAGAAATGAAAGGGGTTTTCAGGCTGATACTTCATTTTACCGCCTAGCCCCATGAGTTTCACGTTGTCTCCTACTTTCAGGTTAGCTGCCCAGCTACTGCCAGGTCCTTTTCCATGCAGGTAAAATAAGACTTCACATATCCCTTTTTCAATATCAAAAACCGATGGGGTGTAGTGACGAAAATCAGTCTCGTTGATTC
>JBCDIQ010000276.1:0-8171 GCA_039024295.1 Bacteroidota bacterium | reverse complement strand
GCCCAACGTGCCCTTCACTCCATGCGTAACATCATCCTTCTGATCTTGCCTGCTTTCCTTCTTAGCTGGCACCTGGGAATGGCTCAAAAGCCCTCAAAATTCTCTAAATCTGAAAAAGAATTTGTCGGAACAGGTACTGCTGACGATCCCATGCGGGTTTACCTCATCACAAACCCTGAGGATTCTGTTCTGCTACGAACTCCCAGTAAACCTGTGAAAGTCAACGCCAAAGATAAAGAATTGAAGCTATTTGTGGACAGGATGTACCGTACAGTACGGGATTCAGCGTCCATGGGCGTAGGGATTGCGGCTCCTCAGGTGGGGGTTTTGCGCCAAATCATATGGGTTCAACGCTTCGACAAAAAGAATTTTCCCTTTGAGGTCTACTTAAACCCGGTGATTAAGCAATACACCAAAAAACAGCAATGTGGGCCCGAAGGATGCCTCTCTGTGCCTGAGCGTACAGATAGCGTGTTCCGGGCATATGCCATTTTACTTGAATACGACAAAATGGATGGTTCGCATGAAATCGAGATGATCGAAGGGTTTACGGCCGTCATTTTTCAGCATGAAATTGACCATTTGAATGGGATTATTTATTTGGACCATTTGGTAGCGGAAAGGCGGGAAGCGTTGCAGAAACCTTGAAAATACATAACCTCGACAGGGTTTAGAACCCTGTCGAGGTTTGCTTGAAACCCTGTCGAGGTTTGGGTTTGACATAACTAACCAACATGAAAACAGACATCCTGGCATTTGGTGCCCATCCTGATGATGTTGAACTCTGCTGTGGGGCAACTGTTGCCAAAATGGTCGGGCAAGGTAAAACGGTCGTAGTCGTAGACCTCACCCGAGGAGAACTGGGCTCAAGGGGTACGCCGGAGCTCCGCCTACAAGAAGCCCAAGCTTCCGCAGAAATACTCGGCCTGGCCGGACGAGAAAACCTCCGATTGGCGGATGGATTCTTCCAGCAAACGCCCCATACCTTGCTGAAAGTGATCGCTGCCATTCGGCATTATCGACCGGAAATTGTCCTTGCGAATTCCCTGGAAGATCGCCATCCTGACCATGCGCGGGCGGCTAAACTGGTAAGAGACGCAGCATTCATGAGTGGCTTAAGAAAGATCGAAACCCAGCGAAATCATCAAAATCAGGAACCTTGGAGACCCAAACGGGTATTTTTCTATATCCAAGACCATGCGCTCACCCCAGATTTTGTGGTTTCAGTGACCGAGGAGCAGGTTGACAAAAAGCTACAGGCGATGCGCGCCTACGGCTCCCAGTTTTTCAACCCTGAGGACAAGCTGGCAGATCCCCAGACCTACATTTCCTCCCAGGAATTTTGGCAGTTTGTAGAAGCGAGGCTCAGAAACACCGGGCACATGGTAGGAAGTGAATTTGGCGAAGGATTCCAGACAGAAACGCCCTTACACATTGATAATCTGATAGATTTGAGTTAATGGGTTGATTTTTGCAGAATCTGTTTGTAATTCTGTAAAAATTAGTTCAGACACGCATGTACATTGCTGTTGCCGGAAATATTGGCGCCGGAAAAACGACCCTTTCCTATTTGCTGTCTCGTTATTTTGGGTTTGAAGCCCTCTACACTGATAACGACCAGAACCCCTACCTGCTGGATTTTTATTCAGATATGCCCCGCTGGTCATTCAACCTGCAAATGGCCTTCCTGCACGCACGTCTGGAGCAAATGATCAACATTCGAAGGGAAAAAAAGAATGTGATCATGGACCGTACACTTTACGAGGATGCACAAATATTCGCGCCCAACCTCCATGCGATGGGCCTTATGTCTACCCGGGACTACGATACCTATAAAAAGCTTTTTGAGGCAGTAGCAGAATTGGTAGAACCACCAGATTTACTCATTTACCTCAAATGCGACATCCCCACGCTGGTAGAACAAATTCAAAACCGCGGCAGGAACTATGAGGACTCTATCCGACTGGATTACCTCAAACGACTCAATCACAGGTATGAGGAGTGGTTTACTGACTATAGTTTTGGAAAAAAAATTGAAGTACCGGTAAAAGAACTCAACTTCCGCGACAACGCCGAGCATTTGGGCATCATCATCAATAAGGTAAAGGCAGAATTGTTTGGGCTGTTTAGCTAGACAGTCTCCTTGATTATTCCCTGTGTGATTATATTTGCACAAACAAAAAGGGTTACATGGATAGCCACCAATACCATCGCACAGATGCCTTTCCCCTGGAAAATGGAGCATCCTTACCTGAGTTCCACCTGGCTTACACCACCTATGGCACCTTGAATGCAACACGTAACAATGTGGTATGGGTTTGCCATGCACTCACGGCAAATGCTGAGGTCTCAGATTGGTGGGAGGGACTATTTGGTGCAGGGAAGCTTTTCTCTCCTGAGAAAGACTTTATTGTGTGCGCAAATATGCTGGGAAGCTGCTACGGATCGACCCATGCCCTTTCTACAAACCCTGAGACGGGTACCCCTTACTTCCACGAGTTCCCCCTGCTCACGAATCGAGATATCGTACGCGCATTTGATGCACTTCGCCAGCACCTGGGCATTGATCGAATCAAGGTGGTCATCGGCGGATCAATGGGCGGACAGCAGTTGCTGGAGTGGAACATCATGCAGCCCGATGTATTCGAATATGCCATCCCCATGGCCACCAATGCCCAGCATTCTCCCTGGGGAATTGCTTTCAATGAATCTCAGCGAATGGCCATTGCCGCAGACCAAAGCTGGAAGGAAGCATCGCCTAACGCAGGAATGGAAGGCATGAAAGCAGCCCGCTCAGTCGCATTGCTCTCCTACCGGAATTATGATACGTACCACAACAGCCAGCAGGAAAAGTCCGGCCAACAGCCAATTGATCGTTTCCGGGCTTCCTCTTATCAGCAATACCAAGGCCAAAAGCTTGCTGACCGGTTTAACGCTTTTTCCTACTGGACCCTGTCCAAAGCCATGGACAGCCAAGATGTAGGCCGGGGCAGAGGAAGTAAGCAAGAAGCTTTGGCCAACATTCAGGCAAAGACGTTGGTCATCAGTATCAGTTCGGATTTGCTGTTCCCTCCTTCAGAACAGGCATTTCTTGCGGGGCACATCCCACATGCGACCTTGGCCACCATTGATTCCTTTTATGGGCATGACGGATTCTTGTTGGAATACAAACAGATGGAAAGAGCTATCAGTAGGTTTTTAAGTTAAGGACAGTCAGATATTGGCTATCAGTGTTATATTTTGCCATGAAAAAAGTCGTCGTAACTGGAGGAACCGGATTTATCGGCCAAAGCCTGGCTGATCACCTGTCAGAGAAAGGTTTTCAACCGATAATAATTGCGAGAAATCCTCCAAATAAACCCATAAAATATCCCTTTGTGGCCTGGGATGGAGTTACAGTTGGCGAATGGGCATCCCAGCTATCCGGTGCGTTGGCAGTAGTGAACCTAGCAGGAAAAACAGTTGACTGTATCAAGACACCGGATAATTGCGACTTGATTCTTCGGTCACGGGTAGACACCACAAAAGCGATTGGTAAAGCTTTGAATACGGTAGAAAATCCACCCAAAATTTGGATCCAGATGTCTACTGCCCACATTTATGGAGATCCGCCCTCCCAAATGTGCACAGAAAGCTCGAGCTTTGGCTATGGGTTAGCACCGTTTGTAGGAAAAGAGTGGGAAGTTGCCTTACTGGAAGCTTTACCTGAGGGCACCAGAGAGGTCCGGTTAAGGACCAGTTTTGTCATTGGGAAAAATGGAGGCGCACTTTCTACCCTGAAGCAAATTACCCGGCTAGGCCTTGGGGGTAAGGTTGGTCATGGTAATCAAGGTATTAGCTGGATACATGAGTATGACTTGAATGAATTCATCCACCAAGCAATCAAAAACGACACATTTTCCGGTGCATACCTAACCACCGCTCCTAATCCAGTATCCCAGGCAGAGTTTATGAGGACATTGCGAAAACAAATGCGGATTCCCATTGGATTGCCAGCACCTGAATGGGCTACCCGCTTTGGGGCTAGGTTTTTATTTCGTACAGATCCAGAACTTGTTTTGTATGGCAGATATGTGAAATCAGAACGAATTCCTAATTCTGAATTTTCTTTTCGTTTTCCTCACCTAAAGGAAGCTTTACAGGACCTTGTGTAACAAAAGTCTGTCATTTGTCATGTTGCTTTCTGTCGAACATGATATCTTTTTGGTACCAAACATAAGATGTTCGATAAATGAAAACTTCAATCCCTTCTACTGGCCATAGAGCGTTATCTCCTAAATCTTTTGTAAATCCATCAGGAGAACTGTGCAGATATGATAAGCAGCAGCGAATCTTGCAACGATTACTGTTACCGCTATCAAATGAATGCTTATTCGGAACCTTTGCACTGCTCACGGTAATAAACTTAATGTTGACTTACAGCTACTACTTATGTGGGGCCACCCCCAGCTCCTTCAAAGCAGGATTGTGTTTGCTTTTTTGTGCCATATCTGCTGGATACTTCACCCTGGCACTTGCTACTATCGTTCAGGCAACATCTGACTACCTAAGGAAAGTCGTTCAAGTGAATTTCTAGCCTCCTTACCAAGGTTGAGAGGACCCTCATTTTCATTTAAAGGAAAAGCAGGATTGCTGAAAGGCAAGTCACTCCCAGTACAAGGTATCGATAAATATGATCAGGGATTAATTTTACGATCCGGAATCCCAAGAATGTTCCCAAAGCGATAATTGGTAACAAACACAAGTCTAGTAATAACGTGTTCCAATCCATTGTTTTCCAAACCCAAATGTGAAAGGGTACTTTACACCAGTTTATGATCATAAAAAGCCAGGCAACCGTCCCGATATAAACATTTTTGGGAAGGCGCATTGCCAGAAGGTACACCATCAAAATAGGACCTGCCGAATTCCCTACCATGGTAGCAAATCCCCCCATACCGCCCATTAACCATCCAAAAGGCCGACTATCTGGGACTTCGTTGGATTTTCGGATCTCCATGATGATCAGAATCACCAACCCAATGGAAATACCTGTTCCCATCAATAGCTTAAAAATTTGATCAGAAATCCCCTCTCCTGCCCATACCCCGATTAATAGCCCAATAAATGCAGGAGGCATCAGACGGATAACATACTTCCATTTTGCAGATCTGCTGTAGTAGGCTACTCCAAAAATATCCGCCATGATCAGGATCGGGAGCATAACGCCTGTAGAGTCCTTTCCGCCAAAAATATAGGCCATGACTGGAACAGTCAGTACGTATATCCCAGCCACACCCACCTTTGCCATGCCAACAATGAGCGCACACATCGCTAAAAGTCCCCAATCAACAAGCGATAACTGAAACGATTCGAACATAACAGGAAAAAAACCTGAAGCAATTTATGCAAAAAGGGAGCCTGACGGCTCCCTTCAATATGGCTAATTAATAATCTGTTTGCGAATTAATAGCTCCAAAGGTGGTGCTCAAATTCTACCAACTGCTGGCGGCGATGATCAGCTTCTTCCAAGCTGTTTACGCCTACCCCAGACACATCAATGATGTAACTGTGGAACAGGCGCATTTCGAACACCTCACGCAACGTTCTGTATTCAGCATCATTGAAGCGGTTTTTCCACTGGGACCTTTCGAGTACTTCAAGCACTTCGTCGTAGCGGAAAACACATAATACTTTTTCAGGAAGTGTTTCACCTGGATCAGTCCAAATGATCTGAAGGAATTGTACGTCATAGACCATTTCAGATCGATTTTTGTCGAAAATACGATCTTCAATAAACTGGATAACACTTTCATAAGGGGCAGGATCAAAATCTCCTACAAATGCCGAGGCATCTGCTCCTAAATCATCAGAACCACCTGCAAATTCAGCGTCATCTGGAAAGTCCCATTCGTCTCCGTCTCCGTCTTCCTCAAATCCGTCTCCGTCTCCTCCAAAATCATCTCCTTCAAAGTCATCAAATCCCCCTTCGTCGTCTTCTGAATCGAAGTCTCCTTCACCTTCTAAGCTACCTTCAAACTTCTGAATGCGAGCCATTACATCATCGTAAGTCAAGGCGGTATTCAAAGAGTCAGGGTGGTAGCAAACTGCGTCATCAGTTTCTTTTAACCAATTAAACAGGGTCATTATCAGACCTTCTTTCTGCTCGTACTGCGTATTATCTACGTAGTAATCGTTTTCCCGCTTGATTAGAGGCTGGTTAATTTTTTCTTCCAAGTCAATCCGGTTTACCACCTTTCTGCGCCAGAAATGGTCCTCAATACGAGGAGGAAACTGCGCGAAAGCTTCTACCGCTCCCATGACCAGGAGTAAGCTAAGGACAATAAGGCTACGCATATCCATTAGTTAAATATCTGTTAGTAAGCAATAAGAAAGTTTTCAGGTTTCAGTCCACGGTTTTCAGTGTAGTGAACGAAAATCAAATGAAAACTCACACTAAAAAAGAAAGGAGTGGAAGGGTTAAGCTGTATGCTTCCACTCCTTTCTGTAATTATTTCACAGTAAAGAACATGGTCCGCTCAACTTCTGAAAAGCGCTTATCTGTAATTTGCTTGTTCATGAAGTTTTTACGGTAAATATCGTTGATACGTAGGTATACTTTCGTACCTGGACGGGCCTGACGAATTTCTGTCCCCATTGAAACAGGAATTCCTCTTTCACCATCACGCCCGGAACCACTCGCTGAATTTACACGCTTAGGTGGTCCAAGAGATAGCTGCGCGAGCACATCAATTGAAGTTACTCCATAACGAGCATCCTTAGGAAGTGCAGCTTTGAATTCCGCATCAGGAATAATCTGAACCAACAAACGGCTGGCTTTGGTTACCGGACGTGCAGGGTTGTTCTGAACCTTTCCATTCACCTTCAACTGTACAGAAGGCTTCGGCGGCTTAATTACCCGGTAGTCAACTGTTCCGATAGGAATGTTCTGACCATTTGTAAGGGTGTTTACCCCTACCACACACTTCTTACCCGTTGGCACAATCATAAATTTAACTTTACTCTTGGCACTTGGGCGAACGGTTGCGTTAGAAGCGGTAACCTTTGGGTTGTAAGCATCTCCTAGGGCAGGTACATCAATGTTGATCTCGTTACCACAGTTTTGGTACAAGTTCTGTACGGTCGCTGAAGTAATTACGATTTCCGGTTTACGCACGGTGAATTCTCCTTCGACTGGAAGGTTTTCAAATCCTCCTGTTGCTTTAGGCACACGGATTGAAGCCGTATACTTCTGAACGCCTTCATTCTTACCTTTAGGAATTACGTTTCCACGTGCAGGAATGGTCAAGGTTGCAGAGTTACCGCCTTCTTGCTTTTCTATCTTACCGCTACCACTGGTGAATGTGGGCTTAATTGCGGAAGAAGACATTGCCACATACAATTTGGTCTGGAATTGCAGGCCTGCTGGTACAATAGTAGCAGTAGGTGCATTCACAGAAACTACCTTGTCAACCTTAAAGGTCGCCACCCCTAATCGTGTATTCAATAGGTCAAGAAGCTCTTTTTCCTTTTTGTATACATCGATTTTGAGGGCTTCGAGAACTGCCAAATTCGCAACTACAGGACCTTCGAAAGTATTCTTCTCCCAAGACTTATTTTCTTCCTTAGAAGGACCATCGTGGTTCTTGAGCTTTTCCTCTTCCAGCTTTTTCATCTGACTGGCAGCATCATCTCCTTTCAACTGAGAATTGTAAAGGTTAACCAAATATCCATAATATCCATCGATTTCGTCCCTGAGTTTCATGGCTTCGCCTTCTCCTTGAGGGCTGTAATCTGGAATTGGATTTTTGGCTTCTCCATCCCCTGTTCCCATCCAGTATTTCCAGTTGAGATCCAGTTCATCCTTCTTCTCAATCAATCCGGTAGCTGTATCGTATTTACCGATTTTGCGCATCTCTTCAATGTGCATATTGATTGATCCAATAACTTCATTGGTCTTAGCACGAATTTGATCCAACGTGTCCTTCAAGCCAACATTGGTTGTCTTGTTTTCATTCTTGACCTCCTCATCAATTTCAGTTTTCATGCTTTTGATGAAGTCGGCTCCAGCTGCTTCAGCTGCATTCGCAGATACTTCCAGTTTTTCACGGATGTTCTCGAAGGCATTGAGTACTTCCGCACTCACGTTCATTGCCAGAAGTGCCAGCAACACGAGGTACATCATGTTGATC
>JBCDIQ010000275.1:0-8180 GCA_039024295.1 Bacteroidota bacterium | reverse complement strand
TTGCCGGTGGCTAAGTTGTATTTAAACGGAGAATTCAACGTGAGCAAGGAGATTCCGGTATACTGCATAGAATCTTTTCATCCGAATGAGGAGGAACCTGCTCCTATTGGATTTGACTTCCAACTATTGGAGGTGCTGGCCCATCGGTTCAAGTTTACCAATCGGCCTCACCGCCATGATTTCTATAACTTATTGCTGATCACTGCCGGGACTGGTCGGCATACCATTGATTTTGTGACCTACAAACTTCAGGCGGGAAGCTTTTTCTTCCTCAGTCCTGGGCAGGTGCATTCCTGGGAACTTTCTCCTGATATCCGTGGGTATACCCTTTTTTTTAAACCGGACTTCTTCTTAATAGATCGATCTCCTCACAGGTTGAGGGACCTGCCGTTTTACCACTCTATGAGCAATGATCCTACGGTATTACTCAAGGACCAAAGTCTTCGGGAGGTGGTACAATTGCTGGAATCCATTCGGCAGGAGTACCTCAGGCCTGCCCCTCATCAGGCTTCTATCATTCGAGCCTTCTTGGAAATTTTGCTGTTAAAATTAAGCAGGTTCTATGACAAAGACCGGCCTGCGGCCAGTTCCTATGTCAGCCATCAGGTCTCCACTTATGAAACCTTGATTGACCACCATTTTCGTGAAGCTAAAAATGTCAAGGATTATGCAGAGATGATGAACCTGACTCCCAGAAACCTGGGGAAGATTTGTAAAAAGAGCCTCAACAAAACTGCCACTGAGCTGATTCAGGAACGCATTATTCTAGAGACAAAGCGATTATTGCTGCACTCTGACCTCACGGTAAAACAGATTGTGGATGACCTGCAATTTAAGGATGACTCCTATTTTGTGAAGTATTTTAAAAAAGCCACCGGCACAACGCCAGAACAGTTTCGGCAGGAACACTGGAGAGGGGAAGGCTGAAAAAAGGAAATAGGACATTTCCAGATCTGGAAATGAGGATAGTTCGTATAACAGGAGGAATTGCTTCAATCAGACATCCAGAATTTTTTTTAATTTTTCTCGCTTCTTAACATTAAATTAACGTTCTTGCTTAAGCATAACATGAAGGTAGTTCTTTATAGGAAAGGTAAGGTATATCCTGCCTACAAAAACTCGGCTTTGGAAAGGGGCCGAGTTTATTTTTTTGGTACTCTGACAAAAAGTGAAGTTTCCTTACTTTGAGAGGTTCGACCCTTTCAGGGTCATAATTTACGGGTAGCATTGGATGCTATACATTTTCAACTCCTTCGGGGGGGGGGTAATGACTCCGAAGGTGTCAGATAGCTATAGCTGATGGGCAGTCAGTCTCCATACCCGGAGGAGTCGTACTTCAATCCCGGCTAAAATTGTCAGAGAGCCATTTCTTGCCTCATCCTAGAAAGCAAATAGCAGGCTCACTTGTCCGTAGCTGTGGGATTCTGCTCCTTCGAATTCAGGAGTAACTAAAAACAGCGAGAATCCCGCGCCCACATTTTTATAAATTACCTTTAAGCCAGATTCAGTTACGGCTATTACCCGGTTGAGGTCCGAACCTGAAAGGGTATAAGGACTGGAGCGATTAATTAATCCACCTTGCAGGGTGGCATCGTATCCGATGAAACGAGCTTCCCCTTTAAAGAACAGGTATAGTTGAAGGTTGCGAATGTCCCTTCCCCCATGTGCGGACCTGGGCATAAAGTCTACAGCATGAAAATAGGGATTGAGCAAGCCCACGCGGATTTGTCCCCCTGCTGCAATATGGGGGTACACTGTGTTGAGGTTAGCCCTGCCATAAGCGATGAAATCAAACCCATCTGCATCTACGAATCCCTTTTCCAGTTGAGCGGAATACCCCAGCAAAATATCAGGCCGAATCTGGGTATCCCACGCGCGTGTTCCCTCAAAATCTCCGGTGAGGTACCTGCCAAGTGCCCAAGGACCAAGGACCCCAACCTCAAACTCTGTGGTAAGGCGTAAGCGATTTCCCCGATCGTTTGAAATCAAAAAATGGCCTACACTTAAAGTTGAAGCGAAGGGCCGATCACCAGGGAGGATCTCCGGTAGCACGCTGGTATCAGGAACAAAAACTTCAGGGGTAAATGCCTTGTGGTTAAGCGATAGCCCATAATACGTCCTCGACCTTCTTCCAATCCTCAGCAACAGCAGCTTTGACAGGTAGAGGCGGCTAAAGGAAGGCGTGATGACCTCTAGTCGGGCTCCTTGGGTATAAAACCGGTTGGTTCCCACGAAAGCATCATTGTCGTAATAGGCCCGGACGATGGAAATAGGCATTACATCTGCATCTGAGATAGACATGCCCGTGCAAGGCTGAGCGTGAAGCCCCAATGGGAACATAACAGAAAAGCCAATGCAAAGGAGGGGAATAAGTTGTTTGAATGACATGGGTTTACTAGGTTGAGTCAAAATAACGTTCTTGACTTCAAAGACTCAAATGTACGACCTGATGATTGTGGGAGCTGGCCCTGCAGGGTGCAGCGCAGCACTGGCGTTGGCAAATTCTGGGTTGAAGGTTGCATTACTGGATAAAACGACCTTTCCTCGGGACAAAGTATGCGGGGATGCCATCCCAGGCCCTGTTTTTAAATACTTGAAACAGCTCAATCCTGTTTGGTCGGAAGAATTGCTCCAGGATGGACTGGATCTCCGGGTGCAAGAGTCCCGGATATATGCCCCAAGTGGAAAATGGCTTGACCTGAAGTGGGTGTTGCCAACTGGAAATGCCAGGAGATTGGACTTTGATAATGCGATATTAGACCTGGTAAAAAAGTATACCTCCACGGAGATCATTGAGGACTTTGCCGTCAAACAAATCATTCCTTCTCAAAACGGAATTAGCGCTCAGGGTAAAAAAGATGTGCTAAATGCACGACACGCGATCCTGGCATCCGGAGGACAGGCACCGTTTATGCGAAAGTTAAGGGCAGATGTGATTGATAGGACCCATCACTGCGCAGCGGTGCGGGCTTATATCCAACACATTGAAGGACTTGATCCAGGTAAGAATGAATTTTTTCTCTTGAAGAACTACTTGCCAGGATATTTCTGGATGTTTCCACTTGAGAATGGCTGGGCAAATGTGGGCTTTGGCATGCGGTCTGATGAGGTAAGCAGAAGGAAAGTGGACCTGAAAAAAGTGCTGCTGGACATTCTTCATAATGAGCCGCTGCTGAGAAATCGGTTTGCCAGTTCTGATTTAAGCATGAAGATTCATGGATTCGGATTGCCCCTTGCTTCCAGGGAGATAACCATTTCAGGACCCAGTTGGATGGCGATCGGTGATGCCGCAGGCCTGATTGACCCCATGCAGGGACATGGAATTGACAATGCGGTTTGGTCAGGCATTGAAGCAGCAAAGCATTTGGAAAAAATGTATTCAGGTGAGCTAACTGAGGTTCAGGCTCACCAACAGTACAGACAGGAGGTTTACAAAAAAATAAACCAGCCGATGAAACGTGCCCATCGACTGGTTCAAGTGTTAAATTCTACGCCCCATATTCTCAATGGGTTGGTATGGGCCGGAGGCATTCCATTGGTCCAGAGAATGATTCAGAAATCTCCATTCTGGTAAACCCACCCAAAACAAAACCTATCCCCTAAAACCTAATAGCTAAAACCTATTTTCTACCTCACCACACTCACCTGCTCTACAACCTGGCGGCCTTCATACGAAAGTACCACGCGGTAAAGACCTGACGGGAGGTTTCCTACAGGTAGGGTGTATCCACTCATGAGCGCTTCAGCGCCAATCTTTCTTTGAAGGACTTGTTGGCTTTTGGTGTTTTGAAGTGAAATCGTGGCATCACCCGTTATCTCAGAAAGCGCACGGATTGACAGGAACGACTGGGCTGGGTTGGGGTACATCTCCAAACTAAAGGCTTCTTGCTTGGCATTGAAAAGCTCAATGATATTAGAAAAATCACTGGTGCCATCCATGTTTACCTGACGAATTCGGTATAGGTTTTTGCCAAAGAGGGGCTTTACATCGGTATACTCATAGGTAGAACGCTGATTGGTGGTGCCTTCTCCTGATATTTCGCCAAGGGCTACCCAGGTTTGGGCATCTCTGCTGCGTTCTACCACAAATTTGTCATTGTCAATCTCATTTGCCGTACTCCAGGAAAGAAAGGTCTTTCCATCTATAAGTTGACCATCGAAGGAAGTCCAGGTTACAGGAAGCGTCGTGGCACTGATGGTCAGGAACCCAGGGGTAGCACTGCCGAATGTAACAGCATTACCACCATAATCTCCTTCTCCATTACCCGCTGCCGATAAGAATTGGTTGCTCAAAAAACCACCATCAGAGATATACATCGCCATTACCCTGATATCGTCGCCTTCTGTATATCCTAGGTCTGTTTTGGAAATTCTTACTTCAAATCCACGGGTATCATTATCACTGGCAGGATTCGCTCCAACATCGGCATCAGCCGCATCGCCAATAAAGTTATTTGGTCCGCCGCCACTCCCTGCACTGCCAGAGAGGGTGTAAAGGTCTACAAAGTGATTGGTTTCGAAAGCAGTAGTTCCTATCACCAGGCAATAGTCTGGGAGGAAACCAGCGTCGAATGTGGTACCTGAATTGAAGTCGTCTACTCCCTGAGGGGCATCAAACCGTCCAAAATTACCATTAGAATAACCACCAGTCTTAGAGTCAATGAATAGCAGAATACGATTACCATTAATCACCGATCCTGCAATTCCAAAGTAGATATTGGTAGCATCGCCAACCACATAGAGTGCATTGATCTCATGGTTTGCCCCAAAACCAGGGCCAGTACCGCCTCCTGGGCGGAGGTTGGCATTTTGGATAGCAGCAGCAGTTCCCCACGCAGCATCATTTAGGGTGCCGTCCATTGTAGGCTGAGCCATTGTTGAGCTGGAAAAAAGGTACAAGCAAGCAAATGCCAGGATGGCAGAAGTAAAGGTCTGTTGCATAGTGTAAGTTAGTTAATAAACGCGCAGATGAATTATCCTCTCAATGTAAGAAAAAAAATAAATTTAATGAAAATAAATTTCGATTATCGTCCTATATCTGCTACTTCCTTCTGCTATACATCCAAAGAATGGCTATCAACCCTAAAAACGCAAACCCCCACAGGGAAGCAGATTGCCCAGTTTTTAGTGATATCGGCTTGTTTTCTCCCATTAAAACGAAAGTTCCCCAGTGGTAAGGGTGGGCACGAAGGGGATCACTATTGGAAAGGTAGGTTAGCTTTGCCATGCGTAAGGATTCCGCTTGATCCTTACCCGACTTTAGCGCATCAAAGAAATACTGGACCATTTCAGTAGCAGCCTTATCGTCTGCCTGCCAAAGGCTGGTCACCACATTTTTACATCCTGCAAACCGAAACCCCCTGGCTAGGGAATATACCCCTTCACCAGGTACCCATTTTCCCGTGCCGGTGTAACAAGCGCTTAACACCGCCAGATCCGCCCGTAGCTTCATTTGATACAGCTCATTCGCATTGACCACCTCCAGGGTGTCAGTAGCAAATGCAAGCCCTGAATAGTCAGGGTTTTGGTTATTCGAGAATGCATGAACCCCAAGGTGAAGCACTTGATAGTCATCTGCTTCTTTGAGGAATCGATTCCGGCTGGCTTTCTGACCTTTAAAAGCTTGGCCATTCCATAGCTTGGCAGCTTGAGTAATGCTTTCCTGGTTGTAACGAAGGGGGTTGAAACTTACCTCTTTACCACGTGCGAAGGCATAAGTAGGATAATCGTTTTCTGAAGGACGCTTATATGCAGGTGCAAAGCCCGCATAGACCTTTGATGCCTTTGAGGAAGTCTCCGAATCCATGAACAGGCTGGCTGAAAATGCATGCTGGATTTGGTATTGGGTAACAGTAAAAATTGGCGTTTCAGGGTGCGGGGATACAATGAGTGCATCAAATGGAAGCTGGTACAAGGGACCGTCAGGCAATACAATGATCCTCTTTTCAGGAGGTTGATAAGTTCTGCTATCTGAAAAACCGACTTCATGAACAGGGGTGCCTAACCCTTCTAAAGGACCCTTGAGCAGTAAATTATAAAGAGCATATCCATCTTGTTGATAGGCTGCCCACTTTTTGCTGTAGGCCCTGTCCTGCATGAAGGAAACCCGTTGACTGGCAAATGAAGTTATTGTCTGAATTTTCTGGGTCATTTGTTCCGAATCATACTTTTTAAAGAAAAATTCAGTGCTAGAGATAGCAAGTACGTAGGCATGCTTCTTTCCCCAAAAATAGCTAAGCAGGACTTGATCCAAGGCTAACCCTTGTTGAACTTCAGGGAGTGAATACAGGTTCTTGGCGTATTTGAGCTGGTAGTATTGCGGGTATAGCTGTTCGAGGGTATCCAAAAGAGACTGATGGGCTCTTCTCAAGTCAAAGGCCCTGTTTTGCCAAAGTGCCACAATACTGTCACGCTGGGATGTATGGGAGGTGAGGGCTTGTAATTTATTTTGGGTGTGAAGAATTCGGGTTTTCAGGTGTTGGTCCCGGGCCAGGATGTTAGCTGGAATCCCTGCAAAAGTTTGTGCTTTACTTTCCTGTATTCCTTCCAGCAATAGCAGAGACCTGGATTTTTCCATAAAGGTGAAAGCGTGTTCTGCATATTTAGCTTCGCTGCTTGCTTGGTAATTTGCCAGGGTAAACTCAAGGCCATCCTCATATAAAGCGGCAGCATTTTCTGCCAGATATTTTTGGGCATCCGGGGTTGATAAGCCCGAACGCACAGCATCTATGACGCTGTCTGCTAATAAAAACAGTTCCAGGGCCGTGTGTTTACTTCCAGGATCAGGGTACGTATTGAGTAACTGAGCTTTTTCTGATAGGATAAACAAAGAAATTACAGGATATAACTTGAGGACTGAAGCTGTTGGGGGTTGGGATGAACTTAGGGTGTCCCCTGCAGAAAGTAACACAGCCAATGATTGGTTACAGGCCTGCAAAGCCTCCTCTTTTCTGCCTAGTTTTCTGAGGATCTCAGCCCTGCTGAGATGTATATTGGCCCTGTTTGAGATGGTTGGAGAAGGATACCTGGCCAACACTTCGATTGCCTCCTGGTTCAGTTCAAGTGCTTCTTCGTAGTGGCCTTGTATAGCCTTCAAGCCTGCGATCTTTCCTAGTAGACGTCCGTATTGCGGGGAAGTTTTCAAACTGGCTAGGCCGGATTCCATCAACTGGAAAGTAAGCTTGAAGACACTGTCTGCCCTCTTTGATTGGCCCTGTTTCAAATAAAAAGTTCCCAAATCCATCAGTACTTGAAGGTTGCCCCGGTGATAAGGCAAAACTGAAGTCGAATAGGTGGCCAGTGATTTTAGGAAATATTGCTCTGCTTCATGGGGTACCTTAAGGAAAGTATATCCATCTGCAATGGCATGGTAAACCGTTGCCAACAGGGAAGGATTTTTGGTAAGCTGAACGGCTTTTTGACCATAATAGACTTGTTCCTTAAAATCTCCCAGGTGGCCATATAAATACCCCATATTATAATAGGCTGCTGCCAAGTGGTAGTTTTCTCCATCACTGCTTTTCTCCATGATGTCTAAAGCAAATTGCTGGTTTTCAACGGCTTTTTGCCAGAAACCTTGTCGGCCATAGGAGATGCTTAGCGCATTGTAGGATTTCCCTACCCAAAAATGGGTTGGGCCCAGAACTTTTTTGCGAATTTCAAGGGTACGCTTGTAAGCAGCATCCATGCTGTCAATTTCGAACATTCGTTGAAAAGTAATGCCCTTGTGTTCATACAAGGTAGCAATGTCTAGGTGGTTTGCTCCATACTCCGGCTCAAACTCCTGGATGGAGGTTCGAAAATAAGCCAGTGCCTGTTCATGTTTTCCGGCTTCATTGAGGTGTGCCCCCAAAGCCAGATAGGTACTGAAAAGTTGTGGCCTAAGGCTATCTGCCCATATGGTGTCATCCAATATCTGCTGGGCGATGGCAATGGCCGTGTCCAGTTTCCCCATTTTATTGTAGTTCCAACTGGTGAGTAATTTGGCTTCAATCAGTATTCCCTGCTCAATAGGTCGACTGGATTGTGCTTGCTCGATTGCCTGTTGGTTCCAATAAATGGATTGCTCCAAGTTGTTAACCTGGAGTTCGTACACGCTGTAATCATAATACAGGTAGGCCCAGGAAAAATGGTTTTTGGGAAACCTGAGACAATGCTGGGAGAGTTCCAGGGTTTTTGAA
>JBCDIQ010000274.1:0-8193 GCA_039024295.1 Bacteroidota bacterium | reverse complement strand
GCTCTTCCGATCTGGAGGTGTGAAGTTCAGAAGTGCCCGTCTTTGACCATTGAACGGTATACGAGTGTTCCTGTCGGTGTGAAAGGCTCACGTAGTCCAGCATATGCTGAAGTGCCTCCTGCTTGGAATTCCCACTGCTGGTATGGAATAAAAATGAATGCTCATGGCGAGGGTTTACCGTGACGAGGTTAAGCTGATACAAATCTCCAATTAGCTGGTATTCAAAGATCAGGTTATTCATGTCAAGCCCAAGCCTTCGGCTAATGGCCTTTTGTAGGCGGAGAAATTCAGCCGTGTTTTCTGTAGCACTCATGTGACGAAGATACATCTTTTCACTAGACAGGGTAGGGGAAACCCTATATTCATGGGGATTTATCAGCATAAAAGGAAATAGGCAGTGTTAGGAAGATCACAATTTCAGTTTCTTCGTTACCGGCAATACTTATAATATAATCTTAGATAATAAATATAACATCGTTATAAATTTATTTAATTCGTTTTGCAAGCAAAAATACTTCCATAAAGCAGGGTAGGAGAGCTATGGGAAAAATCAATCTAGATCACTACGTCCATCCTTTTAACGATAGCTATTAGGCAAATTAGGCGGTGTAATCGGCCCTTTTCCTAAATACTTCATTTTTCTTTCTCGTAAATTCTAACTAAATTGCCTAACAACCGTTAGTTAGCAATATATGCTCGCCACCATTAAACCGCTTACAAGTAGAAAACAAGAGATTCTAGAAGCAGCACAGGCTCTTTTCAGCAGAAAAGGGTATACCGATGCTTCTATGAGAGACTTAGCAGAGGCCTTGGGAATTGAACCGGCGAGTTTATACAGTCATTTCAAATCAAAGGAAGACATCCTTTGGGAAATTGCTATCAGATGTGCCAAAGCTTTCAACGACGGGCAAGAACCCATTTTTTCGGCCTCCTTGACCCCTGAAATTAAGCTTCGGAACATGATCGACCGTCACATCGAACTGATGATTGACAACATTAACGCATCTGCAATTTTCTTCCGTGAATGGCACCATTTGAGCAAAGAAAGACATGATGATTACGCTCAAATGATCATTGATTATGAACAGCGGTTTGTTCAAGTAATTGAAGAGGGGATGAAAGCGGGGGTTTTCAAAGCCAGCGTTAGGCCCAAATTTATTACCTCGGCATTGCTTGCCAGCATCAACTGGATGCACAAGTGGTACCGGCCAGAAGGAAGCATGACCATCTCAGATATTCAACAACATATGCACCTGCTTTTGCTGGACGGCTTGCAAAGCTGACATCCTACTTTTCCAGCAATAGCGGATGCTTTTTTTATAGAGAAAGACCTCAACCTGTAGATTTTTTTGACCGACACCAAAACTGAAAACTATGTACGGCAACATTTCAGTAATCGAAATTGACAACCACGGAACCCGCCTGGAAGATGAAGATCCGATCAAGTTGGCGGAATTTGAGGCCAAGATTGATGCAGGAGAGAAGATTGAACCCCAGGACTGGATGCCTTATGAATACCGTAGGCAGTTGACACGAATGATCGAGCAGCATGCCCACAGCGAGATCATCGGTGCATTGCCTGAAGGTACGTGGATTACCCGTGCGCCTGGATTTCGTCGTAAACTTGCGCTAATGGCGAAGGTACAAGACGAAGTAGGGCATGGGCAGCTCTTGTATTCCGCTGCTGAAACCCTTGGAAAATCTCGTGAGGAAATGACCGATGACCTGATCAATGGACGGTCTAAATACTCCAATGTATTCAACTATCCCTCAGTCACCTGGGCTGATAATGCTGTGATTGCATGGTTGATTGATGCAGGAGCAATTGTGAACCAAGTAACCAACTCAAAAGGTTCCTACGGTCCCTATTGCCGTGCATTGGAGCGGATTTGTTACGAAGAATCTTTCCACTTGAAATATGGCCACGACAACGTGGTCCGCCTTGCCACTGGCACCCCAACGCAACGTCAAATGGTTCAGGAAGCCTTGAACCGTTGGTGGACGCCCATCATGCACTTCTTCGGTCCACCTAACAAAATGTCTGTCCATACAGAAAAGTTGGTTAAGTGGCGGGTAAAACTCGCTACCAATGACGAGATGCGTCAGGCATTTCTGGACATGTATGTTCCCAAAATATGGGAGCTGAACCTGACGATTCCTGATCCAGCCTTGAAGAAAAATGTTGAAACAGGCAAGTGGGAATATACTGAGCCAGATTGGGATGAGTTTATGCGTGTGATCAATGGAGATGGCCCTTGTAATGCTGAGCGGATTGCCGTACGCCGGTATGCGGAAGAAAATGGTCGTTGGGTGAAACGCGCCTTGCTCAATCCAAAGGAAGAGTATGTAGCGCCATTGGCATAAAAACGGTTCCCTCAATCAACCAAGTCAAACCATGACAAATTGGGTATCATATTTTGAGGGATCATCCAACGAATTAGCTAAACAGCTTTACGAAGCTGCTAAATACATCCAGGAAGGCCATCGCTTATCCCTAAGTGATGGCCTTGACATTGACTCTGAAAAATTCCATCCCGTGGATCGTGGGATTATGGCCAACAATTGGGTCAAATGGCTTAAAGCAGCTGGTCTGCGAAGAAGAGAGCTGGAGCCATTGGCTTATTTAAAATGGCTTCGGTCCGAGCAAGAAAAAAGCATACAAGGAATGGTAGATTCGGCAGATAATTCGCCGGCCTTCCTGGGATATGCAGCATTGCTTCCTTTGATTCGAGAAGAAATCGTCCAACTCCAATCAGGAAAATATGAGCAGCCCGATCGGACAAAGCTGAAGCAAGAGGTTAACCGAATGATCCTGGATGGAAAGCTAGAATCTGCCTTGGAAACTACCTTTGAAGTTGTTCAGTCAGATTCGGGGTTATCTCATTACGAAACAGACCTAATTCACCTGATCTCCGAATTTAGGTATTATGAGGAAAAAGAGCGACGAGGAGTATTGGATCAGGAAAATATTCGCATCGCGCGCAACAAAACACGTGATACCCTTTTGGCACTCATCAAAGAAATTGGCACATGAGCAACCCATATCAATCTCACGATCCCCGAATGAACCGGGTTTCCCTTCAAGTTGGCAGTGAGGCTAAGCACCAGGAAGGTTCCTTGATGCAATGGCAGACCTATGAGGTTTTCCAGCAGCAGAAAAGAGGTGACCAGCACGTACATGTGGGTTCACTGCATGCACCCAACCCAGACATGGCGCTAATTCTTGCCAAAGAGCAGTTTGGACGTCGTGAACAATGTGCAAACCTCTGGGTAGTAAAATCACAGGATGTTCATGCGACCAGCTATGATGATGCTGATATGTTTCAGCATGCATTTGATAAAAGCTATCGCGAAGGAGACGGATATAAAGTGAAAGATACCATTGAAACCTTCAAAAGGCAGTTGGACGACCTGCTTGGTAGCCGTGATAAAGCTCCTGGAGAAGTAGCTGTAGCAGTTCCAGTCACCTCCCAAGGAGGATGGAAAGTCTACGAGCTACCAGCCACCGACAAAGGAGAGCGAAAAATTTTGGTTAAAAAGTAATTAGGCGGAAAACCAAATCTGCATCCTAAAACCTTATAGCTTAACCCTATTACCTCTCAACATGCAGCACCTCAAAGACTTACTATACCGCCTGGCTGATGACAAACTCATCATAGGGCACAGAAACTCAGAATGGATCGGCATGGGACCGATTCTCGAAGAAGACATTGCCTTTGCCTCTATGGCTCAGGACGAAGTGGGCCATTCGCAGGCTTACTACCTGTTGTTAAATGACTTAGGTGAGGATATTCCCGACAAAATTGCCTTCACCCGTTCGGCCCAAGACTTTCGATGTTGTCATTTGGTAGAGTATCCCATTAGAGACTATGCTTACAGCCTTGTGAGACATTATCTGTTTGACATGGCTGATGCCATTAGGTTGAAACACCTGAAAAAGTCTAGCTACAAGCCCTTAGCTGAATTGGCACTTAAACTTTCACGTGAGGAGCGATACCATCAACTCCATGCCCAAACATTTATGCAGCAACTGGGGAATTCCACAGAGGAAGCTAACCTCAAGATGCAAGGGGCGTTGAACGAGGCATATCCTGTTTCATTCAGCATTTTTGAGCCTACCCGGCATACCGAAACCCTAGCGGTTGAGGGGATTCAACCAACCGAAGATGACCTGATGAAGGAATGGCGAGCAGAAGTAGAATCCTTTATTCGTAGTTGTAACTTGTTGATTCCGGATACCACCGATTTTGTGGATCATTTTGGAGGAAGATCCGGTTACCATACTGATTATTTACCCCCCTTACTAGCAGAGATGACGGAGGTGTTTGCCATTGATCCTGAGGCTACCTGGTAAGGATAGGTAAGTAGGTGTTGGGTATTAGGCATTAGAGGTTTATGAAGGCAAATCAACATTTAAGATTTCTCCGATTCGGTCGAAATGACAAAGCAGTGCTTTAAATCAGGCGGGCGGTAAATCCACCCATGCGGCCTGTCACTCCGAGCGCAGTCGAGGAGTCTAACCCGTGCAAGCTGTTACAACAAATCCAATTAGAACATTAAAACCGAGCAAACATGCTAACTCCAGACATCATAAGAGCGAAGTTAAAAGAAGTAAAAGATCCAGAAATCCCTGTTTTGTCTGTCGTGGCGATGGGTATCATACACGATATACGGGTAGAAGAGGGTGCAGTAGAAGTTGATATGGTACCTACATTTGCAGGGTGCCCGGCAATCGACGTGATGAAAAAGGATATTGAAAAGACGTGCATGGAAATGGGGGCAGCTTCTATCCAGGTAAACGTCCTGATCAACAAAGCCTGGTCCACCAACCAGATGACCAAGAAAGGCAAGGCCAGCTTGAAAAAGTTTGGAATTAGTCCTCCTAAAAAGTTCGAAGGGGAAGAAGTAACCCTTGAAATGCTTCAAAGTGCCGAATGCCCTAAATGCGGCTCGACCAATACCACGCTAAAGAATAGCTTTGGCCCCACTGCTTGTCGTGCAATTCACCATTGCAATGACTGCCACGAAACATTTGAGCAAATGAAGCCTTTGTAGGTTATTTCGAAACCTTGATAGGGTTCCGAACCCTGTCAAGGTTAAATTACATAACCCATGCCCCTTGCCACCATCGGTACAGATATACAAAAAGCGGCGAATTTACTCCGGGAAGGGGAATTGGTGGCCATTCCAACTGAAACCGTCTATGGGCTTGCCGGAAATGCGTTAGATACCCAAGCCGTAACAAAAATATTTGAAGCCAAAAATCGACCTTCATTTAATCCCCTGATTGTCCACTGCGCCAACCTTGAAGTGGTGGACAGATACGTGGAACATATTCCTCTGATGGCCAGGAAAGCAGCAGCCCATTTTTGGCCAGGGCCTTTAACGATACTACTTCCCAAAAAACCGATCATTCACGATTTAGTCACAGCAGGTAGCGAATTGGTGGCCATTCGAATTCCAAGTCACCCTTTGACAAATTCCTTGCTAGAAGAAATTGACTCCCCTGTAGCCGCGCCGAGCGCCAATCCATTTGGATACATCAGTCCCACAAATGCGCATCATGTGGCAGATCAGTTAGGCGATAAGATCAAGTACATTTTGGATGGCGGGAATACCCTGGTAGGGATAGAGTCTACCATCATCGGGTTTGACGAGCAGGGCAGGGGAGTGGTGTATAGACATGGAGGCATCTCAAAAGAAGCCTTGGAGGAAGTACTAGGGCCAGTATGCTCGGTGAAATTGAAAGGCAAAAAACCGGATGCTCCCGGTATGCTCAAGAGCCATTATGCACCCCAGACGTCTTTTGTTCTAGGAGATCTTGACGAACTGCTACCGAAGTTTCCCCACACAAAAATCGGCGTAATTTCCTTCGGTAGGCTGATTTCTACCATTCCCGCCAATCAGCAAGTGATGCTTTCTCCTAAAGGAAGCATGGCAGAAGCTGCACGGAATCTGTTCGCAGCCATGCGGAAACTTGATAGCTTGAAACTCCAAACCATCATAGCAGAGCCTTTGCCTGAAGAGGGACTTGGTAGGGCGATAAATGACCGGTTGAGAAGGGCAGCGGCGGACAAAAACTAACTCTACACGTCAGCCTTTTTAGCTCTCTTGGTGACCCTCAACAATTTTGACTCCTGTACCAAAATGTATACTTGATTTGATAAATAAAACGGCATACCTTTTTAGGGTACACCGTTACTACCACAGTAGGAAAATGCATCTAGACTTAATATAAACTCCCGTGGAATCTTTACATCTTTATTTTATCACATCAAAGATGAAGGACAGTTCTGATACTCCAAAGGACGCTTCACTCTACGGCTTCTTTATCAAAGGTATATACGGGTTGCCAGCCTAGATCCGTTCGGGCATATTTTCCAGAGAATGCCTGACTCATAAACGCAAAGGGCTGGGTGAAAAATCCCCATTTGTCATTCAGTTGATCGGGAGAAATGGATCGGGTCTCCAGCCCCAATTTTTTCCCAAGAATAGTGGCGATTTGGAAGGCACTCAGCAGTTCAGCCGAGGCAAAATATTTAGGAGATGGAGAGGATACCAGGGCTTTGGTGATGAGCTCTGCCCAGTCTTGGATGTGGACTACTGCCCATTTTGTTGTGCCTTCTCCCACATAGGATACGTATCCCTCTTGTTGAGAAGTGGCTTCCAATATAGCGGGAATGGCAGCTCCGGCTCCGCCGTAAACGAAGGAACCGTAAAGAATACAGCTCTGAATCTCTTTTGAACGAAGGGCGAGAAAGTCTTGCTCTAGCTGGACACGACCCGCTAAGGGAGGTGGTGGGGAATACTGGGCAGATCGTTCGTCTAAAATTTGATTTTGGGTATCCCCAAATACCATTGACCCTGCCTGCATGGCAAAGACTTTACCTGTGCCCGCCAACTTGTCGGCCACTTCATGGATAAACCTTGAGTTTATTTCAGGCCAATCTGGGTGATTGGAGGCGGCCCCGTGAAAAATAGCATCACATGTCGCCAATTGTTCCATGTAGGCATCAGTATCATCCAGGTCCGCCATGATTGCGTCATAGCCTTTATCCTCAATTGCTTTCTTCTCTTCTGCACCTCTGACCAGCGCAACAGCATCATGCTCCTGCGCTTTAAGTGCCGCCGCTACATGACTTCCCACAAAGCCGGTACTTCCCGTAATAAAAATTTTCATTGTATTGGTAGTTAAGTTCTTTGGTCCAATGATACTGCCCGTAGCCAGCCTGGAATTTGCGGCACGCCAATCATTTCCCCCAGTTGTCTTTCAGAGGATTGGAAAATAGTGTGGTAAATACGCTTGGTGAAAAACCAATTCTCTTCTCTTTTGATGAGTTCATCCTCATACATAGAGAGGTTATGGTTCCCAGTCCCTTCCTTTGAATTGGCGATTTCGTTGACGTAAAATCGGGCATAAGCCTTATCTCCGTCAAGTATGACTACCCCTCCGGTGACCAGTTGTACAAAAAATTCCCATCGGTCCAGCATGTGCTCCACAGATGACCTCATGTTTTCTTTGCCGCGAAAAGACACATTTATTGGTGGGCCAATGATCCACTCCGCCTGCTCATGGTCCCAGAGACTTTGGAACATCTCACTGTCCTTCCTGTTGGCCGCATCCGCAAACTTGTAAGCCATCTGAAAAATCTCAAATTTCTCTAAAGATTCGTGTGAATGCAGTACTGAATGAGCAGATGAATCAGCTGTTTTCTCCATAGGTGCGAGTTGTTTATGAAAGTGCTTTCAAAAGGATTGATTGGGATTAGTGAAATAGCATGAAAGGTGAACCAAATGCCTTCACATTCTTGCTTGGGGCGGATAAAACCGGGAAATAATTAAGAAGGGGAGGCGTTTTCCTCAGTTTTCAAGGATAACGGGGTTTGGCCTCCCATTTTTCCAGTAGTTGGGGCAGGATATCAAGGGATGGCATAAAGGATGGATAAGTCCATCGTGCATTGCTCATTTTGGTTTGTAGAAACACCCCGCTTCTATCTCCTAAGCCCAACGAGAGTGCATCAGCAACATCTTCTTGCACGCTTTTTACCACAGAGGCATCCTTTAAAGATTTGGCAAATTCCCTGGAGCAAAGATTGTGACGGTCCAGGCTACACAGTATACGAAGCTTGGATAGTTTATGGGAGTTCAAAAACAACTGGTCCGTTACCGGCCAAAAAGCTCCTTTACTAGCTG
>JBCDIQ010000273.1:0-8232 GCA_039024295.1 Bacteroidota bacterium | reverse complement strand
TCCACCCTGCCTAATCCTCCAGTGGGAGAAAGCTCGTGCCCCATTTTTCTTAACGACTCTAAATATGCTGGGGAAAATGCGCCTTCTTCGTAGAAAACCTGGTTGGGCAGCCATTGGTGGTGAAACCTGGGGCTGCTCACTGCGGCTTGCATGCCCATGTCATATTCGACCACATTCAGGATCGTTTGGAAAACAGAGGTGATAATGGTGGAGCCTCCTGGAGTACCCACAACCATAAACAATTCACCATCTTTGGTCAAAATGGTAGGGGTCATGCTGCTGAGCATTCTTTTTCCAGGTGCAATGGCATTCGCTTCTGCCCCGACCAATCCATATGCATTGGGAATGCCTGGCTTGGAGCTGAAATCATCCATTTCGTTATTGAGCAAAAAACCTGCTCCACCTACTACGACAAAGCTTCCATAGGCTCCATTGATGGTGGTGGTGACAGAGACAGCATTTCCCTCTTTGTCCACAATGGAATAATGGGTGGTTTCTTTGGGTTCTGTGGGTGCAGGGTTCCCGGCCCGGATATCGTCAGAAGAAGTTGCTTGTTGAGGATTGTAGTCCTTCATTCGGCTCTTCAGGTACCTGGCTTCGGTCAATCCGTCCATTGGAACCGGATAAAAATCAGCATCCCCCAGGTGCTTGGCCCGGTCTGCATATACCCTGCGCGCTGCTTCTATGATCAGGTGGGCATCTGCCGGATGGTGCCAGGATTTTTTAGGAAGGGGAAATTGCTCCATGATTCCCAAGAGTTGGAGCAGGGCAATACCACCACTGGAAGGAGGCGGCATGCCAATGACCTCATATTCTTTGTAGCTGCCCGTGACAGGTTTGCGCCAGATCGCCTGGTAATTTCCGAGGTCTTCGGCAGTCATGATTCCACCCCCTCGCTGCATCTCAGCCACAATTTGGGAGGCTGTTTCTCCTGTATAAAAGCCATCATTTCCATCCTGTTGAATGCGGCGTAAGCATTCGGCCAGCTCTGGATGCCTGATGGTATCTCCTGCTTGCCAGGTGGTTTTTTGGGTGTAGGTACTAGGTTTTGAACTGAATCGGCGAATGAGGGGTAATTTTTCGTTGAGTAAATCCGCCTCTTTTTCGGTTAGGGGAAACCCTTGTTCGGCAAGTTCTATAGCTGGCGCAACCAGGTCTTCCCAGGGAAGGTTGCCGAGGCTATCATGAGCAGCTTGCATACCCGCCACAGATCCAGGCACGCCGGCAGCCAAATGCCCAAAATAGGAAATGCTGTCAATGACTTCTCCGGCAGAATCCTGGTACATCGTTTCAGTGGCTGCTCCAGGGGCCATTTCTCGAAAATCGAGGGAAAGTGCTTGTCCATCTTTCCCCCTGTAGACCATGAACCCGCCCCCGCCAATGTTCCCTGCTGCGGGCAGGACCACGGCGAGGGTAAAATGCACGCCTACCATCGCGTCGACTGCATTTCCCCCATTCTGTAAAATATTATTTCCCACCTCAGATGCTAGCGGATGCGCACTCACTACCATATGTTCCTGAGCGATGAGTCCATCAGGGTAGGAGGGAGGTGTAAATGTTGGATCAGTAGGGGATGGTTGGCAGCCAATGGAGAGGAAAATGATGGCCGTTAGAATTGCCATTAATCGAATGTACATGAATTGTTATCCTTTGGAGGTACAAGGATAGCAAATTTCGTAAAATTCGAATTGATTTTGGTACTACAGGTCTACCTTTTCCACAAAAAGCGCACGCTCCTCAGGACCTGGTAGCCGGCAGGTAGACTTTTTCCCGAACCATTTGTACCTGTTTCGGGCAATGAACTCATAAATGGAATCTCTCAGGAATCGAGGAAAGATCTGGAAAACGATCCCCAGGTTCCAGGGAAAGCGCAGGTGGCGAGCCACGCGCAGGGCAGCGGTAGATTTTTCGTAGAGTTGGCCATTTTCCAGAAAATAGACCGTATTGGCCTCTTCCGAGCCTTCGATTACCCCAAAGTGTTGCAAAATCTCTCGCCCAGCCTGGGATTGGTTGGAGGCGAATTTGAGTTTGTGGCTAGGGTCCTGACGGATGGTGAAGTCCACAAAGGTATTGCAAAGGTTACACACCCCATCAAAAATGATCAGTCGATCCAGAAGGTTTGCAGGCGTCATATTTTTTCCAGAACAGTTGTTTGCATCCAGGCTCGTTTGCCGTCAATCAAGCGAACTTCCACCCATTCTCCAAGTGATTCTTCCAGCCAAACTTTCGCTCCCTCATGAAGAATGAATACATCCGTACCGCTTTCTGTGGGTGTACTCTTTCCATAGGCATTGGGTTGCATGATAATGGCCATTTTACTGTCAATTTCTTGGTCTCTTTGATCCATAGAAATAAATAGGCTCACCAATCCCAGGAGTAGGGCAGCTATTCCTCCAAAGAACCCCACCCGCTTCAGTCCGGTAGAACCGCTCATCACAAATAAGGCCCCCAGCCCGGCAGCAATCCACAAAAGGATGACCCCTGCCCATGCCCATCCGCTTGAAGATTGGCCTTGACGGAAATTCTCCCAGGCTTCCACTATGAAAAAGCGGGGAGCAGCTTCGAGCTTATCTACTACCCGCAACTGCGCCAGGTCCAGGTTGAAGGCAATGTCCTCATCATCTGGGGCTAGCTGGAGGGCACGCTCATAGTTTAGGATGCTTTCTCCTGTGTTTTTGAGGCGGTAATGTGCATTGGCGAGGTTGAAATACACCTCAGCAGACTCCTGGCCGGATGATAACACCTGTTCGTACAGTTTTATCGCTTCTTCAAACTGCTGGTTTTGATAAGCGGTATTGGCCTGTTCAAATACAGAAATGCCGTCTGATCCTCTGGCTGCCAGAAGAGCAAATGTGAACATCAAGAGGTGAATGATCTTTTTCATTTGATGGCTTCTTCCAGGTCAGAAATTAAGGATACGGCTTCTTGATACGCTTGCTGCATGTCGCCCTCGGTGGCAGGGGCAAACAGGGCCATTTCGGCAGTTTCTATTAGCCCCAGCAATCGTTGAATTAGGGTTTCATTGACTGATTTTTCAGCCAGCTTTTCCCGAACGTTATCCCGTGAAAGCGCACTTTGTCCAATGGCGAGCTTATCGCTTAGGTATCTCCAAGTGGTGTCATTGATCTCTTTAAAGAAAGTCTGGCGATCTCCACTGTCCAGGTGCTGCTTGGCCGTGGTAAGACGCTTTTTCGCCACCTTGGTAGCTCGCTTTTGTTTGGTGCCTACTACATCCTGTGCTTCCTGGTCCTGGCGCCTTTTCCAGACCAGCAAGAACGCAAATGCCGCAATGGGAGAACCTAAAAGTCCCCAAAAGGGAGCAGTACCAAGAAAGCTGTATCCTTTCTCCGTCAGGCTGGTCTCGGTTTTTATAAAGCGAATGTCTTTGTTGAGCAGTTCTACTTCTTCTTTCCGGAGATTAGTACCGGTTACCCGTTCCTGCTGGGCCTCACCTTCAGCCACAATTTCAATAGCGGGCTGATTTAGGGTCTTATACCGCTTAGTTTTTGGGTTAAAGAAGGAAAAACTGGTGGCAGGCAATTTGTAGGTGCCTGGGTTACGAGGAATTAGCAGGTAATCAGCTTGTTTGTATCCGCTAACTTTTCCGCCTCCCTGGCTGATGCGCTCCTTGAGTTCCGGATCGAAAATGTCAAAATCCGGTGGGAAGGTCAATTGTGGCAGTTCTGCAATCTCTAGATTACCCGTTCCGCTGAGTTTCACGCTAACGGTAACCGGATCACCTGTATTGGTCTTGTTTTTATCAGCCGAGACATCAAGGGCATAATCTCCCACTGCTCCTGCAAAATCTTCGGGTTTGCCAGATTCAGGCAAGGGCTTAACTGTAATGGTAAATTTCCCAGAAGTCAATTCAACGGGAACTTCCTGGTATCGATTGAAAAAGCCCCCAAAAGGATCGCGTGGATCAGGACGGGTCGCCACGCGCACCTGGGCCTTCATGGTCATGGGATCAATGGTCAGCTTTCCAGATTTTTGGGGAAACAGGATGGTTTGCTTAAGGATAGCTGTTTGATAGGCCACCCCGTCAATCACTTCCTGGCGCATTTGGGTCTGTTTCAGGTCAATGTCCTGGGTCCAGAATCCATTGAAACTTGGCAATTCTGGTGGTTCAACGCTGCCGAGGGTTACGCGAGAAAAAAGTTTATACGTGAGGGTAAATTGCTCTCCCTGGTATACAGTTCGTTTACTGGCAAGGGGCCGGATATACAAATTATCCCGAATTTTCTTCATGAGGTCTTGGCTCACACTGGCCTTTGCCTTTCCTCCTTGAGCATTTCGACCGTTGTTCGCTTGTGCAGGGGCAGCCTTCCCTTTAACGACCTTGATTTTGATGGGGTCTGTCGTGAGGGTTTTGTCTCCCACTTTCACAGAAGCTGAACCAATGGTAAAAGTCCCGGTCTTTGAAGCCACCAGGTCGTAAGAGTAGGTGATGGATTGGCTCATATTTCCATTGATGAACTGCATGCTGGAGGACTGATTCGGGCCGCTCACCACCTGGAAGTTGCTAATAGCGGGAAGCTTAGGCCTGCCTTGAGCATTGTCCAGCTTGAAGGATACCCGAAACCGTTCGCCTGTACTTACCTCCTTTTTATTGACAAATGATTTGAAGGTTTGAGCTTGGGCATGTGTGAAGAAAGCTCCACACATCAGGCAAAGGGTAAAAATGAGCAATCGTTGTTTCATGTTACCAATCTTTGTCCACAGGTTGCCTTTTTCCGGCTTGCTGTTTCTTTTGTACTTTTTCACGGAGTTTTTGTTCTTCAAATTGCATCCGCTGCATGATGCGCTCCATGTCCTCTTTGGATATCTCCCCTGCTTTGCGCTGTTGTTGCTGTTGGTTTTGCTGTTCCTGCTTCTGGTCTTGGTTCTGTTGATCTTGTTGTTGCTGATCCTGATTCTGCTGCTGGTCTTGCTTCTGGTCCTGGTTTTGTTGATCCTGCTTTTGGTCGTCCTTTTTCTCTTGATCCTGCTGTTGCTGGTCTTGGTTTTGCTGATTTTGTTGCTGTTGGCGCAGCTTTTCCTGGGCATAGGCCAGGTTGTACTTGGTGTCCATGTCCTTCGGGTTCATTCGAAGCGCATTCTTGTAAGCCTCCACCGCTTTCTGGTACCCTTCCATGGCCTTTTGAGGGGTTTTCTCCTTTTCAAATTTCTCTCCATGAGCCAAGTGGGTATTTCCCAGATTGTGGAAGGCTTTTGCCCGATTTTCAGGCTCTGTTGCCATTAGGGCTGCCTGGGAAAATTTGCTTGCAGCCTCTTCATATTGGCGTTGCTCATAAAGTGCATCTCCCTGGTTGAACACAGCAGAGCGGTTTCGGGAATTTTTGGCTGCCGCCTTTTGGTAGTAAACGGTCGCCTCTGCAAATCGACCTTCCTCATAGGCCCGATTCCCATTTCGGATATAACTCCGGTCTTTTGGCAGGATTTGGTCCAGAAGGTCGATTGATTCCTCCTGTGGAGGAGCTTCTTGTTCCTCTGGCAATGCTTGCGCCCACATTGACAGGGGTAAAAGCATCATTAAAACCGCTTTAACTGCTTTCATATTTATATCCAGTGAGGTAGTAAATAATTTCACCTAAAACCTAAAACCTATTGAGCGCAGCGAAATCCCGCGTAGCGGAAAAGCCTATTAACTCTCCTGCGTCTTAAATATTCCCCAATCGGTAAACCATTTGCTTCGGCGCTCAGTGAGAAAGAATTCAAGGGTGAAGAAGAACAAGCCAAGTGCAAGGAACCATTGGAACTGGTCTTCATAATCTGAAAAGACCTTTTCATCGAACTCTTTTTGCTCCAATCCTGCTAATGCATCCATGACTTGATCGACAACTTCATCACCACCAGCAAGTGGGTAATATTCACCACCTGCTTCTAGGGCGATTTGACGGAGCATATCTTCATTCAGCTTTGACAGGACGATACTACCGTCATTGGTGCGTTTGAGTTCTGTCCTGCCACCTCGTGTGATGGGAATTGGGGAACCATCTGGCGAACCTATTCCCAGGGTGTACAATTGAAGGCCCTTTTCGGCTACTTCTTTGGCAGCCTCGCGTGCATCTTCTTCGTGGTTTTCACCATCAGAAATGATCAGCAGGGCCTGGTTCTTTTTTTCTCCGCTCTCAAATGCCTTGTCTGCCATACGGATGGCTTCTCCGATGGCAGTTCCCTGGGTAGAAGCAAGTTCTGTGTTAACTGTTTTGAGAAAGGTCTTGGCTGCAGCATAGTCTGAAGTAAGCGGAACCTGCAAATACGCATTTCCGGCAAATACAATCAGGCCAATTCTATCTCCGCTCAATTGCTCAATCAATCGGTTGATGAACAGCTTGGCCCGACGCAGACGATTGGGGCGGACGTCTTCCGCCAGCATAGATCGGGAGATGTCCAATGCGACAATCAGGTCAACACCGCTCCGTTTCACTTTTTCGTATTTGGTGCCCAACTGGGGATTGGCCAATGCAACTACAAAGCAAGCCAGGGCAAGCAATACGAGCACAAATTTTATAGGATGCTTGTGCTTGGGCGGATGTTCCAGCAGTTGGGTTACCAGGTGCCGGGTGCCCATGGCATTGAGGGCTTTTCGACGACCCCGTATAAACCAGATATACCCCACGGCAACTGGAATCAGTAGGAACAATAAGTACAATGCCTCTGGGCGGGCAAATTTGATCATTTCCATATCAGGGAAAATGTCTTACCACGAAATAACGTAACAGAACCTCTAAAAGGAAAAGTATACCGCCGAGCAGCAGAAAAGGATAAAACTCTTCTGTTCGCCGGGTGTATTGCTGGACGTTCACGCGAGATTTTTCCAGCTTATCGATCTCCTCATAGATATTCTTCAGGGCTTTTTGATTGGTGGCGCGGAAATACTGTCCACCAGTTTCTTTGGCGATCTCCTTGAGCAAATCCTCATCAATCTTGACATCGACCATTTTCTCCACATATCCGCCAAAAGGTGATTGAAAAGGGTAGGGGGCTTGGCCGATGGTTCCCACCCCGATGGTATAAACCCGCACTTGATATTCTTTGGCAATGTCTAGCGCTGTGTAAGGATCGACCGGACTGGAAACGGTGTTCTGACCGTCTGTCAACAAAATCACCACCTTGCTTTTTGCTTCACTCTCCCGGAGCCTCAGCACCGAATTGGCCAATCCCGCACCGATGGCAGTCCCGTCTTCTAGCAAGTCAAACTTCAGCTCACTCAGCAGTTTTTTGACTACCTGATGGTCACTTGTCAGCGGACACTGGGTGAAGCTTTCCCCAGCAAATACCACCAGTCCGATCCGGTCGGTTTCACGTCCATCAACGAAATCAGACGCTGTTTTTTTAGCTGCTTCCAGACGATTCGGCCGAAAGTCCCTGGCACGCATAGAGCCGGAAAGGTCCATAGAAAGCATGATGTCAATCCCCTCTGTGCTGATTTCTTCCTCTGAAAAGGCGGTTTGCGGCCTTGCCAATGCCACAATCAGGAAGACTGCCGCCAGGGCGCGTAGCAGAAACAGGTATTGTTTAACAAAGCCACGGACTGGACGGGTATGAGCTTCTACTCCTTTCAAAATGGGGAGGCGTAAACTGGGGTACAGCCTTTTTCTTTGCCAGATGTGCCATCCCACGAATAAGGCGGGCAGCACCAGGAAACCCAATATCCAGGGGCTAGCAAATTCCAACTGGTCAAGAGGAACACCAAATACCCCCAGGATCATCCAGGAGCTTTCTTGTGTTTCAGGCTCTGGTGGGGCGGGTTCTTCTTTTGGGGTATTTTCCTGAACAAACCGACGTACCCAATCCAGTTGGCGGGGAAGCTCTTCAGCTACTGGCTTCATTTTGGCGAATTTAACTAAGTCCGCTTCCAGCAGCAGATTTTCCATGTCCTGCGTAAAGCTTTGGCTCCCTGGAAGTTTTCTGTATTCCCTCAAAATTTCATCACTGGTAGACTCCAATGCGGAAATGTTAAACCTACCTTCCAGGTATTCCCGTAGAATTTCCGTCAATTCAGAATAATAGGATTTAAACTCACCTTGTTTGGGTAAATCTTTCTGTTCAAGTTGGGTCAATTTATCCAACGCGAGAACATGAGGCGGGATGACCTTCTTAGCCACTTTTCGCTCTTCTGTTGCTGCTAATTTTTTGGGGCGAAGCAAAAAGTAAAAGGCAAGTGCTATTGCCAAAATGATGATTCCAGCGACGATATATGGAAGGACCTCTCGAAATACAAGCGGG
>JBCDIQ010000272.1:0-8246 GCA_039024295.1 Bacteroidota bacterium | reverse complement strand
CTGGTCTCTGTTATCCCAGGCTACCAATACACGCTCACCCGCAAGCTCAGACTTGGAAAGGGTCGCAATGGCAGTCATCATGTTGCTCAGTGCTTCGTTCTCATCCAATGCGAGGAAGGTTGTGCGATAAGCGCCTCCTGGTTCCCACTGGTCTAGCAGCAACTGCAAATGATCCAGAATCAGGTCTGCACATACTTTCATGTACATGCCGCGACGGTCATGGTTAGCGGCGGTTCCACCTGAAGCCTGATCTAAATAGTCAGTGTAAGGACGCTGTCCAGGCATCAACATAGCAGGAGCTGTTAGGTCTTGTCCCCAAAGCAGAAACTCAATTGCATGATACCCGATGCTCACGTTTTCTTCACCCCCTTCACCGTTGAGGCCTGAAAGCGTGGCTTTATCAAGGGTTTTGGAAGCATCATTTACAATTCCGGCATTAGGCATTTGGTCCACATAATCAATATATGCTTCATCAAGTGGCCATGAGTTCAGCAAGCCTTCCGGACCTTCTTCTGAACCGATGACATCAATAGGACCTTGGGCGAAGCGGAAAGCTTCAGTGGTACCGTATGTTTCACGAGCTGTTAGCCAAGCATTTTTTGCAAGGGTAAAACCGGCTGCACTAGGACTGGCTACAAATGCATCAATTGCATTTTTCATGTCCATCGCATCGCTGTGTGCATCAACGTAGGATTGGTATACCAAATCTGCGTAAGCAGAGATCACTTCTGCTTTTGTTACCTGATCTACAGGGGTTTCAGCAGAATCGTCGTCATTGTCACATCCGTAAAAGCCTATTGCTAATAGACTCATTAACAGGGCAAAATAAATGTTTTTCACGAGGTTTATTTAGATTAAATAAAAATAATGCCTCAAACGTATTCAATTATCGCCATATATTCAACTTCACAGCTAATTTTCTCGACCTGATTTTTGTCAGTTCCTACTTCACCAATGCCATAATCCCTTCCTTGAATGCTCCCATTCCTATTGCCCAAATAATCAGGCTAATAGATAGGTAAAGGATAATTTTTTTATTGGGGGTTTTGAAGGATAAGGCTACCGCCACCGCCAAAGGAGGCGATAAAAATGGAGTGAGGATGGCAACCCCAACCAGTCCATATTGCTTCCAAACCCTCACAATCATTCGCCTTTTAGCGAACGACATAGATTTTCTTTTGCTGAATCGAACTGAGAACCAGCTACGGATCATTCCCCCAAAATAGGTAAACAGAACTACCCCTAGAATGCTACCGCTGCCAGCGGTAAGCACAATTTCCCACAGGTTAAACCCTGCTCCGTAAGCAATGAAAACTGCCGCAATGAATTTCAGGATGCTGGTACCAAAGACCAGGGCATACAGACCGACCTCATGAAACGCCTGCAAGAAAATAATGTCCAGCAGACTAACGCCCATTGTACTGGAGGATAAAAGGATTATGTCGGCGTTCTTCTCCCATGGTGGTCGTAGGACCATGGCCGGAGTAAACGGTTACCTCCTCTCCAAGTGGTAAGACCTTTTCCACGATAACTTCCATCAGGGTTTCATAGTCTCCACCGGGCAAATCCACCCGCCCAATGCTTCCACGAAACAGCACATCGCCAGAGAATAACTGATCGCTTTCCCTATGAAAAAAACTGATATGACCTGGGGAATGCCCTGGGGTGAATAGCACTTCCAGCACGGTATTGCCAAAAGAAACGGTGTCACCCTCCTCCACAAATTCGTCTGGGGCGGGAGAAGGATCGGGGTACAACCCCATGGCAGCACCGAACTGGGCAACCCAGGCGAGTTCCTCAACCACGATTTTATGTGTCACATAGGGAACCCCATAGGTATCTTTTACAAATTTATTTCCAAACACATGATCGATATGACCGTGGGTGTTTAGCAGCTTTTCAACTCTTAGCCCACTGGACTCGATGTAAGCAGCAAGCTCCGCTTTTTCAGAAGGTTCGTAACAACCAGGATCTATGATCAAACATGCATGGGTCTCATCATGGAGAACATAGGTGTTTTCCTGGTAGGGGCTAAAAACAAAAGATTTTACGTGGATCATGGGCCACAAAATTAAGCATATTGTTGGCCCATCCGAATAAAATGTAGGCGTATTTAAGTGCCTAAGCCTTCCTGCGCCTGTGCATCCCAATCAGCTGCGTATAAAGGCCTTGTATTGGCAGGCATCACAGCAGATGGCGTTCCCATCTTCCACGCAAGTTGTTCTTCCTTAGAAACGGGGATATATAGCCCTGGTTCAACGGTTGTTGTTCCGAGGGGCTTGCTGGCTCCTTGAAAACGCAGGTTTTTTTCCAACCACACCGGATGATGGGGCAGTTCATCCTTTAGCTGCTCCCAACAAGATTCCAAGGATAGCTTCCGACCGACCTGCTGTGCAAACCGATGGCCAAGAGAGTTGACGAGTTTGATGTGGGTAGAGGGAGGGGTGACAATTACAGCTGGTATTCCCTGGCTTAAGAGTACTTCCACGATCACCGGGTGAGCACAGCCATCCACAATCACAAACTTTAACGCGGGAAAACTCGTGATCACATGCTGGAATTGGTGCAAAGACAGCAACTCACGACCTTTTCCAAGCCCCAGTTGAAAATCAGGGGTAATACTGGGACCCGTAAAGACGACCCCATGCAAATGCTGCTTGATTTGCTCATCAAATAGCTGTGAAAAAAATGGATCTTTTAGCTTACTGCCTTTAGAGATTGCCTTTCCATCCCCTGAAAGCTCAAGTGCCCGTTTGTATGCCTCTATCCGACTGGTTAACATACGCCGTTCTCCCCGATTGAGGATGTACTCATTTACTGCTAGCAAGGCAAAAAAAGATAAGCTTTGCATTTTTTCTGTAGTGTAATAACCAAAATATAAAATTTTAACCAAAAAGTCAATCTCTTGCCAAACTTCACGATAATTCCGAACTTTGATCTGATGAAAAAAGACATCGAAATCCGAAAAGTAGAGCAAATTGGCATTGCCATAGTTCCTGCTGAGGAGGAGAAGGGAAAGGCAGAAGGATTGTGGGAGGTTTTCCTGATTAACCTGAAGCCAGACCCTATCCGGAATGTACTTGTCAGCTCAGTAGGGAGAGGAACCCGGAATGGCGAAGCCGTCGAGACAAGCGTGCTACGGCATTATATTGAAGAAGTCGGCGGCAATGCTTTTGCCAAAGTAGAGAATATCCAAACCTTGCTGTTTGACATCAGCAATGAATTTTGGGTTAGTTTTACCTACGATGACTTCATGTTTGACAAGCGCTACACCTTTGTCAGTGGCAGCATCAGCCCCGACCATTTCAGTCACATTCCCTTACTGAAAAGGCAAGGAGTAATGATTCAGTAGGACTTATGAAAGCACCTGTTTACCTGGACTACAATGCCACAACCCCTGTGGACCAGCGGGTGCTGGAATACATGTTGCCTTTCTTTGGGGAACAATTCGGCAATGCGGCCAGCAGCACACATGCCTACGGATGGGTAGCAGAAAAAGCAGTAAAGGAGGCACGTGAAGCCATCGCCGAATGCTTGAATTGCGAGTCAAGGGAAGTCATTTTCACCTCAGGTGCTACCGAGAGCTTAAACCTGGCGATCAAAGGAGTTGCCAAACGCTACCAACAAAAAGGTAAACACCTGATCACGGTCCAGACCGAACACAAAGCAGTACTAGACTGTATGCTTTCGCTTGAAAAGGAAGGATTTGAGGTCACTTACCTCCCTGTGGATGGCAGTGGCCTAATTTCTCTTGAAGACGTGCAAGCCCACCTCCGCCCGGACACCATACTGGTAGCCGTCATGGTTGCCAATAATGAAACGGGCGTTATCCAACCCATTCAGGCAATTTCGGAAATTGTCCACAAAAACAACAGCTTGTTGTTATGTGATGGGGTTCAGGCGTTTGGCAAAATACCTGTGGACGTCCAGTCCTTAGGAATAGATTTGCTAGCCCTTTCAGCTCATAAAATGTATGGCCCAAAGGGGGTAGGTGCCTTGTATGTTCGCAAGCGTCGTCCTCGTGTATCACTTTTTCCCCTGATCGAAGGGGGAGGCCATGAGCAAGGGATCAGGAGTGGCACATTGAATGTTCCGGGCATTGTCGGATTTGGCAAAGCAGTCTTGATCGCCAGTCAGGAAATGAAAACAGAAGCAGATCGACTAGGGATCTTGCGCGATGAATTGGTTGAGGGAATTGCCAGGCTGGACGGCACACGGTTACACGCAAAGACAGCCCCTCGGCTGAGCCACGTAGCCAATTTTTCGTTTGAGGGAATAAACAGCCAGCGACTGATCAAAGCCATGCACAGAATTGCGGTTTCCACAGGTTCCGCCTGTACGTCAGCAGAAATGAAACCGTCCCATGTTCTCACAGCAATGGGAGTAAAAGAAGAAGCGGCTTATGGATCAATTCGCTTTAGCCTGGGCCGGTTTACCACAAAAGAAGAGATCGAAATAACCATTTCAGAGGTAACAAAAGGAATAAAAAAACTGAAGCAGAGGGGAATCAACCATTAGACTTCCTTCTTTATCCGTATTTTTACGTATATTACAATATGCATAGGATTCCTTCATGGAGTGTAAGATGCAATTATTACCTGCTATCCTTGCCTTAAAATAGAGATTTTTTCAGTTCTGAGGAAAATTAGCAAGTATCTGACCTCCTTTCACCCATGTTAATTCCCGCGCATGAACCGAAAAGTTATGCTTGTTTGTATTGAGCTGCCAGCCTTGTAAACATACCATCTTTTACTTACTAGCATGAGTAAATCACGATCTTCGGTTAGAAATCGGAAGAATTCTGAGAAAAAATTTATCCTAGCGGTAGGCAGCCTGTTAGAGCAGTCTGGATTTCAGTCTATTGGGGTTAATTCCCTGGCCAAGGAAGCCGGGTTGGATAAGGTACTTATTTATCGGTATTTCGAGGGGATCGAAGGTCTCCTGAATGCCTACATCCCCTTTTTTCCAGACTGGGATTTGGATGATGTAACTGCAGATGAAGGAAAAAACGCCTCTTCTTTTCTGTTGGAATATGCGAGCTTTCTCGTCCAAAACAAAGTCTATCTAGAGGTGCTGAGATGGGGACTGGTTAATGAAAACAAATTGACCCTTCACGTATCATCTCATCAAAAAGTGGTTCATGAGGCAATGGTCAAGATGTTCAAACGGGAAGGACTAGAGCAGGATCAAGCAGCAGGCGTCTCACGGCTTTGGCTGGATTCTATCAACTTCTTTGCCTTGAATCAACTTAAGTCGGAGATATATCCACTCCCAACTCAGGATAAAGTCCTGGGCAAATTCAGATTATTCATTCAACAAGCCCTGCCGATATTTCAGACAGCATAGACAGGAAAATATTACCTGCATTCCTGATTGGAAATTCCTTGTTGGTAGCCACTCCACCAATTAGAAAATAAATCAGAAAAGAATTTCCCAAGAGAGGAGCTATCTGCGAAAAAGTCAAAAGTTCGAGGGACTTTACAGGTACTCTTACGCGCATCAAAAATGATCTGGGTCGTCTCCCCAGCTGAATTATTTCCTCCCAACGTAAAGTGGACCATCTGCATTTGTCCAACCTTGACCACCAACCTTTGGGTAACAATTCGGTTGCTGCGGATGTAGGAGAGGTTTTCGCGGCGAGAGGTAAGTTCCATTTTCCCCATTACCCAAACCTCATCAATTCCTTGCAAGGCAGCAGGCATTTTCACCATACGCTTTGAACCAGAAGTATATACCTCGCGAAAAGCTTTTCCTCTCCTCAGGTCAGCATTTAAAAAAATGACGGTATCGGCTTCTGTTGCGGCCTGAAGCTGGTCAACAAAGATTTCTCCCAGACGAACCATTAGCTCATTCTTCACCTTGGCTCCTGCCGAACGGTCTTCCTCCACTTTGAGGAATTCAGCAGCAGGGAGGTAGTACGTTTCATCGAATGAGAAAGTCTTGCTGTCGATAAAAAACCCCAGTTTTTTACCCTTCAGATCAGTAGGTTGTTGTGCTCGGGTAGTAATTGATCCAATTAATACACAAAATAATAACAGTAGCCGGAAAAGGTGTTGCATTAAGATGTTGCTTTTTCTTCGTCCATCAGTTGTTGCCCCATTCGTATGAGCAACTGCCCCAATTCTACGCGTTTGGCCTTTTCATGTTCCAAGCGCTGTACTTCTAGCATCAATTGCTCGTGTTGGGCGGTCATCTGATTGGCCAACGATTCCCCCAGTCGATCTATTGCCGTTTGCAAGCGTTTTTCCAGCTCTTCCACACGGGTGTTCAGGTTGTCATGCTTTTGGGTCAGTTCCTGATTCAGCTCGGAAAAGCGTGCATCATAGTCCTGAATCTGCTCACCAAAAATGATGTCACGAATGGCATCCAGTTTACTGGCTTGGGGATTTGCATTAGGGGTCTTATCTGCCATGGTTAGCGTAAGTTGGAAAAGTGAAACGTAATTCAGGAAGGTTCGAACAATCTTTCCAGGGTTAAGTCATCCGCACGACCAGTGGGATAAATGCCCGATTTCTCCTGGAAAGCTTTAATGGCTTCTTCTGTTTGTACAGCAAAGTACCCATCAACCGGGATATCGTAGCCCAACACCTTTAATTTTTGCTGTAGCACGAATACATTTTTACCCTGATCCTGGGGACCAAGGAAAGGTTTATCTCGTAGCAAAGAAGCCCAAGCAACGCTCGGCACATCAGGAGATTCCCATTTTTTGATGGCGGAATTGTCCATGCCTTTAGCTTTCATTCGGAATGAACGTCTGAGGCGAGCTTCCAGTTCAAGGACTTCGGCCTGCATGGACTGGTAGGCCTGCACCAGTTCCCGTCCGGGAGAGGTCGCCGGCTGGTCCGTACGTACGTCTACCTGGGACTCTTTCCAAGCATTTCGGCCGAAGGTGCCCATTTCCACAGATTTTCGATAATAAGCTGCTACCACTGCAGGGTCGTGATATTCGAGGTCCACACTATCAGAAACCTGATGGGTAAAAGCAGCAGGAGGTGAGTACTGCCGATAGGTTGCATACTGGAAGTACACAATCAACGGCAAACAGATCACTGCCACAAGCATCAGGATTTTCTTCATCTGTGCAAATTTTATAAGATTAAAATTACTGCAAAAAATGTGCGCTATTCAACTTTTTTTAAAAATTACTATTTTGTGACCTGATTCTTATCCATTCCCATTTCTATATGAAGTTATTTTCTCCTTCCAGACCAGGCCACGCAACTCCGTTTTTCACTTCACCCCAATTCTACAATTCATTAATCATGAAATATCCTCGGTTGATTGCTTGCCTGATGATGGCAGGGATGTGTATGCTCAAGGTTTCATTTGCGCAAGAAGAAGCCCCTAAAGACAGCCTTCCTCCCGCTCCCATTGAAAAGGTAATAGAAGGGGTAAAAAACGTTCAAATCAATCGATTTGGATTAGACAAGAAAATCAACGACGGATTTGCTCCTTTCGGAAATGGCGTCGCAGACATCATTTTTTATGCCCCAAAAATTGGAGAAGATGTTTTATACGGGGAAAAAGGGCAGTCAAAACTTGCCGATGATTTCTACGATAACCCTCCTTTTACCATTGAGTATGAAGAAGGGGATCTGCCCACAGGAACCCAGTTTGAAGTGAGTGGGGCTGGCAACAATCAGGTGACGATCAGCTACCCCCGGACAGAAACCCTGCCACTAGGCGAAGCGTTCACCCTCAAAAATGGCCAAACCATCCTGGTGACCCATGATCCTGCAGGCTACAACTCAGAAACGGATGAAGCTGCTTTCAAGGTAACACTCACCGAATATGAGAAGAATTATGCCCAGGGCGTAGAAATCGCTAGGCTGGATGAATTTATTGAACAGGTGGTTCAGTCAAGTTTTGACGCTTACACCTTTGCTACCCTGCCCATAGAGAAAGAAGCTTCTCTCGACAATATGTCTCAGGTGCTGATCAAGTACACCCGAACAGTCAAGGTGCCGCTTAATGAAGCAGCAGATATTGACGGCAATACCTTAACGGTGAAACCGAATGCAAATTCTGCCTATCCATTGGAAGATCGGACCTATACCTTTTCTGTCAGCACGGTAAAATTCCTCCCGATTGTCATCATTATCCTGATCCTGGGGGCTACCTACTTCACGATCTACTTCAAGTTTGTCAACTTCACCAAATTCAAGCTGGCCATTGACGTGGTTCGGGGTAAATACACCGATCCTACAGAAAGTGGAGAGGTCTCCCACTTCCAGGCACTGACCGCG
>JBCDIQ010000271.1:0-8347 GCA_039024295.1 Bacteroidota bacterium | reverse complement strand
GTTAACTTTTCTGGTCTTGCGCAGGACGAGTATTTCCTCCAGGTCAAGCACCGCAACCATTTGGGCGTACGCACCCCAAGTGCCATTACCTTCAGCCGTATTGGAACCACTTATGACTTTAGCAGTGCCCTAGGCCAAGCATGGGATAACATAACGCTGACCAGTAATGATGCCATGGTTGATTTGTCTTGGAATGGCACTGTGTATGGCTTGTTTTTAGGAGATGTCAGTCAGGATGGGCAAATAAATGTTACCGACTTACAAGGTACAGCCAACCTGATCACGCCTAACCAAAGTGGTGTCTACTCCACAGGGGACCTCAGCTTTGATGGGAACCTCAACGTGGCCGATCTCCAAACCAGTGGTAACGTTGTAACGCCCAATAAAATTGGTCACGTGGTTCAGTAGGTCTCTTTTTTATTCTCAAGTCAAACTTTCAATCAATTTTCAAATGAAAACTTGTATAATATCTCTCCTCCTTGTTGCCCTGTCTCACATGGCTGTAGCCCAAAACCTACGCTTTTCCTATACAGTAACTAACAACGCCAATAACACCAGTACCATTGAAGTGTTTGTAGCTAATTCCGGATCCGGTACAGAACCCATGGCCGGCTTCACCATGAACCTGTACTACAACAGCGCAGAGTCCAGGGTAGCTACAATTAACCCGGTGGACACCTCGCCACTTGCCAGTCAAGGTTGGTTCGTTTTTCCTTCAAATACTGACTTCATCAGTAGGTCTAATTCTAGTATACCCATCGTACATAATGGGCTGGGAGAATTCAATGTATCCGACGCATTTGGTAACGGAAGCAGCTTTGGCACGACCCCAGTTAAAATAATGACCATCAACATGGATGATACCCCAGGAACTACCACAACTGCCAGTGATTTTTACCTAGCAGGTACAGCAGAAGGACATCCAGCCCAGGTTTATAATGATAATACAAAGCCTATTCCTACCTCCTACCCGGTCATTGTGCTGCAGAGCTCTTCAAGCTTACCCGTCGAGTGGCTAGGGTTTGCGGCTACACCACAAAACGGTCAGGTACTTTGTCAGTGGGAGACAGCCACTGAGATCAACTCTGCCTTCTTCTTGGTAGAGAAGAGCCAGGACGGAGAGTTGTACTCAGCCTTTGCAAAAGTAGACGCCGCTGGCAACAGCGATGAGTTACAAAGCTATGATGCCTGGGACAATGAGCCATTTATGGGACTTTCCTACTACCGTATCAAGCAAGTGGACACAGACGGTACACATTCCTACTCTAATATGGTAAGCGTGATGTTTACTTCAGAAGGAAGCCTGATGGTTTTTCCTAATCCGGCATCAGACCGTGTGTTCCTGGACTACGAGTCCCCTCGTTCAGGCCCAGTTGAGATCAACTTACTCGATATCAACGGACGTCATGTCTTGACCCAAAACCTAGAACTTAATGCTGGACGTAACCGGATTCCGATGGACATCGGCCATGTATCCGAAGGGGTGTATATCATCCAGCTCAACCAGTGGGATCAGGTATATAACCTACGGCTGGTAGTGAAATAAGCAGTTTTACGCTAGTTTCTGATCGTTGAGCATTTTTGAAAAAGGACTACATGTTCTATTTGTGAAATGCCTCCACGGAGGGCCGTCTCAATGGAAGCAGGGCGGCCTTCCTCTTTTGTAGCCGTAACAGACAATGAACTACTGTATAGGTATATGATGGATTCTTGAAGCTGTGATGGCTTCTCTGGTTTTTCTTTTCTCCTTAATAGGTGATGAGGAAGACATTCGTTTCAATTGTATTTTTGGTTACGTCCCCCTTCCATGTGGAAGGGGGATTTTTACTTCAGCAAGAATCCATAGCCTGCCCCTGCCTACAACCAAAATCCAAAACCTGAAATGTTCGAAGCTTTCACCTGTCTATTTCCCTGCATTTGTCGTAGATTCGTGTCTCCTTCAGTTATTCTATATGCGACCTACACGGTTAACACTCCTTAATCTGTATCCCCTTTTTGCCTTATTGCTCTTATTGGGCAGCCCCAAGGCTCATGGGCAAAACTACGTCGATTCTGTACGATTACTCATTCAGCAACAGATTGAGGTCAGTACAGATTCTGTAGACGTTGCGCTGCTGACCTCCACCCTCGATACGCTCAAGAATCCGGCCCTTACGGCTAATGATAGTCTGTTTTTGGAGCTGATAGTTCCTACTACCTACAAGATAGGGGCCATGGAAACCCGTTATGCATTCATCAAGCTGATGCAGCGTTCCATCGAGAAGAAGTACCAGAGCTTTCCCTCAGATCAGGCACCGGCATATTATCTGCCTTTTTGGATACAACTGGTATGGATGGAAACCGAATATTACGACAGAAAACGTGATAGAGTAAACAGCCTGCAGAAAAAGATCGAGCTCCTGGAGCTGTCGGAGCGATTCAGCGACACAGCGAACATCATCAAAAGCCTTGCATCCATTGGGTTCAGCTATTTTAACCTCCGCGACTATGAAAATACCCAGAAACGCTTCTTTCGGGCTTATGAATTGGCGGAGCAATTTTACGGAAAAGACAACATCCCGGTGAGGCCCAACTACGCCTTGCTGGAATACTACCAAGCCATAGATAGCGCCGAAAAAGTGAGAGAATTTGCCGACCTGACCATTACTGCGGCCAGGAGAGACAAAAAACCGGTGTACGAGGGGCTTACCTACCGGGCATTGTCCTACTTTTATTACAAAAAACAAGCCTACCAACCTGCCTATGTAGAAGCGCGGCAGGCGTTAGAATTCTTTGAAGCCAACGGATTCGACCAATGGATTCCCACCATCCTCTATCGACTGGTGTTTTGCTGCATTTACCTCGAGAACATGGAGGAGGCAGAACGGTACCTCAATAAATTAAAAATTCCTGCTCAGGCTAATCGGAACTCCTGGGCCTGGAGCTTGTACCACGAAGCGGCCTATGAATTTTACCAAGCCAAAAAGAATTACAAATTGGCCTTGGAGAGTTACGTGGCCTATAAGGAATACCGAGATTCCCTTGATAGCGAAGATATTAAACAGCAGCTCTACGACCAGCAGTACCAATATGAGTACCGCCAACGATCATTGACCGACAGCCTACAGTACGCAGCTAATCTGCAGGTGCAAGAAGCTAATTTGCAACGCAGAACTGTGACCAATTGGTTTTTGGGAGGATTTCTGGTCCTTGCACTGGTCTTTGGGATGATTCTCTTCAACCGCTTTCGCCTCACCCAGCGTCAGAACCAGATCATTGAGGAAGAAAAAGCGAAACTGGATGTTGCGATTGGCGACCTGAACCAGGCCAACGCTGATCTAAACGCCGCCAATGAAAAACTGCAGGAACTCGACAACTTCAAATCGCGCTTCTTTACTAACATCTCCCACGAATTCCGTACCCCGCTGACCGTTATTGGCGGGATGACCCAGCAGATGATGAGCCAACCGGAGCAATGGCTCACAAAAGGCGGAACCCTCATCCAGCGCAATGTGCAGGGCCTGCTCGGGCTCATTAACCAGATTTTGGACCTCCGCAAGTTGGAATCAGGCAGCTTGAACCTCAATTTGGTACAGTCTGACGTGGTACAGTTCATCCGTCGGGAAGCAGCTGCCTTTGAGTCCATGGCAGACATGAAGGAGATTGCCCTCCGGTTTGAAAGCAAGGAAAAAAGCCTAGTCATGGACTTTGACCCGGAGAAACTCGGCCAGATTCACATGAACCTGCTGTCCAATGCCCTCAAATTCACCCCTAAAGGAGGAGAGGTAGAGGTGAACCTGAACCAGCAAGACCCCCAGACTTTGGAGCTACAGGTAAAGGACACCGGTATTGGGATTCCCCCTGAAAAGCTGCCCCTCATTTTCGACCGCTTTTACCAGGTGGATGGCAGTGAAACCCGCGAAGGAGAAGGCACGGGCATTGGCCTTTCCCTCACCAAGGAGTTGGCCCAATTGATGGAGGGGGAAATCCATGTGGAAAGTAACCCCGGCGAGGGAACCACCTTTACCTTGCAGTTACCCATTCACCAGCAGGCACCTGTAAAAGAGGGGCCCCTTACCACGAGTGCGTTGCCCGCCCCGGTTCCTGCTGCCCCTGCTCCCGCTGCCTCACCGGCGCCAACGTCCACGTCAGATAAGCCCAGCCTGCTGATCATCGAGGACAATCCCGATATTGTGGAGTACCTCTATGCCTGCCTGGACCCGCATTACGAGGTGTCATCCGCGCGGGACGGCCAAGCCGGGATAGACGCAGCCCTGCAACAGGTGCCCGACCTCATCATCACCGATGTGATGATGCCGTACAAAAATGGCTATGAAGTCTGTGAAGCCCTCAAGCTGGACGAGCGGACCAGTCATATTCCCATTGTCATGCTCACGGCCAAGGCTGACCAGGCTTCTCGGCTGGAGGGCTACAAACGAGGAGCTGATGCCTACTTGGCCAAGCCCTTTTTGGAGGAGGAGCTGTTTATCCGGTTGGAAAAACTGCTGGAGATCCGACGGACCTTGCAGCAGCGCTACGCAGGCGGTGCGGTTCCGGACCAAGTCGCGGTTGATGAACCTGCCCTGCAACTGGAAGACGCCTTCTTAATCAAAGCCCGGCAAGCAATCCTGGACCACCTGGATGATTCCAACTACCGGGGAGATTCCCTGGGAAAGGACATGGGCATGAGCCGCACCAACTTTCACCGGAAGATCAAAGCCCTGACGGGCCTCTCGCCTTCTCACTTTATCCGGGCGGTCCGGCTGGATCAGGCGATGGCGTTGATGCGAAATGAAGAGTTGCAGATTTCCGAGATTGCCTACATGACCGGGTTCACCAACCCCAATTATTTTAACCGGGTGTTCAAGGAAGTAAAGGGTACTTCGCCCACCAAGTGGCGAGAGGAAATCGCTTAAAAACGCCTATTACAGCCAATTAAGGCAGGTGGGATAATAAGACAAGCATTTGGAACAATAGGAGAGGTGGCTATGCGGCTTGATGATTTGCTTTGAAGGGTAACACAAAACAAAGCAAAAATGAAACGTATCCACATCACCCTGTTATTCCTGTTTTCTACCTTGTTTCTCTCCGCCCAAACCGAAGGCGTGAGCATCAACCGTACCGGAGCCGAGCCTGATTCCAGCGCCATGCTGGACATCCAAAGCAGCACCAAAGGCCTGCTCATCCCGCGCATGGACAGCAGCAGCCGCATCGCCATTTCCAACCCGGCTGAGGGGTTGATGGTGTATGACAGCACCACCCAAAGCTTTTGGTATTACCAGCAGGCCTGGCAGGAACTAGGGGAAAATATCCCTGTAGAAATCAGAGATGCAGACGGCGATACCTATGTGCAAGTTGAGGCAACCGCTGATGAAGACACCATCCGATTGATCGCAGCGGGAAAAGAAATAGTGGCCATAGACAGCACGGAGACGCTTGTACAAACTGACTTTTTTGCAGGAAGGTCAGTTGCAGTCAGTTCTTCCCGAATCATTGACTATTCATTCGTTGGGTCTTTTAATACAAGTCGTTCTCAAAGTTCCGATTGGCAGTCATTTACACCCCCTAGTGGTGGAAAACTAGATTTTATTCAACTCTATCTTAACGCTACCCCTAGAGAAAGACTAGATCGTAATTACACGATTAGATTCTATGAAGGAGAAGGTACAGGAGGCAGACTGCTTTCAACCACGAATATTTCACCCCGAAGGACTTTTAGTGGCTGGAGGCAGATTACGTTTCCTGATGAAATCATTTTAGACAAAGGAGCGATTTATACCATAGGATTTAGTTCAAGAAACGGTACTGCATTTGAAGGAGGTAATTTATACCCAAGTGGAAGGAGTGGCGTTAGTCTAAATCGGGACTATATGCTCAGGGTAAATGCGTTTACAACCCCTTATGCACTTAATGTGATGGATGGCAAGGTGGGCATCGGTACAGCCAATCTCACTCGGGCCCAAGTAGAAATCGTGGGGAGCATAAATAACCAGATCACCACCGGGATGTTTGGAATCAGTCAAGCAGGAATTGTCTCCCTCCCCCTCGGAGATGCCAGTCCTGAGCCTTATTCCCTCTACGCCACGCATCGGATCGCAGCCAGCGGCTTCTACGCCCACTCAGATGCCCGCATCAAAACTATCCAAGGTCTAAGCAACAGCTCGGCTGACCTGAGCACCCTCATGCAGATTGAAGTCACCGACTACCGCATGAAGGACAGCCTCACCAAAGGAAATACTCCCTACAAAAAGGTGATCGCCCAGCAAGTAGCGGAAGTCTATCCCCAGGCAGTGACCAATACCCTCACCGAAGTGGTGCCCGACATCTACCAGCGGGCCGAGGTCCAAGATGGCTGGATCATGCTCCCCACAGACTTGCAGGTCGGGGAGCGGGTAAAGGTGATTACTGAAAGCAGTTCAGACATACATGAAGTCACAGCGGTGGAAGCGGATCGCTTTCAGGTCAATGGATTATCGTTCCCTGTCGAAGATCCCGCAAACGGGGAGCCTGTCGAAGAGAACAAAGGGGTCTTTATCTATGGCCGCGAAGTCAACGACTTCCACACCGTGGACTACGAAGCCATCTCCATGCTAAATGTGAGTGCGACGCAGGCGCAGCAGAACAAAATTGAGGCCCTTGAAGCTGAGATCAGCTCACAGAAGTCTGAAATCGACGCCCAACAAGCCGAAATCAACGTCCTCACCCAGCAGCTCCAGGCATTCCAATCCCTTCAAACCGAGCAATCTCGCCTCGCCCAAGAGCTGGCAACCCTAAAAGCTGCCCTGCAGACTCAGCCTTAATCCCTTTTCATTTTCTCAACTCATCCCCAGGCAATCACCCTTGCCCAGCTATTCCCATCCCCATTTGTAACCAACAACCCTCATGAAACGATTCCTGATTATCTCTCTTTTCCTCTTGAATATATTGTTCCTCTCCGCCCAAACCGACGGCGTGAGTATCAACCGCACCGGAGCCGATCCTGATTCCAGCGCGATACTGGACATCCAAAGCAGCACCAAAGGCCTGCTCATCCCGCGCATGGACAGCAGCAGCCGCATCGCCATTTCCAACCCTGCGGAAGGGCTAATGGTGTATGACAGCACCACCCAGAGCTTTTGGTATTACCAGCAGGCCTGGCAGGAATTGGGAGAGAATATCCCTGCAGAAGTGAGAGATGCAGATGGGGATACCTATGTGCAAGTCGAGGCCACCGCTGATGAAGACACCATCCGATTGGGCGTGAAGGGCAGAGAGGTTGTCACCATAGACAGTGCTGCGATGAAAGTCCGAGCTAATCTTTTTGCAGGAAGAGCATTTGAAGGTAGTTCCTCACGATCCGTCAATGGTCCAACTGGAGCCAGCACTAGGGCTGTTGGTGACTCAAGGCCTGGTTGGCAATCATTTACATCTCCAGTTACTGGAAAGTTGGATTTTATTCAACTCTATTTTGGTTTTCCTTTTGAGCCAAGTTATACAATTAGAATATACGAAGGTGAGGGTACCGGTGGGAACCTCCTTTCAACCACGAACATTTCTCCCCGAAATGCCCTCGCCTGGAAACAAATATCTTTTCCTGATGAAATTGTTTTAAATAAAGGGGCAGTTTACACCATAGGATTTAGTTCAGTCAAATCTATCGGATTTAAGACGGGTAATTCATACCCTGGAGGAAGAAGTAACAGGAGCCCTGATCAGGACTTTATGTTCAGGGGAAATGTGTTCGCAGATTCTTATGGGTTTAGCGTGGTGGGTGGCAATGTCGGCATTGGTACCGACAATCCTGTCCATGCCCTGGAGGTTGTCGGTGAAGTACAGGTAAGTAGTCTCAGTGGTGTTGGTGCACGCATGGTAGTCGCTGACTCCGCAGGAGAATTAACTACCCAGCCTCTTCCCGGTAGTACTTTGAGCTTGCTACAGGATGCCGATAACGATACGCGCGTCCAAGTTGAAGCCAACCCCGACGAAGACATCATCCGCTTTTCAGTGGCAGGCTCAGAAGCCTTTCAGCTCAGTCCCTGGGGCGTGCTATCAGACGGAACCTTCCAGAGTAACTACAGTGGTCCCCTGCCCGATAGTGGGGCAGGTACCCGGATGATGTGGGTGCCGCAAAAAGCAGCGTTTCGCGTTGGAAGGGTGACCCTTGATCAGTGGAACTTAAGTCAGGTTGGAGATCGCTCTTCAGTTGTAGGGGGGAATAACAATGTAGCCTCAGCCGTTGATGCCTTTGTAGGTGGAGGACTCCGAAATGTTGCTTCAGGGTCTCAATCCTTTGTAGGCGGAGGTAGACAAAATAACGCTTCAGGACTTGAAGCATTTGTTGGGGGAGGAGACGAAAATACCGCTTCAGGATCTGAGGCCTTTGTCGGGG
>JBCDIQ010000270.1:0-8386 GCA_039024295.1 Bacteroidota bacterium | reverse complement strand
CTCGGAAGATTCGCCAGGAATTTTTGAATTTCTTCCAACAAAAGGCCCATGAAATTGTAAAGTCTGCTCCTATAGTAGTGAAGGATGATCCTACTCTGATGTTCACAAATGCTGGCATGAACCAGTTTAAGGACATATTTCTAGGAATTAAGGACCCGAGTAGTACCAGAGTAGCCGATACACAAAAGTGCCTTCGCGTTTCAGGAAAGCACAATGACCTAGAGGAGGTAGGGCATGACACCTACCATCACACCATGTTTGAGATGTTAGGAAACTGGTCTTTTGGCGATTATTATAAAAAAGAGGCCATTTCCTGGGCGTGGGAATTGTTGACAGAGGTGCTTGGACTCGATCCGGATAGAATGTACGTAACCATATTTGAAGGCAGTGAGCCAGAGGGGGTTTCGCCGGATGAAGCTGCACATATGGAATGGCGTAAATATGTCCAAGAGGATCGGATTCTAAAATTTGGCAAGAAAGACAACTTCTGGGAAATGGGTGAGGTGGGTCCTTCCGGTCCCTGTTCCGAGATTCATATTGACTTAAGATCTGAGGAAGAGCGATCAAAAATAGATGGGGCAACCCTGGTAAATGCTGACCATCCCCAGGTAGTGGAAATCTGGAACCTCGTATTTATCCAGTACAACCGAAAAGCAGATGGCAGCCTGGAAAGTTTGCCTCAAACCCACGTGGATACAGGGATGGGGTTTGAGCGCCTGTTAATGGTGCTACAAAACAAAAAATCGACCTACGATACAGACCTCTTTGATCCGGCACGTGAGTTCTTGGCAAAAAAGACAGGGATAACCTATGAGGAAGCTACAGAACCCCAGCAAATCGCCATGCGGGTGATCATGGACCATATCCGTGCCATTGCTTTCACCATTGCCGATGGTCAAATCCCTTCAAATACAGGTGCTGGGTATGTAATCCGCAGAATTTTACGTCGAGCCTCTCGGTATGGATTTACCTACCTCAACCTCGGTCAGCCTTTCATGTACGAAATGATAGACCTGCTGGAAGAGCTGTACAATGTAGTCTTTGAGGAATTAACCCAGCAAAAGGAGTTCATCAAACGAATTGTGCTGGAGGAAGAAAAAAGCTTCCTCAGCAAACTGGAAAGGGGTTCGCGCATGTTCGAGGAATATCTGCGTGATCACCGGGACGAGGACACGATTGATGGCGTTTTCGCTTTCCGGCTTTACGATACCTTTGGGTTTCCCATAGACCTTACCCAGCTTATGGCCCGTGAAAAGGGCAGAATGGTAGACATGGAAGGCTTTCAGGCACAGCTTGAGGCGCAAAAAAGTCGAAGCCGTGCAGCTACAGAACTCAAAACCGGAGATTGGGTAGAAGTCAATCCCTCCTCTGACCTTCCTCGCTTTTTGGGATATGATGCGCTTGAGCTGGATACCCGCATCCTGAGCTACCGGGAAGTACAGCAAGGCAAGAAAAAGGCCTTCCAGTTGGTGTTGGAAGAGACCCCGTTTTATGCAGAAAGTGGGGGGCAAATTGGTGACAGGGGCATGATCATCCAAGGGGATCAAAAAATCCGGGTATTGGATACCAAGAAAGAAAATGAACTCATTGTACATTTAGTTGATAAGCTTCCTCAAGATGCTGATGGAACCTGGCGCGCTAGCGTGAGCCCCAATTTTCGCAAGCAGGTAACCCTCAACCACACGGCAACCCACCTGATGCATGCTGCACTCAGAGAAACCTTGGGCACCCATGTGGAACAGCGAGGCTCTTTGGTGTCAGATAAACTCCTGAGATTTGACTTCTCTCATTTTGAGCGGGTCAAGCTAGAAGAGCTGCAAGAAATTGAGCAGCAAGTGAATGCCCGTATTGCTCAAGGCATCAGGCTAGAGGAATATCGAGACATGCCCATCGGGGAAGCCAAGGCAATGGGAGCAATGGCCTTATTCGGAGAAAAGTATGGGGATAACGTTCGGTTAATTGTTTTCGACCCGGATTACAGTGTCGAATTGTGTGGCGGCACACACGTTCAGAACACCCAGGAGATTCAGCTGTTTAAATTCATTTCAGAAAGCTCTAGTGCAGCAGGTATCCGTCGGGTAGAAGCCCTGACCGGTACACATGCCTTGGCTTACCTGAATGAGCAGCAGTCTCAAATGGGAGCCATTCATGAACTCTTGCGCCAGCCCAAAAATACGGTTAAAGCGATTGAAGACTTAATCGAGCGAAACCGTCAGCTGGAAAAAGAATTACAAGCACTCAATGCTGAAAAGGTAAGTCAACTTTCCGGTGCTTTAAGGCAAAAGGCCGAAGAGGTTAACGATATTCGGCTGATACGGGAAGTGGTTAGGCTTTCCTCCTCGGATGACCTGAAGCAATTATCGTTCGAATTAAAACGAAGTGAGGAAAACACCCTGATTTTACTTGGTGCCGAGATCAAGGGCAAACCCCAACTGAGTCTTATCATGACGGATGACCTTGCTTCATCCAACCGGTTTCATGCAGGGAATATGGTCCGAGAGCTTGCACGTGAGATAAAAGGTGGGGGAGGTGGACAGCCATTTTATGCGACTGCAGGTGGGAAAGATGCTACTGGGCTGCCCTCTGCAATTAGCAAGATTGTGGAGATGATTTAGGCTTCTTTTCTAGCAAAAGAAATTTACTCAGAGGTAGTTGGTGTCACCCATCTACCTCATTTTTATTCCAACTGCTAAGGGACAAGGATGGCTGCAGATACCCTGTGAGTATCCCGGATCAAGCTAAGGTAATAGGTCCCGCTGGCAAGCTGCTGGGCAGAAAGTGCGCGAGAATTCTGTTCGCTGTTTGCCTCGAATTCTTGTTGATAAACGACCTTTCTTTCCTCGTTTTCAAGCCGAACTTTTACCTTGGCTCCCTCTGGAGCGGTATAGGAGTAATAAATCACCTGATCAATGGGATTGGGAAAAACGCTAACAGTTAATTCTTGAAGGTCTTTCAAGGATACTTCGGCTGGCTCGCTCAGCACATTTAGGCCTTCGGAGGATACCCACCGAACTCGGTACTTCAGCCGTGTAGGGCGAACAGGAGGAACCGGATCGGCATATTGCACCATCCCATTTGCATGCTCATTTTCCTTTATGTGAACCCGCGCGATAGGGCTAAAATAATCCCCTTCCAGGGAGCGCTCAATCACAAAATAGCCATCGGACTGGTCAATGTCCATCTGCCAATTCAGCAGGCTATTTCCAGCTTCCAACTTGACGCCAAAGGTTAAAAATTCCTGAGCAAAGCCATTTATCGGCTGGGTAAAGCCGCCTAATACTGCAAGGCAAAGCAGAAAGTTGCGCATCTTAATAATTGTTTCCATGCGTGAACCTCTATTATCGGATTGCCAGTCGATTTTTTCTAGTCAAAGAACCGAATAATCTGTCTAGGTAATATTTCGAAAGGAATTGATTCTTGGTATATTGCCCGAAAAACCAGTAATGAGTAATCAGTATGCCCAGCGTGGCGTTTCGGCAGGAAAAGAGGATGTCCATTTTGCGATCAAGCAGCTAGACAAAGGCCTGTATCCCAATGCATTCTGCCGAATCCTCCCTGATTTAAGTGCAAATGATCCCGACTGGTGTACCTTAATGCATGCAGATGGTACAGGTACAAAATCTTCTTTGGCCTACATTTACTGGCGTGAAACAGGAGATATCTCTGTGTGGAGGGACCTTGCCCAGGATGCGTTGGTGATGAATACGGATGACATGGTTTGTGCGGGTTCATTAGGACCCTTTCTGTTTTCTAACACCATCGGCAGAAATAAATTCCGAATCCCCCGTGAGGTTTTGGGAGAAATCCTGGCAGGAATGGAGGCATTTTTTGAGTCCATGCGACCATTCGGTATCCAGGCAGTGAATACCGGAGGAGAAACTGCAGACGTAGGAGACCTAGTACGCACCCTGGTTCTAGACGCGACTGCTTTTGCGCGTATGCCTCGAAGGGAAGTCATTCCTAATACCGAAATCAAAGACGGCTCTGTAATTGTGGGCCTGGGCAGTTCCGGCCAAACCACGTATGAAAACAGTTACAACAGTGGCATTGGCAGTAATGGCCTCACCAATGGACGCCACGACGTACTCGCATCTCTCTACAGGGAAAAATATCCAGAATCTTATGATCCCCAGGTGGACCCTTCGCTTATTTATGCAGGTAAACACCAGCTCACAGACGTTCATCCAGGTTTAAATATACCGATAGGAAAGTTGCTCCTTTCTCCGACCAGAACGTATATGCCCGTGATGCAACAAGTCCTGTCGCAATACAGAGAAAAAATTCACGGACTGATCCATTGTACGGGTGGGGGCCAAACCAAAATCATGAAGTTTGTTAATGGACTACAGGTGATCAAAGACAACTTATTTGAAGTTCCGCCCATCTTCCAGCTCATCCAGGAAACTTCCACCACTGACTGGAGAGAAATGTACCAGGTGTTTAATATGGGCCACAGATTGGAAGTCTATACGGATGAACACACTGCAAAGCACGTCATAGACATTGCCGCTAAGTTCGAGTTGGAAGCCAAAGTGGTGGGGCACTGTGAAAAGAGCGAACAAAATGAACTCCGCCTTCACGGACCCAGTGGCGTAATCACCTATTAATAAGGTTTTCCAAATGAACAGGCTGGCTTCTCAGGTAATCCTACCGTTTGTGGTACTTATGATCGGATGCCTGGGAGGGTTGTACCTGGTTTTCGGACCTGTATTATTACAGCCGAACGACTACTTACTAGGTGCAGGTGGAGACGGATTGAAAACCTACTATTCTTCCATATTCTTTGTGAAATATGTGGAAGGTTTTACCCATCATGGGCTTGGCTATCCCTTTGGAAACCACAGCTTATACGCTGACCTTAACCCCTTGCTCTCCATCATTTTCCGGTGGTTAGATGGAATCGTAGGTGTAAGCCCCTACATCGTAGGGCTGACCAACCTTACCATCATTGTATCCTTTTTCCCTGCCGTCTGGCTGATGTTTCTCATCCTGAGAAGGACCAAGCTGCCTGTATGGTGGTCTGTTGTGTTCTCTCTGATCATTATCTTTTTAACACCTCATACCCATCGGTTTACCGGGTACTATGCATTGTCTTATGTCTTTTTCATTCCCTTGATGTGGTATGTGTTGCTTCGAATGGAAGAAGGAAGGTACTACCGCTGGCTTGGAGCCTACATTGGGAGTGTTGTTATTCTGAGTTTTGCGCACCCTTATTATTTCCTTATAGGGATTGGCTTTCTGTTGTCATGGTTGCTGATAAAAGCCATTCAATCCCCTGCTTACTTTGCTAAACATAAAAAGCAGCTCTTGATTACTGTCCTCCTCAGTTTTTTGCCTGCTATTTTCCTCAAAAGCTGGGAATGGACCACAACCGAGACCCCAACCGACTTCATCAAAACTCCCTATGGCTTTTTTGAATACCTGACTGGATTAGAGGGGATATTCCTGCCTTCTGGTGGGTATGTGTTTGAGTTGATCCAGAACCTGAAGTCAAACTTTGTCCCAGCTGAAATGGAAGGCAGGCATTACGTGGGCCTACCGGGGTTGCTATTTCTAGGATTTTTCCTGCTCAACTTTGTTAACAAGATTCGCCGCAAACAATTTCGCAGAATTCGTTATCCAATTATTCCAAACACCCTGCGGCCTGCGCTTTTCGCGTCAATTTTGCTCCTCATTCCTGCTTCTGGCGTATTATTTAAACTGATGCCGTTTCTGGCAGACTGGCTGGGGTTTGTGCGCCAATTTCGGTCTCCCGGTAGGCTGGGCTGGCCATTCTACCACACATACATGGTGCTCTGTGTATGGACGCTTTACACGTTATTTCGATCGCTCAGGATACGTCAACGCAAATTGATGGGATGGGGACTGGTCACGGTCTGCATCGTTGGTTGGCTTGTTGCGGCCCATGGCAATTTCACTCCCAGAAGAAATCATTTTCTCAAAAACAGGATTTCCAATAAATGCCCAGAATTCAGGTCTGACTACCTCGGGATACTTACCCAAAACGGGTATGGGCCCCAAGATTTCCAGGCCCTGCTCATGCTCCCTTATTTCCACGTAGGCTCCGAGAAAATTTCTATAAGCAACTGGTATGGATCATTTCACGGAATGTCTATTTCCAAAAATACAGGACTTCCCCTGTTGAATAACTACGTAGCCAGAGCACCTTTGACCTCCGCACTGCAAAGTATCCAGTTAGTTGCTGATCCGTTGATTCCCAAGGTTCTTCCAGAAAAGTTACCCTCTTCTAACCCCATCTTACTGGTCTATGAGAAAAAGAAGACAGATTTTCGGCCCATGGAGCAGCTCCTAATTAAACGCTCAAAGCCTCTTTTCAAGTTTAAGAAAAACCAGTACTCCATTCTCGACATTTCAGCCTTCTCCGATACCAGACAGGAAAAAATTAATGCATTCCGCCAACGCAAAGACAGCTTAATTTCATTTCCCAATCAGGTATATGCTGATAACCCACTTTCTACTTTTTTAATGAATGGATATGGAGATGCATTTTTTGAAGGAGACAGCCTTGGGGCAAAAGCCACTTCTTTCCCCTATAAAGGCCCCATGCATCTTTTTGAGGATCTCATCCCTAATGGGGTGACCGGCCGAAAGTATGAAGTGAGCTGCTGGGTAAAAATTGATCGCCAGTCCAATTATTTACCCTATCTACAGGTACGGCAGTTTAAGGAAGGGAAGGAAATTGATCGTTCAGAGGTACCCATGAAAGAATTGTCGGACATCTATGAATCATGGCTGCGGGCATCGGTCACATTTGAACTGTTAGACACAAATGAAAAGGTCCTGATCAGGTGTGGAGGGGAACACCTTACTTTTGACCAGTTGATGATAAAGCCAGCGAATGCAGAAGTATATCAAATTCTTCCTGGCAACCGGTTGATGTACAATAATTACTATCTTGGGGAAATCAACCCCGCTATCCCATGAAATCCCATATCCGCGCTCGTGCTATCAGCCACATCATTGCTAAAGGATTTGAACTTTACCTTCGTGACTTTCGGGCCATCACCTTACGTGCCCGTTACAGGTTTGAAAATAGAAACTGGCAAGCTATTCAGGGTGATTCCCGTGAACGGCTGAGCATCTACAAGGAACGTGTCATGGAAGTAGCCCGCCAGGTACAGCGGGAAATCGACGAGTTTGCAAAAGACGAAAAGGTATGGACCCTCACCAAATCCTTTTTTGCAGAAGAACTATCAGGACACCCCTACCAAGAAATTGCGGAGACCTATTTTAATTCTGTTTGCCGTAAAGTATTTACCAATATTGGGGTGAAGCCTTTGGCAATGTTTGTAACGGTACCTGAACGGCTTGAAGCTTCTGCTAAGAAACTCTTGCCCATCTATACCACCTACTCCTTAACAATGCCCATTAGGCAAATAATCGAAGAAATATTAAATGCCCCAGGATTCCGGCCCAACTGGGAGAACTTCAAGCAAGATGTGGACTGGGTTATGGAGAGCTTGGAAGAAGAAGGACTACTTGCCGAACTACAACAGAAAAGGGATGGCAGGATTGAAATGATACATTCTGTTTTCTACCGAAATAAGGGTGCCTACTTGGTCGGACGTATTGTAATTGGGGAAGAAATTATCCCACTTATATTTCCCCTTATGCACGGCCAAAAGGGCATTTACCTGGACACCCTGGTGACCGATACAAATGATGTAAGTATCATCTTCAGCTTCACCCGTTCCTACTTCTTGGTGGAAGTAGAACGGATTTCCTGGTACATTGATTTCCTCAAAAGCCTGATGCCCCAGAAACTCCTGTCAGAACTTTACAACTCCCTTGGGTTCAACAAGCATGGCAAGACCATGTTGTATCGGGAGTTGTTGTACCACATGGAACATTCGGCCGATAAGTTCGTGCCTGCAGCTGGGATCAAGGGAATGGTCATGTCTGTGTTCACCCTTCCTTCTTACCCGGTGGTGTTCAAACTGATCAAGGACAAATTTGCCCCGCCCAAAAAGGTGACGAGGCAACGCGTAAAAGAATGCTATGAGATTGTAAAAATTCACGACCGGGTGGGGCGTATGGCTGATACCCATGAGTTCGAAAACTTCGCCTTCCCCCTTGATAGGATTTCGAATGGGCTCATGGCCGAGCTACAGGAAGTCGCCCCTTCTTTGATCAGCATCAAAAATGACCAGCTTGTTATCAGCCACTTGTATACCGAGCGCAGGATGATGCCCCTCAACTTATTTCTGGAACAGGCATCAGAAGCCCAATGCCGGGAAGCGGTTGGAGAATACGGCAATGCAATCAAGCAATTGGCCGCAGCCAATATTTTCCCAGGGGACATGCTCCTGAAAAATTTTGGGGTAACGCGTCACCGAAGGGTAATTTTCTACGACTACGATGAAAT
>JBCDIQ010000269.1:0-8391 GCA_039024295.1 Bacteroidota bacterium | reverse complement strand
TAAATATTAAGTTAAAAACCTATACATGAGATGTATAGATCGGCTGATTCATGTAAAGAAAAGCTTGATTTCTTTATTCGAAAGGCTGTAGGATGAAGAGTTCCTCCTCCCGTTCAAGCCCCTCCCCTATAGAAAAAAAGCACCCAATTTCCTCGATAGTGATCGCCAAGCCAAAGGGAGGGTTTCGCGCAATTCAGGCCTGTTACACATCCATCTTTGCGTATCGCCATGTATAATTTTAGTTTACATGACGGGCCATCGTTCATGTATGGGTATGGTGTAGTTCAGGATATGCCGCCTATAAAATTTTGTAAAAAACAACCTCAAGATGGAAAAAATCATCAAACAGACATTGGACTTTGAAAGCTTTGTCTCTAGGTTTATGGGGGATCACAATGGAGCGTTTGTGCGCCCCAACGATCCGATTCAAATATATCCACTGTCCATTGCCCAGTCCCTCATCCAGCCGCCAACGCCTCTGTTTAGGGCTGAATATTCCTTTTTGCTGATTTTTTTGAATGGAGGTGGCGAACAGCAAATAGATACTGATACCTATGAACTACAGCCCAATGACCTGCTTTTTATTCGCGAAGGCCACCTGAATGCCATCCATGCGATTGATCCCGATACCGAGGGATTTTATATCCACCTGGATTACACTTTATTGCCATTGGTCTTTGATAACGAGGTCATCCTCAATTCGATCACCTTTAACCCCAAGCACGCGGTCACTACAGAAAAGATGGCCCAACTCCTGACGTGTTGTGAGTTGATTCAACAACAACGTAATTCTTCTCATGCGTTGAAAACGACCAATGCCTTGCTCAAGGCGTTGTTTCTGATGATTACCGAGGACTGGCCTTCTACCCATGAAAAAAGTGATCGGATGTCGGAGATTAGCCTCCGATTCAAGCAGGCATTATTTGATAACTTCAGGGTAAGCAGGGAAGTCAGCTTTTATGCGGAAAAATTAGCCGTGTCCCAGAACTATTTGAACAGATGCGTCACTGCAACCACGAGTAAGCCTCCTAAGCAGCACATAAACGAAATGGTCATTAACCACAGCAAACTTATGCTCCAAAATCCCGCTTACACCATTTCCCAAGTGGCCTACCAACTCAACTTTAAAGCCCCCTCTCACTTTGGTCGGCTGTTTAAAAAACTCACGGGTCAGACTCCAACTTCCTATTTAAAAGCCATTTCGCAACAAATGTCCTAGTAAAAGCAAGGTTTCGGATAGGAAACGGGCAAACCGCGAAAAGTTGATTCAAGTTTGATAAGTGCCTCGCATCAATGACACTTTCATTCTTGACAATCAACTCAACATGGTAGTAGAAAGATTCTTCAATTCCTCGTCTTCTTTCGCATCGTTTGCCAGACAAGCGAAGTACTTGGTTTCGCGGCTTATCGCTATCACGGTGCTTGTTCTTAGTGTTTCTTCCCAACTGATTGCCCAGTCGACTGGCAGTGTATCTGGCTATGTGAAGGATGCCAAAACAGGGGAGGGACTTGTCGGAGCCACAGTAATATTGGAAGATGCCAAAATCGGTACAACAACTGATGTGGATGGGTTTTACGAACTAAAAGGGGTGGAACCCAAGACCTACAATGTGACGGCCAAATACTTGGGCTACCAACCAACTACCCTCTACAATGTCATCGTTAGATCGGCCGGTACGCCATCGGTGAATTTCTCCTTAGTAGAAGCTACCGAAACGTTGGGAGAGGTGATTATCCAGGCACGCTCGCTTAAAGCCATCATAACCCCGCTTTCTTCACAGACGCTTTCGGCGGTAGAGATCGCGACCTATCCTGGCGGGAACAACGATATCGCGAAGGTGGTACAATCCCTACCCGGAGTGTCAGGCTCTATTGGTGGGTTTCGTAACGACGTGATCATTCGCGGAGGTGCCCCCAATGAGAATGTCTATTTTTTAGATGGGGTGGAGATTCCCAACATCAACCACTTTGCGACGCAGGGAAGTGCAGGCGGCCCCATTGGCTTGCTAAATGTATCCTTTATCGAGGATGTAGATTTGGCGACTTCAGCCTTCAATGCGCGCTATGACAATGCCCTGTCAGGCGTGCTACAGTTTAACCAACGGGTTGGCAGCCAACGGGAGTTCAAGGGCAATGTACGCGTAAGCTCTTCCGAAACTGCACTCACGCTGGAAGGGCCCCTCTTTCGGAAAGATAAAGAGAAACCCGCGCGAACCAGCTACCTGATTTCAGGGCGCCGTTCCTATTTGCAATTGCTTTTTGACCTGATTGGATTGCCCATTTTGCCAGACTACTGGGACTATCAGTATAAAATCACCCATCAATTTGACGATTACAATGAACTCAACTTAATCGGAGTAGGCTCTATTGATGACCTCGCCGTCAATGCAATTGAAGAGTTTGACCCGGAACAACAAGCTGCACAAGAGCAGGTACCCGTCATTCGCCAATGGACCACCACTGCTGGGCTTTCTTACCTACGCAGGTTTAAGTCAGGAAGCGGCAACTTCCGGTCGACCTTTAGCACAAACATTCTCAACAATGAGTTTACCCGCTTTCGTGATAATGTAGCCGAAACAGGAGTGCTGTTTCAGAATGATAGCAGGGAATCTGAGATCAAATGGCGCAACCAACTGACCAACTATGTGGGCAATTGGATCATCAGCAGCGGCTTCAGCCTGCAACGCGCTGCCTACACCAACCGCACCCTCAATCAAATTGACTCCATTAGCTTTGAAGCTGAACTTGACTTTTATCGCTATGGCCTGTTTGTGCAAGCTGCCCGCTCATTGCTGAACAATCGGCTGGACCTGTCAATGGGCTTACGAGCCGATGCCAACACATTCATCGAACAAGAAAACCAGCTCATCGAGACGATCTCCCCAAGAATTGGGCTTTCTTATGCCTTGGACAAAGCAAATCGCTGGCGGTTGAGTGGTTCGGTGGGAGTATATTACAAAATCCCTCCTTTTACCATCCTTGGCTTTCAGAATACTGCAGGTACTTTTCTCAACCAAGAAACGCGCTATATCAGGAGCATCCACTATGTGGCAGGTCTGGAATTTACGCCAAGGCCTTCCACCACCATTTCGCTGGAAGGCTTCTGGAAAAGGTACAGCGATTATTCTGTATCTGTCCTTGACAGCACCTCCCTGGCCAATAAGGGAGCTGGGTTTGAAGTGTTGGGCAATGAAGAAGTACAATCAGCAGGAGAAGGTAGAACCTACGGAATCGAGTTGCTCATACAGCAGCAGTTTACGGGTAACTTTTATGGGATTCTGGCATACACCTTATTCAAAAGTGAGTTCACAGGCTTCAACGATACCTACCGCCCTTCTGCATGGGACAGCCGCCACCTGCTTACCTTTACGGGCGGCTATAAGTTTGGGAACAACTGGGAGGTAAGTTTGCGGTATCGGTTTGTTGGCCCTACCCCTTACGCCCCAGTGGATGAAGAAGAAACGCTGGCCAGCTACCCTGCACTCGTCCTGGACTTTGAACGCTTGGGCACGGTCGAGCTGGATGGGTTTAACCAAGCTGACATACGAGTTGACAAAAAATGGAATTTCAAGGGCATTTCGCTGAATATTTTCTTGGAGGTCCAGAATGCTTTTGCCCAGGAAATACCCGAGCCTCCCGTTTTTGGCCTTGATCGAGATGATGTAGGCGATGTAATCCAACCCCGTCAACTGGTCGGTATCCCGATCAACAATGGCGAGGCCTTGCCAACGATAGGAATTGTGTTTGATTTTTAGGGGTTGGGAGGAGTTTGGATTCGAGGGGAGAGGGGGCGCTGTTGGGTTATTAAGGTTGCTTTTTAACATTTTCTTTATCCATTTTCAAATTACGAATCTTAACATTCCATGGCCTATATTTAAGGCAATGACCTTAGACGAACTACAACATATATTGCTTACTGGCTCATGGGAGGAAAAAGAAGAGGCGTTGACCAATCCAAGAGCGGGATTACCTGATCGGGAGGTTTTCGCCCTGTTATTTGAACATTTGAAGCACACCAATTCTCAAATTCGCTTTTTTGCCCTATTCCAGCTGATTAGGAAGTTTCATGAATCGTTGACCACCATTGATGAAACGTTGGTTGGAGACATCTATACCCTAATATTTGACGAAAATATTCCCGTATCTGATAGAGCGATTTGGGCACTGAGTATAACAGGTGATAAGGGACTAGATGTATTGCTGGAGAGCTATCCCTCAGCTACGGTAAACGACAAAATTAAAATTACTTATGCAGTTGGAAAAGGCTACTTCAGTTACCGATCAAAAGACAGGATGAATCTCATGTTGGCGGGGCTTACTTCAAATGATCCCCAATTGAGGTTTACAGCCATGTGTACAATGATGTCAAATACACCTGTTGGCCGCTCCTGGAATAATCCGTGGAACTCAACCGAGGATAAAAGCATTGATTTTGAGGAGGTGTATAAGATCGTTCTCCCAGTAGCAAGGGATTTCTCCCAAATCGAAAACAACACTTACAGAGAATTTGCTACTCGTTATATCAATTGGATAGAGGGCAGGGGCAGAGAATAAAGAAGAATACTCAGGAAGGACCTGAAACGGTTTAATTTTGATGAATTAGCTGTTGTATTTGAGGTGTCGTGGTCGTGATAAAAATGGCTGGTCTTTTTACTTGTATTGGCAAAAAAATAAGCGCATGTCAAGGCTGCCCCTCTCCACAATTTCCCCACCAAGATTTGGCAATAAACCGCATCCAATTGTAGATTATGATCATTGCAGAGCAACTTATCTGCCCACACAATGAAATCCATAATTTCTCCCCTATGAAGGCTTCGCAACGCACCATTCTCTTCCTGGGAATCCTATTGGTTATCTTCATTGGTTGTAGCCCAGAAGGGCAAAGCAATCAACAATCAGACGCCACCGATACAGATCAGCCAACAACTGCCTCCTACACCAAACTCACCACCTATCAGCCCCAGCAACCCTCATCCGATCAGGTAGAGATGAAGGAAATTCGTGACCCCAACACAGGAATGGTCAACCAGTACATCCCGTTGCCCATAAGCTGGAAACTCACCCAGCAAGGGATTGAAGGACCAGGCGGTGCCCTGATGCAAGAACTGCCAGGCGCATCCTTTGGCAATCATCAACGGTACATCCAATCTGTTGACGATATCCTTCAACAGGACATTAAGCAGCTTATCCAGCGAAATGGCGGCAAATACCTGGGAACGATCGACCTTCCCGAAGTGGCCAAACGCGATGAACGGCTCGGGTTACAGTACTGGCAAGCCATGCCGATGGAAAAGGATTTCCAGACAAAGGGGGTAGAGGCACGGGATCGAGAAGGAAAGCCCAGCTTAATCGTAGTCCATTATACCAAGTCCAGCACCCAATATGCCGTCCATCATGCCTACTTCCTGCATGCCCTGACCTCCACAGATGCGCAGTATGAACGTGATAAAAAGACTTTCCTCTTTGCCCTTGCAAACTTGCAGTCTAACCCGGAGGCGGTAACTGCTTTCAACAAAAAAATGCAGGAGGATTACCTTCGTCGGGAACGGATACATGCCGCCAAGATGAAGCAGTCTTGGGACCATTTCAATGCGTGGAACCGCAACCACATTGAAACCTGGAAGGAAATCAACGAGGGCTCTATGGACAGTTGGCGCAAACGTGACGCCATGACCGATGCCATTCATGAGAGAAGTGTAGATGGCATATTGGAACGTGAACGCTTTTCCAATCCCTTTGACGGGAAGGAGCTGGAAGTCGATGCTGGCTACAAACACTATTACACCAATTCCTTTGGAGAGGTAATCGGCAGCAACGATGAATTTTTCAACCCCCAGCAAGACCCTTCCCTTAATCACCAGGAATGGCGTAAGGTGGGAAATTGAATCATTCCTTGTCAAAGTAACGGAAATCACCCATGACCTGACCATTGAGCAACTCAACTGGAGACACCGGCCGGATGGATGGACCATCAAACAGCTGGTGCATCGTTGAGCGGACAGCCACCTCAACGGCATCACCCGATTTAAGCTAACCCCACCCACAGACCGACCCACACTCCGCCCCTATTTCGAGGGCAGATGGGACAGCCTACCCAATGTCCACGTAGTTCGAGAAGTTGTCTATCCCAAATATAGTCAGGCCTTCAACCTTGCAGAAACCATCGGTAACTATGCGTGGCATTGTGTTGACCATTTTGTCCACACTCAACATGGTATTGCCTCAAACGGTGCCTACAATTGAGGCCGGACCTTTATGCTCATTTCCAATTGAGAGAACCCTTCCAAAAGCAGAGTAGAAAATCTTCCTTATCTTACTCCTCTAACATCTCACGAATAAGGTAAAAATCAGTTAGTGGCTGTTTGGGGCAGTTAGGTAAAAGTCAGTACATGTTATCCCATAAGAGTAGAAGAATCCTGTTACAGATCGTCCCATTTGGGGTAATTCCCAGTGTGTTCAGCATTATTTATACCCTCCTGGTAAAAGGAATTTTGGGGGACTACCCCGTTTACCCTTCAACGGGCAACCCGTATGGCTCCCAATTTTTGGTCCCAGCAATTCTATCTGCCTTTGTCGGCCTTTCGATGGGTACTATTGAAATCAGTTACCTGAACAAATCTTTCCAAAATCGCAGCTTCACCCAAAAGCTGATTGTTAAATCTGTAATTTACCTAACTGCACTGGTCACAGCAAGCCTGATCATTACGGTGCTTACACGGGCATTTGAAGAAGGGATCAGTCCATTTGATACCACGCTAATCAGCGATACGGTTGACTTTTTTACTACCCTGGCCTTTTGGAGCATTGTTACCTACTTTGGTATGGCCGTCCTGATTTGCTTATTCATCCTGGAAGTGAGCGATAACATCGGTCAGGCGGTGCTGCACAATTTTCTCACAGGTAAATATCACCATCCTATTGAGGAAGAACGGGTATACATGTTCCTGGACATGAAATCCTCCACCACCCATGCGGAGCAACTGGGCCACGTACGGTATTTTGAGATGCTAAAGGAATACTACGTGGACCTGAGTGAGCCTATTGTTCGGTTTGGCGGAGAAATCTACCAATACGTAGGAGATGAAGTGATCGTGACCTGGAAGCTGAAGGGAGATTTCGCCCAAAATGCATTGGACTGCTTTTTCGCAATGAAATTAGCTTTAGGGAATCAAAGCAAAAAATATGAAGCCAAGTATGGGGTCATCCCCACCTTTAAAGCGGGCTTACACCATGGAAAAGTCACCACAGGAGAAATTGGGGTAATCAAAAGAGAGATCACATTTTCAGGCGATGTGCTCAACACCACCGCCCGCATTCAAGGGCTATGTAACCATTACCAGGTTGACCTGTTGGTATCAGAGAAGTTTGTTCAGGCATTACCCTCAACAGGTACCTACCGTCCTATCCCCCTGGGAGAAGCAGAACTTAGGGGAAGGCATAAAATGATGAACCTGTTTACGGTGGAAAAAGTGGTTGCTATCGAAGCCTAATTTTGAAAAGGAACCAGCGTGATTCAGATGATTGTTCTAAAACCGAGAACCGTCTTTTTTCTTTGGCTACTGCTTGGGGTGTTAGCTGTGCACGTACAAGCCCAAGAGCCTGCCCTACAGTTGGATAGGCAAATTAGAGAAATGGACAGCCTGCTGTTCGATGTGGCTTTTAACCAATGTGACCTTGACCTATACAAACAGATCATGTCATCAGAATTTGAGTTTTACGATGACCGGACTGGCCTGAACACTTCCAGAGAACGTGACATACAATCCTTCCAGGATAAATGCGCCAAGTCGTATTCCGTGACTCGAAAACTTATAGAAACTGAAATCTATCCGCTGAAAAATTTTGGGGCGGTCCAGAATGGTACGCATATTTTTCTGGTAGATGGAAAAGCCGTGGAAGTAGCCCGGTTTACCACGGTATGGGAGTATGTGGATGGCCGTTGGGTAGTGAAACGGGCCATAAGTTATGATCATCGATCCTTGGAGTAGAAAGGGCGTAGGAGAGCTGGATTATCCGCTAAATTTGATTATTCTGGCCACGTAAATTGAAATAGAGGATCAAGTGGTTAATTTGTATACCAGAGTTGGTTACGATAAGCAAAAGAGAAATGAACCCTAATTTTACCCATAAGCAGGGACAGTACTTAGCGCTTATCTATCACTTTGAAAAAGTGAATAGAAAGTCCCCTTCCCATAAGGACTTCCAAATTTATTTTGATGCTTATCCGTCAAGCGTGAACTCCATGCTGAAAACCCTGGAGAGCAAAGGGTACATCAGCAAGGAAGCGGGGAAGGCGAGGAGTATAACACTCTTGTTAAGCAAGGATCAGTTACCAGATTTAGCATAAATTTTTATGGAAGAATCTGTGTGCTAATGTTATCAAGATACGAG
>JBCDIQ010000268.1:0-8453 GCA_039024295.1 Bacteroidota bacterium | reverse complement strand
TCAACCTAACACCCATAGGTTTAATGGCACTAATATAACTGCCAAAACACTTTATTGACTAAAATTTAGGCATTTACCCTTGATTATGATTGGGAAAGCAATTGAGGTTGCTTTCAATGCCTATTTACTTTTTCCGACATATTCCTGATCCTTATTTATTCAACCTTTTACCTTTCTTATTATGAAACGCTTGGATAGACTGATAATAGCCCAAATTCACTTACTTCTATTAATGGGCTTTTTTATGCCACAGCTCAAGGGACAATTATTATTTAATTGTCCGAATAATAGCCGAACCTTGGTTAACATGCCGATTCCATGGAGTGCACCAATTTACGCTCAAATGGCAGTTATGAATGATAACCTATACGTCTTCCGAGGAGCAAGAGCTAACAATCTATTCATGTACAATGGAACCAACTGGGTTAACTTCAATTCGACTTTCTCTATACCAGGAAATTATATCCCTAGTGTAATGAAGCCCTACCGGGGAAAATTAGTTGTAGGTGCCCAGACTGATCCAAATCAGCAGTCCGGTACACTAATTGCATGGGACAGCACCTCAAATACTTGGGGCTCATTGGGAGGGGGCGTTGATGGAGGAAATCACCGTGTATCTACTATGGATGTATTCAATGGCGACTTATTTATAGGAGGCAAATTTGACTCTGTGGGAACAGGTACCAATAAAATTAATGCCCAAAATATCGCCAAATGGAATGGAACCAGATGGGATTCAGTATCTTTACCTTCAGCTGCCCGGGAGGTGCACTCAATGATAGTTTGGAATGGTAAAATAACTATTTTGACTTCAAATGCTACCAATGGCTGGAACGATTTGTTCCAATACGATGGTGTTTCATGGAACCAGCTGGCAACTCCCATGGGTACCATTTTTACCGGATTTACAAGGTTAGACACCATAAATGGAGAATTACTAATCTGGGGGAGGATAGGTATAATTAGGGATGGTGCTAATTCCAGGACCTTTGTTAACTCAATCGGAACATACGATGGAAGTAGATGGAGAAACTTAGGCGACCAAAGGGATAATGCCCGAGTAAGTGATCTTCAAAGTTATAACAATAAGTTGTACGTCACCTTCTGGGACAATGTAGATTGTAGTTCCACTGGCCCAATGGGATTTGACTACCCATTAGGAGGGGTTGTCGGATGGGGCGTTCATGAATGGGATGGCAGTAATTGGTGCTCCCTTGAACCGGGTTCATTTGAAGGTGTTTTCCAAAAAATGGTTACCTATGACGACAAACTCCTTTTTCTGGGTACCCTGGACTCTAGCTGCAGCGGAAGTTTTGTATCTGACCTGCTATACTTATGTGATGAAAATACCTGTGGGGAGATCACTGGCAATGTTTACCAGGATGTAGATAACGATTGTATGCTGGATACGACCGATTATCCCTTAAGAGAAAAATGGGTACAAGTGTCTCCCGGCCCAGTCAACATCACTACAGATGAAAACGGATATTATGCTGTCCAGCTTCCAGAGGGGAACTACACAGTTGATATTCCTCAAACCCCCATGTATTACCAACGAACCTGCCAGCCGGGTCCTATTAGTGTTAGAGTAGATTCGGGATTAGTGACTGCTGGAGTTGACTTTCCCCTCGATCCTATCACTAAAACCAATGACCTAAGAATCAATGTTCACACTGCTTTTCTTCGTCCAGGTTTTCCTTCCAGAATTCACATCAACTATGAAAATGTGGGAACTGAACCGCTTAGTCCCACAATAGAGTATGTATTGGATTCTTTATTGACCTATGACAGCCTCACTACAATACCTCTGGATACGGTTAAGGGGGATACACTTATATGGCAGGTTGCAACTTTACTTCCCACCGAGAAAGCAAGGCTATCTTTCAATGTGAAGGTCTCCTTGAATGCACAAATCAACGATACCGTTTGGCTTGCAGGAACTATCTTCCCAGTCCAGGGAGATACTACTCCTCAAAACAATTTTGACCTAACCCAAGAGTTTGTCACCGGCTCTTTTGATCCAAATGACAAACAAGTATTCCCAACAGGTAATGGCCCCGAAGGTAATATTCCTCCCGAAACGGAAACGCTCACCTACAAAATCCGCTTCCAGAATACCGGAAATGACACAGCCTTCTTCGTGATAATCCGAGATGAGTTGGACGATGATCTCGACCTAACAACCTTACATACTATTGCCTCTAGTCACCCTTATACCTTCCATATAGAAGAAGGCCAAAAGGTCAATTGGCGGTTTGACAATATTCTGCTACCCGACAGCAATACCAATGAACCTGAAAGTCATGGTTTTGTGACTTTTACCATTGACTTGGTAGACAACCTCCCCTTGGGTACAGAGATTAATAACACGGCGGCAATCTATTTCGACTACAACCTGCCCATCATCACCAATACGACCAGAAGCACCCTATTCCGGGAACTGGTGAGTATTGACATGAGTACAGCTGAAGGTTCCCTAACTATCTGGCCCCAGCCTGCTGAGGAGTGGATAAACCTTTCCATGGCCCATCCGCTGCAACAAGCGACAGTATTGCTGCATGATCTCCAAGGGCGTCAGGTAGCTCGATATTCAGATCTTTCGGGTGAGCAGATTAAAGTGCCTACCAGAGATTTGCTGCCGGGCATATATTTGATAAAAATCGAAGATACGAACGGCCAGCAGGCTACTTCGAAAGTTGTGATACAATAACTGAAACTGATTGCTGGATGGGATCGATCAGGTTCCATCCAGTTTTTCAGAATTGCAAAGCTCCTATTTACCGCTTTAAGCCCTCCACCACTTTGATCTGAGAAGCTTTCCAGGAGGGATATAAAGACGCCAATAAAGATAGTGTCATAACGGTCACAAAAATCAGCAAGAAATCTCCTGCTCGCATTTCTATGGGGAAGGCGTTAATACGGAAATTTTCTCCTCCCTGAAGTGCAAGGATGCCAAATTTTTCTTGTAGGATCCCGAACCCAAAGGCTAACACCATCCCCAGGGTAGCGCCGATCCCTCCCACCAATAAGCCTTCTGTGAGGAAAATCCAACGCACGCTTTGTCGCTGGATGCCCATAGCCCGTAATACAGAAATGTCTCGGGTTTTCTCCAACACAATCATGGACAAACTGCCAACGATGTTAATAGCTGCAATGGCCACCAGCAGGCTGAGGATCAGGTAGCCAATGTATTTCTCGTTGCGCATGACTTTGTATAAGGTCTCATGCTGTTCATACCAGGTGATTACCCGGTACTTATCTCCTGCAACCTTGATAAGGTCGTCCCGGACCTTATCTACCCGGTTCAAGTCTTTTACGGCAATTTCATAGGCACTTACCTTTCCTTCTAGGTCGAGCAGTTCCTGGGCATAAGCAAAATCTACCAGCGCATATTTGTCGTTGTACTCTTTCTGAACCGTAAAAAAACCTGAAGGAAAGACATAGTCCGTTCTAATGGATTCCAGAAGGTTTTTGGTAGAAATGGCGTCCCCACTGAGCACCCGTATAGAAATGGGATGAACTTCGTCCAATAAATTCGCTCCTAATTGCATAGCCACCCCAAATCCCATTACCGTTCTGGCAATTCCATTCTTAGGTTCAAAATTGTACTCCCCATCAAAGATGTAATAGGAAGAATCAATCGGATTTAATTTTGTATAGTCCGGCTCAACGCCCTTGATAAAAGGAACTGTGTTCCTGTCGCCATACTGCATCACCACCCGATCTTCAACCGTGCGGGTAATAGCGGTTACTTCGGGGTGTTTTCGCAGAGATTCATACAGATAGGGTTCGTGTTCAAAATGCTTCCCTTCGGCCGCCACCACCCGAATGTCCGGATCAAGGGCAGAAAATAATCCTTCCAACATCGTGGAGAGCCCATTGAAGACAGAAAGGGTAATGATGAGAGCAGCTGTCCCCACCATGATGCCGGTCATAGCAACCAGGGTAATGATGTTGATGGCATTGCTCGACTTTTTGGAGAACAGGTATCGCCGGGCAATGAAGTATGGAAGGGAGCGACTCATTCTTCTTCGTCCTGGTTTACGCCTGCTTCCGCGAGTAGTTGTTCAATTCGCTCGGCCTCCTTGAAGGTATCGTCCACAAAGAACCGTAACTCCGGCATTTTACGAAGCTTATTTCGAATTCGCTGAGAAAGGGCATGGCGCACTTCCCAACTTTGCTCATTGAGGTACTCCACGGTTCCTGCCAGCTGGTCCTCAGGCATGGCCGTTACATACACTTTTGCCAAACCTAAGTCACGGGTAACTCGTACGACACTCAATGTGAGCATTACCCCGGGCACAGCGAGCTTCCCGAATGACAAAATTTCGCTGAGTTCCTGCTGAATAAGTTTGGCCGTTTTTCTTTGGACTACCGTTTCTGACATATACCTTTGTTAGTTGTGGCAAACTTAACGACAAATCACGAGTTGAGCCAATTCCTCCTGAGAAAGCCCTCTTTCCTCCTACATGCGTACCTATTTCCACATATTACAATACGGAAGGCCCTACCTGGGGCATGGCTTGCTGGCATTTTTCTTCCTGGTATTGTACAATATTTTCAGTGCGGCTTCCCTATTCTCGGTAATCCCCTTTCTCAAAATCTTATTTGAAGAATTGCCACAACATGCCCCAGCTCAGCCCCTCTCCTGGCTGGACGCAGATTCTATTAAAGACCACGGGTACTACCAACTAAGTCAATTGCTGGCAGCAACAGATCGCATCCAGGTATTGATGTATTTCTGCGGGGTTTTGTGTGCTGCCATTCTGTTGAAAAGCCTGACCCGGTACTTCAGTTCCTTTTTTATTGCTCCCCTGGAGCAGGGAGTGATCTTCGGTATGCGAACCCAGTTGTTCAACCACCTCAGTAAGCTGAGCATGTCTTTCTTTACCCGAAAGAAAAAAGGAGGCCTGATTGGCTTATTGGTGAGTGATGTGCAGGTGGTACAAGAAGCCGTCATTGGCACCCTGCAAAGCATCATCCGGGATCCATTGACCATGATTGTCTTCCTGGCGGCCATGCTGTTTATTTCCTGGAAACTGACCCTGTTCACCTTGCTCGTGCTTCCGATAACTGGTTTGTTCATCAATTTCATCGCCAAGAGCCTGAAACGAAAATCACGAAAAGGGCAGGAAGTACTGGGAGACTTGATCGCTATTTTGGATGAATTTATCTCCGGTATCCGCGTAGTTAAAGCCTTTCAAAAGGAGGATTTTGAACGTGAGCGCTACCAAAACGAAAATAAAAAATACACAGACCTCCAGATAGGAATTCGAAGAAGAAGCGAACTGGCCTCCCCCACTACTGAAGTACTCAGTATCATGGTCGTATGCATCATTATCTTATATGGTGGGCAAATGATCCTGGAAGGCAAGGGCGAACTGGAAGCCGCAGAGTTTCTGGGATTCATTGGTATTTTTTCTCAGTTCCTCTCCCCTATCAAAGTATTCTCCAATTCTCTGTCCAAAATCCAAAAAGGCATTGCCGCCTACAACCGGATTGAAGAGTTATTAGCCGAATCGCCAGAAATCCAGGAAGTAGATGCCCCCACTTCCTTGCCGGAGTTCACCAAGCGTCTCGTCTTTGAGGACATTCATTTTGAATATAATCCAGGTGAGCCTGTCTTAAAAGGTGTTTCGTTTGAAATGGATAAAGGCCAAACCGTTGCCATTGTTGGGCCGTCCGGTGCAGGAAAATCTACCATGGTGGATCTCGTAGCCCGGTTTTACGACCCTGCTCAGGGGGCTATCCTGCTGGATGAGTTTGACCTGCGAAAATTATCCCTCCATGATTTGCGCAAGCAACTGGGATATGTCACCCAGGAAGGTATTCTGTTTCATGATACGGTGTACAACAACATCGCGTACGGCCTGCAGGTATCCCAGGAAGAAGTGGAACGAGCAGCCCGCATCGCTAATGCACACGAATTCGTGCTTCAATTGCCCCAAGGGTACCATACCCTGCTGGGAGAGCGCGGCACGATGTTATCCGGTGGGCAGCGGCAACGGATTTCGATTGCCCGAGCAGTGCTACGCAATCCTCCTATTCTGTTACTGGATGAGGCGACTTCGAACCTCGACACCAAGTCTGAGAAACTGGTCCAAGGTGCCCTTGATCGCCTGATGCAGGACAGAACCACCCTGGTAATTGCCCATAGACTTTCCACGATCCAACATGCTGACCTGATTTTGGTTATGGATAATGGCAGAATCGTGGAGAAAGGTACACATTCAGAACTCATTGCGATGTCTGGAATGTATCGTAAATTACATGACCTACAATTTGCCTAAGCCCCGCTAATATTTTGATGAAAGGAAAAAATTCTACCGTAGTAGCCAACCGTAAGGCGCGTCATGAGTACCACATTGAGGATACCCATACGGTAGGAATTGTACTTACAGGAACCGAGGTCAAGTCCCTTCGTAATGGGAAAGCAAGCTTGCAGGAAGCGTACTGCACGGTAGACCCAAATGATGAGCTTTTTATCCTGAAAATGACCATTAATCCCTACGACAAGGGGACTTATAATAACCATGAACCTCAGCGGCCCCGGAAGCTGTTGATGAAAAAGGCTGAAATTCGGAAACTGAGAAGGAAATTGGAAGAGAAAGGCTATACCCTCGTACCCTTGAAGTTATTCTTTAACGATAAAAACCTCGCCAAGCTCAACATCGGATTGGCAAAAGGAAAAAAGAATTTTGATAAGCGTGAGGACATAAAAGAACGCGACACCAAACGAGAGCTTCAACGTCAACTCAAACACTTCTAATGCCTACCTGGTTAACCTACGCCCTTGTAATTGGAGGAATTCTGCTGGTAAGTGGCGGTCTTATGGCCTGGGTGATGGCCAGGGTCAAAATCCGGGAATTACACGAAAACTTAGCTAAGGCTACCAAGCTAAAACTGGAATATGCCTCCCCCAAAGCGTTTCAGTTTTCTGGAAACTACGGAGGGTATCCTGCCCAGATTACCCCAGAGACAGCGGCTGAACGGAATGCGGGGGTCCCCATCTATTCGAAAGTAATGTTGCCGATGGTTAACCCAAACGACAAATACTTTTCCGTAAATAAGGCTTCCAGCCCAGCCCCGTGGCAGGAAATCATTGCTTACCCCGGAGAGAAACCGGTCGTCCCGGTAACCCATGAATTGGGAGACAACATTTTGCTTCAATCGAACGACCTGTGGTTTTCCAGCATCCTATTAAATGAAGCGGTAAAGCAACGCCTTCAAATCGTTATGGGATTGCAGCCTGCCATCTGCGTAGCCATTAAAGGGGAAGAGCTTTTTGCCCTGATTCCCAGAAAAATGAAGGGAAAGGAAGACCAAAAACGGTACGCTGAAACCTTGCAGTTGCTGGCAGACATGAAGGATGCCCTTCAGTAGCAGCCTAGCCAAAGTTTATTCTGGACAAATAATGGGGAAACATTTCCCGCCAAATGGGCCAGTCGTGAACTGCACCTGGACGGATGTCCAGCCAATAATGGATACCTTTCTGGTATAAAAGATGTGACATGTGCTCATTTGCCGCACGACAGATGTCATGCTCACCACATCCCAACACAATGTCAATTTCATGCAAATGGGGATCGCCTAATCCCGGCAAATAGTCAATTGGGTTATTGTAATAAATGTTGTCGTCGTAATACCCCATGACCTGAGGGCGGATATCAAATGCCGCGCTCATGTTGAACAGATGACTCACCGCCCAGGGATGCCGAAAAGCAAAATTGGTAGCGTGGTAACCGCCAAAGCTGCAACCTGCTAAGGCCACTTTCCCAACTCCAGTATCATGCCGTACATGCTCCACCAAGTCATGGAGAATAACGCGTTCATATGCATTGTGCGTTTTTGCACGGTCAGCCGGATGAATGTCGTAATTGTACCAACTTTGGGCATCCATCCCATCCGGGCAATAGATTTTCACCAACCCTTGTTCTATAAACCACCTGGCGGATTCAATCAGTTGAAAGTCCTTGGCCTCATGAAACCGGCCACAGGAGGAAGGAAATACCACCACCGGATAACCTGTGTGGCCAAAGGTCAGCATTTCAAATTCCCGACTGATGTGTGGGCTGTACCATTTTGCGTAAGTTTCTTGCACAGGAAATTAAATTTGCGTGCAAATATACAGAGATTTGGGAAGGAGGGAAGTGGATGTAGGACGGTTTATTTCTGTCAGTATCGCAGCATGCTTACATGAATCCGCCAAATTTTGTTCATGTAACAATTAGTTGACATGAATTCGAGAAAGCACAAAAAGCATTTTAAATTAGTAAAAAGATTTATATTTTAGCAAATAGCTAATGTAAAAAATATGGGATAGTAATCACCTTACCTAATGTCGCTCGATCAACCTTCCAAACCACATGATGCTTATGTCCGGAAGCAGCTTTCTAATCCCAAACTTGCGGAAACGTTCCTGAAGAATTTCCTGGATGATGCGCTTGTACGGT
>JBCDIQ010000267.1:0-8478 GCA_039024295.1 Bacteroidota bacterium | reverse complement strand
CAATGTTTCAATACCAATAAGGTGCGATTTGAGGCCCGCGCAAATACCTGTAAAACATGCAGGAATCCCAGATTTTCTTGGCAAAAGCCTGGGGGAATTGCGTCGGGTAGAGATAAGGCAATATAGTACGCTGGACGACGACAGGGTATAATCCATTTTAAACCAGCATTTTATGTCTAAAAGGTTTTTCATACGTCAAAGAACCAACGTGTAATCGTTGCGCCTCTCTGTAGGACGACGACCCTGAAATTTACAAAAATCTAGATCGATTTCCACGTTCCTCGCCCATTACTGTGCGAGCAGCATACCGCTCATCCCGCAGCTCGTAAAAAATGACGCTGTCCTCCCCAGGCTCTATGAGCTCCTTCACTTCTGCTTTCAGGCATTCGTACTGCGCATAGGTCAGCTCTCCTTCAAACACAGAGTTTTGTACCCAGTTCAGGTACCTGCGAAATAGCTTCAGTGCTTTGCCAACTCGTTGTTGGTTCATGTCATAAACGGCGAGGTAGTAGGGCATAAGATTAGTTTTCGGTTATCGGTATTCAGTTTTCAGTTGGTTAATATGTAATTATAGGATTGGAAATCAGTTGGCAGAATAATCTTCAAGCAAAAATAGTTTTCACACCAGGAAAATAATTGCAATTCAACTACAGTAAACCGTGAACTGAAAACTGTAAACCGCATCTCTTCCTACCACCACATCCGAAAGCCCTCATATACTTCGTTCTTGGGGTCCATCAGGTGGCGAATCAGTCGGTAGCATTCCAGCCGAATGAGGCGTTCATAACTCACCTTTTTGTTCAGGGTGCGGTGCTGGATGGTTTGCCGGAGGCGGTTGTCCCAATGCTCTACAAAAATGCGCCTGCCCGTTTCGCTCAGGTACACCCCTCCTAGCCGGTCTTCGAAATGCTTGGGCTTGATGCTGCCCGTTTTGATCAACCTGAAGATCGCCCGATCCACCAGCAATGGCTTGAAAACTTCTGCCAAATCCAGGGCTAAGCTAAACCTACGCTCACCTGGTTCATGCAGGTAGCTCAGCTTCGGGTCGAGGGCTGTGCGGTAAATCTGTCGGATCACCGTGGTATAGCACAGGCTGTTGCCAAATGAGATCAACGCATTGAGCGAGTTGGAAGGCGGCCTTCTGCTGCGCCGCTCAAAAGGAAAGGCCCGCCCGGATTCTCCCAAAATCAGTGGCCATAAGCTATAATACCGTTCCCGGCAGTTCCCCTCCATGCCCATCAACTCTTCAATACTTGCCACAGCTACTAAGCCTTCACGCTGGGCCTCCATCCATTCAATGCCGGTCCCCAGTCCAACTGTCGGCATGCGGCTGCTGTAGTATTTGAGCACACGTAGCATATTGTGCAGGGCTGTGTCCACAAAGGTACGGGCCAGGGCCAGTCGGTGAGATTTCTTCAGGTAGGCTTGCACTTGTCTCACGTGTAGCCTGCCACTCAGCAGGAAATCCCTCGGGTACAGGGTTGCGGTGAAGTTGCCGTAATAATCGAAGCAAAAAGCCGGCACCTTGTGCTGCGCCAGGAAGGAAATCAGCTTGGTGTTCAGGTCGATTTCCCCAAACAAATGCAGCGACTCCACATGCTCAATCGGAAAGGGGTGTTTGCCAGCGATAGGAGCATCAGGCGGTGCCCCGGTGTCTTCAAGGGCTTCGCCTGGATTGCGAGCATACTCCTTGCGCTCCAAAAACAAGGTGTTGTGCTTCCTGCGCAAGCGACCGTTGCTGAATAGGTAGTAGGGTTTTTTCATAGGGGAGAATAGCTGATAGGTATTAGCTGATAGGTATTAGGGGGTAGTGTTCAGTGGTGGCAGTCAACTGCCGAAACCTATTGAGCGAAGCAAATTCCCGCAGATCAGGGCGAACCGAAAACTGGTAACCGTAAACCGTAAACTGACAACTTTCCTTCCTCATCCGTAGCACAGCTCCTCAAAAGCGCATTTTTTACAAAAACTCCTTCGGGTGATGCGGTCAGGAGGGGTTTCGGCAGCTAGCAGGGTTTTGAGCGATTGCACTTGCGCTATCAGGGCTTGCTCATCTGCTTCTGAAAGCTCTACGGGCACTTTTTGCTTTAGCCGAGGGTAACTGATCATGCCTGTGTACGGACTGCCATCGAGTTGGGTAACCTCGCACAACTGGAGCAGCCACAGGTAAAACCGGACTTGCCACACATGGGCCTCTTGGCAGGCCTTGCCCTTCTTGGTTTCATGGAGGATGCCTTCTCGAAAGTTGGCCCAGTCTACCTTGCCCGTGAGCACCGTGCCATCCGGCAGTTCTGCTTGCAAGTCGATGCCTTTCTTCTCGCTGGCATAGCTTTGTTCGTCGATCAGCCTACCGATTTGTACGGCTTCGGATTCGTGTTCCATCCGCACACCGTGGTAGTGCAGCCACGCTTTACGCGGGCATATGCGGCCATAGGCCAAGACAGTAGCGTTCATGGTTGGCTATTAGCTACTAGGTTTTAGGTGTTAGGCAATAGCGATTGGGTGATCAGTTTTCAGTGCTTGGTAATCAGTTTACAGTCAGCCAGTCTAGAACCACCTGCAAAACTGTTGCGCGAAGCGGGAAAAACTGAAAACTGTTGAGTCCCGAGAATCAGGACGAAATCCCGCAAAGCGGGATAAACTTTCCTCTTTACCCAAAAGCATCTTCCAGCTTTTCCTGCTGTACTGCCAAGTCAAACTCGTTTACATCCCACTTTTCGCCGGGATTCATGCCCAGCCATTCGCGCATGTCTTCATGCTCTTCGTGCTTGGGATCGTTGACGGCTTCTACAAGGTTATAATACCCCCAAACCCCGCCACAATCCTCAGGTGGACATTTGCCTTTTCCCGCCAGGAGGCTGGGCGCGTCCAGGATGTCGTCTAAGGTTTTTTCCACTACGATTTGGTGCTCCCATGAATCGCCAAAATCGTACATATAGCTGAACACCTGCCCTTCTTCATAGAGGTATTCCTCTAGTTGGACTTTCTGGGCGTCAGTCACCTTCCGTTCATCAGAGGAAAACACATCGTCCATTACCATGCCGATGCTCAGTTCGCTGTCAAACGGCTTGTAGCCAAACTCCCACAAATGAGAACTGTGCCATCCGAACACTGTCTGAATTGTGCCATGCAAGTCAAAAAACGTGTGGGCATCGTCAATAGCAACTCGCCGCCATACTGGGGGTTTCTGGGTACCTAAGAGGGTGATTTTGAGTTGGAGGGTCATGGGGGGGGATTAAATTATTTCTGGCTTAGGAATGGAGTTTTCGTAAAGAGCACCAAGGCCAAGCAATTTATCATAATTTTCGACCTGAATGAATTCGTGCTCTTCATCAACAATATTTCTTTTCAAAAATATAAGAGAACTTGAGTTTCCTTTCTTTCGACGCTCTCGTTGTACTATCCAACTGGGTATTGCAATCCCATATTCCAATGAAAAAGCTGAAAACTCTTCGTACCGCTCAAATCCAACTGGGTCTTGAACAAAAACTGTTTCCTGGGGTGAAATGTGCCTACTTTCCCACTCAGATACCTTAGTCGTGCCGTCTTCCTCTACTTTTCGGTCAGGAACAATGAGCCAGTGTTGCTTCATCATTTTCCTTAGGGTCTCCAGATTTACACGGTCTCTGCCTTCAAATTCAGGTGGAGTCGGGTATAGATTGTTTACCAGTTCCACTAACTCATCAGATGAAATCTCAAGATTAGTTCGATCAGCCTCCCATGTGTGAACATCTTCTAATGTCTTTAGAAAAGCCTCTGAGGCTACCCATTCCCGGTTTTCAAGGCTCCCATAAGGGGCAGGATACGTTTCTTCATTTTTCAATGGTTCCACTACATATACCATCCCATCTTTGTCTTTTTCATTAAACCTGCTTAACCGCCCTATGCGCTGTGCCAATCGATCCCACGGACACAGGTCGCTAACCATAAAGTTGGTGCTGATGTTCACGCTCATTTCCCCAATCTGGGTGAGAATAGCAATTCCGAAAGGTTCTTTTCCACCTTCCCAGGCTTCCTTTCCAAGAACCTTCAGGAGTTTGGCTTCGATATTTGCTTTGTCTGGCTCAGTGAATTTGCTGTGATACAAGATCAGCGGAACATCCTCGGGTAGTTTTTGCTGAAACCATCTGTAGTACTTCATGGCTCTGGCAATGGTATTTGCATACACAATGCCATTTCCATTCTGCACCATTTGCTTTAGAATACTTCCAATGTCCTCAGGCTCTTCAGCACTTCCACCAAATTTCAGTTCTCTTGGAGAATAACTGCCTTGATCAGATTTTTCCTTTGGGCTAATGATCGGTAAATCCACTTGATAGAGCGGTTGGGCTGAATCTGGTACTGTTGCACTCATAATCAGTACGGGAACTTTTAGCACCCTCAATGCTTGAAGCAGCACTGTCAGATTTCCTTGGATGAAGGAATCGTAAAAGTCTGCTTCATCAAATACGACAGCACTATTTGCCAGAAAAAAGAAGGTGGAATGATGGACTTCTTTACCCCCAGTAAGGCAGATCAGCAAGTGATCAATTGTGCAGACATTAACAGGGGTAGCCAGCTTTCTCGCCAATAGGTGCATTTCTTTGGCAAAGCTCTTTTCAGCAGGTTGTACCACATCTCCATATCGGTTGAACCAAGCACTTGAATGGTACAAGCCTGTTTCACCAGTTGCTTCCTCCACACCAATGGCTAGCGCATTGGACGTAAATCGTGTAGGCATGGCGATTACCAGACGGTCTGCCTTGCCGCTTTTGATTTGCTCATTGGCCCATAACAAGGCAGCATAAGTTTTTCCACTGCCAGTAGGCGCACGTAAAATGGAGATGGGTTCATTGCCGACCGATAGGGCTGCCTCTTGAACAGGTCTTAGCTTCTTGAACCTTGCCTCAAAGGTAAAAGGCGATAACTGGGGCACTTTTTCTCCAGACTCAAGGCGGCTCGCTCGGGTGTCAGCCAGTTGAAGAAGAGAACGGACACCTGTGACTTCAAAGCGAGCAAGCGTTCTGTTTTCCCATTCATTTTCATGGTCTCTAGATTCCAATTTCTCAGACCACTTAAACTCTTTGAAATACTTAGCAAAAGGTCCAAGTTCTTCAGGTGTAGGGGCACCATCGTGTCTCCACCTTTTTAGGTGGCGTTCTTGAAAAGATAACTTTCCATGGTGAGCGGCAATGGCAATTTCTACAGATAGAGGAAACTTGTTGCCTGCTTTCCGCAATTCATCAATTGAAGCAAATTCATGCCTCAGGTTTGATCCCATCAAGTGCTTTCCAACGAACTTCTGCGCTTTCCTCATGGCTGTCTCGTACTTTTTGTAAACCAATGGATCAACCAAGGATTGATCATATCCATTTTCTTGAAGCCACTGTTGGTACTGTCGATAATCCTTCTGGCAGGCCTCTTGCCAATGATCATGGGCTTTGCCACGGTCATGCCACCAGGCGGCATCAGCTAGTCTCTGTCTAAGGTCAGCACCTGTCAGTCGATTATACTTTTCTTCGAGAAAGGGCCAGCACTTGAGAATGCTTAACGCTTCATCAAATACGTGCTGGCGATGATCTTTCAGGGTGATCCCAGAGGGTTTGGCTAAATATTCCATCCTTATTTATTTAAGCGGGCCGAACCAAAATTGCTGATTCAAGACTGCTTAGGGCTTTTTCAAAGGCTTCATGAACTGAGTCGCCATCAGGGTTGGTGTCATCTCCCAAGAAATATTTTGCTCCTCGTGCATCAAGCTCTTTCAAGATGTTAGCCTTCTCCACTTCTGTTGTCTCCATTGCAAAATACCTGATGGCCTTCCGGCTCATTTTGGTGTCAAGCACAATGAGTGCTTTAGTGGGTTCTCCAGAGACTGCGTTTCGGGCCTGATTAGCATAGTCATTCATGGAACGGGTGCCTTCAAGAAACAAACGGACCCTTCTGGCGTGCTCCTTATCATCGATCATTTTATTGAATTTGGTCCCCAAATGTAATTCTTGCTCATAGGTAAACTCCCTTCTTCCGCCTACCTCTGGAACATCTAAGTGGAAGTTCATGGTCATTTCATCTCGCTGGCTGAATTCGTTGGTAGCAAGAGCCTGCTTTTTGTCAGAATCTTCATTCGTGTTTTGCTTCAGGCGGACAAGTAAATCACGGCCTATATCGCTTTTCTTGATGGCTGTCGCAGGGGTAGCAGTCATAGGAGCTGTCCTTCGACCAGAATATTCGCCCTTTTCAGTTATCAGAAATCCTCCGAGGTCACTTCGGATATCATCCGATAGATTACCTGTTACGCCATCGCCGTTTGATACATAAGTATTACCACGGTTGGGATCAAGTTCGTTCAACCTCTCAATGGCACGAAATAGCACGTGTCGTTGCATTTGACCTGATACATATACCCTGCCATCGGGAAGACGCTTAATGGAGGAAGCATTTCCCAGTAGTTTCTCTCCACGGTTGGCCGCATGGTTCTCCATAGGAGCAACTAGGGTTACGAGAATTGATGAAATATTCATTTTTATGGGATTTAGTTTGTTAATTTAACATTAGGTGTGCCTTGGTCAAGACTTTCATCTTCTTGGGATGTGGAAGAAGCCTTTTTCTGAGTTGTGTTTGCCTTGCTCTCGTCATAGGTACTTACGCGCATGAAAGCGGTAATGAGCTGCTTGGCTGTATCTAGACCGATACCACCAGAATCACTTCCAAGAGCTACGGCTTCCATAAACGGAAGGGCTCCATGCCTGATTTCCCTTTTGGTGATTCTGCCTGCTCTGGTACTTAATCGTGAGAGAAGCGCAATACCATTTTCTGCACTGAGTATAGTGCTTTCAAATTCTGAGAGTACCTTATCTTTATATTCATCCTTAGAAAGGCCCTTCCTGCTTTTTCTTTTGTCGTCCTCTATTTCTGTTAATGCCGCGCGATATGCTGCATTACTGAGTGATTCCCCATAGACCCTGGCAGAGGTTACCAGTTCCGGGGTCAACTTCATTTCAGGCTTCATAAAATAGGTATTAAAAAGTTGCTTTAAATCATGAGGGTACGTTGCCCTAAAGGCCAGAAAATCTTTGAAACTTGCCTCGGTAAAGAGGCGAAGGAATCGATCCGCCATCATGCGGAAGTTTTTCATTTTATTGGACTCGCCTTTCTCCTTCTGTTCATCCCCAACAAGGCGGGTCCTGTAAATAGCTGAGACGATTTTCTTTAGGGTTCCATCTAGGGTGATGCCAACCAAATGATTGTCGAATGTCTCTTGTCTGGTTCCTGCATTTGAGACCAGGTAAATGGGGCGGTTTGCCAGGCTTCGCAGCACAATCTCTGCGGACTCTCCTCTACTGTATTGTGCCATTTCACGTCCCTCTTTAACCCACTCTCCAATGGCAACCAGGATGCTAATGGCACCTAGCGAACTATTTCGTGGTGCTTCGGGATAGTTGCCTTGAAAAATTTTGGGGCGTACATATTTCTTTTCATATCGCCCCAGCATTCGGTTTTCATTATCCCGACTTGAAGAAACTTCATCAAACAGGCGAATGAATTCTAATAGCGGATAACTCTGAGTGGCATCATCATAAAAAGGAATGTCTGGAATAAGGCCAATGTTCACAGCGTCTCGGTCACCCGCCTTAAATTGTGTATAAGTTGCCGGCTTGTAGGAAGTAAGCGTAGCAATGGCAGTAAAAGCAGCAATCAGGGAACCCACCCGAGGATTAGACATGCTCAATTTTCCTTTATTTCGCTTTGCCACCAAGGGGGCAAATGATCTCTTTAGCTCATAAGGCTTGTCAAAGTCGAATTTGCCTGATTGGATTAGCTGTTGGAAGGCTTTGACTTCTTTCACTATACCTGCTGAGTTGTTTGCAGTAACTATGTGACCAGCTGTGTAAAATCCATTTCCCGATATTTGTCCACTCTTTTTGCCCGGGGCTACTTTCTTTCCTTCCAAATACCCATAGTTGATCTGCATTTCCCTTCCATCGGATTGTTCCAATGGGAAAATCATGAACTTTTCTAACCCTTCTTCCATAGCTCGAAATAGAAGCTCTTCAACTTCCTCTTTCTCATTAAGGTTAAGCTTGTTCCTTTGCATAACATGCATCGCAGATGCTACCCCGTACCTGGGATAGGGATGCCAGTTGTTTATCTCAGTCATGATCTTTCCAGGTTAAATGGACCCAACTATCATTCGTGCCCAAGTAGAGAGGGGCCTTAGGATTATGGATTGCTTGCTTTAATTCTTCCCAAAGCATTGAGGTAGTTTGAATGGTAATTTCAAATCGATCCTTCGGAATGATGTATCCCCTTACTTTTGGGCTTACATAATACCGGGGGAAGAAATAGTGAGCAGATTTGGTATTAATCTTCCCCTCAGTTTGTTCCAGCAATTCCTCTGGAGAAAAACTTTTATGTTTTGCCGTATCACTAAAATCAACTTTTGCAGGCTTCTTACGGCTTTGCTCAATCAGGTATTCCATTCGGTAATCGTAAGACCTACTTCCT
>JBCDIQ010000266.1:0-8481 GCA_039024295.1 Bacteroidota bacterium | reverse complement strand
GACAATTTTAATATAGTTCCCATAAAAAAAGCCGGAATACAATTCCGGCTCTTCTATTCTATTGATCAAATGTTCTTTTTATTGGTTCCCTTTTCGGGAGGGAGGCTTCACCTCGTAGATTTCACTTTCAGATACTTCCAGCAGAATCATTTCACACCTACCGTTGGCTTCTTTGAGGACTTCCGGGTAGTTTTCCATGGAAAGTTCGTCGCTGTGCTGCACGAGCCATTCCAAGATGCGCTCAGGGCGATCATCGAACAAAAAGTGAAACTGAACTTTTTCCTTCGAAAGCAAATCAGAGATTCGAAGGCTAATCATACTAACAGGGGCGTGGTAACGGGCCAGTAAGCGGGCTTTACCGTTTGCACAGTTGCGAACCCCCTCCGGATTCACATCTTCTCCCTGATCCAGGCGATTCTCGACATCCTCGTCGTCAACCCAACCATCGCATTCTAATAACAGGTTAAAGATATTTAGGTCCCGAATTTGCTGACTCGTTAAATCTTCTTTACGCATGTGTGGTGTTCTTTAGACAATAACAAAAGTAATTTTTCCCCCTTCGACTAAAAAGCCGAAAGCGGCAACGATGTTACATTCCCCGTGCCCTGTAAGGAGGAACCGGGAACATAATAGGAATCAAATAAGACCAGCTTTAACAGATGATTTGGAGCCCGGGATTAGCCCTTTGTAGAAGATCTCTGTCGTTTTGAGACAGAGCTACTCGTTCAAGATAAAGCCTTTTCAAGGATCTATTGGCAACTAAGGTGCCAATTTCCAAGTCTGGGCAATTTTGAAGACGGAGTTCTTTCAGATTTTCCAATACACCTAGCCCCCGGATTGACCTTACCCCTAAATGTTTCATTTCCAGTACCTCCAAGCTTTCTAATTGGACCCAGTCCTGAATCTCCTGCACCTGAAGGCCATATTGAAGGGTCAGCTTTTTTAGGGAAGCAAGCAGCGGTAAATCAACTACAGCCCCAAAACGTCCCAAATTTAGGTCAATCGACCGCACCTGCTGGAGTGCCTCCATCGCCTTGAGGGACTTGGGGCCAGCAGGTGTGGCATATACCGCAGCCAAAGAACCCAGTGCTGCTAAAGGCTTCCAATCAGAAATCAGGAGTTGTTTGAGGTATAGTGTGTGTAAGATTGGGAATTCCCGAAGAACAGAAAGGTCAGTAATTAACCTGTTTCCAGAAATAATAAGGGTCCTAAGACGGGGAACCTGTTTTCCAGGTGGCAAATTTAACAGCTGGTTATGGCCCAAGTTCAGGGTAGTTAACTCTGGAAGCAGCGGAAACCGGTGGATTTCCGAGATATTATTATAGGATACATCCAGGTGCTGAAGGTGAGGGAGCTCAGGAAGACCTTCGATTTCATCTAATAAATGTCCAGACAAGGAAAGGGACCTCAGGTTAACCAGAGATTCCAGGCCACTTAGCTGTTCAAAAGGAGTGGGCCACTCCTCCCGGATCAGGTGATAGGACAAATCCAGTTCCCATACGTCGGCTGGATCATCCGTTTCGAATAGTATTTTCAGCAATTCATCCAAAATATTGGTGGTTCACGCACCCGTCTTGTAAATTTTCAGTACAATTAATATACGCTATTACATCAAATCTGAATCACATGAGCTTCTCCGAGTCTACCCAAAAGTTTGAGATCAACGAATTCGAGTTACAAGATACGACCAATACCGCTAATTCGGATGTTCACCGCATGGAACACCGCCAGGAAAATGGTCGGACGTATACGCGCCGGAGAAGAAAAATTAAGTCTACACGAACCAAAAAGAACAAACCCGCTCACTATGGTTGGGCTTTTTTCCTTTGTTCTATGTTCATCGGCCTGGGGATAACTGCCACTACAGATGCGCCAATCGGCCTTTTCATGGGATTGGGTATTGGTTTCCTGTTTTTTGTTGACCCCATATACCGGAAAGTCATGAATATCATTGATCGCCTGTAGGCACTTTTGTAGGTTTGTGGCTCATGCTGCGAGCAGAACATATTCACAAATCATACGGCAACCTGGAAGTGCTGAAAGGCGTCAGCCTGGAGGTCACCCCCGGAGAAGTTGTAGCCCTGGTAGGGGCTTCGGGAGCAGGCAAGAGTACCTTGCTACACATTCTTGGCACCCTGGATACACCCGACAAGGGAAAAGTATTTTTTGAGGACCACGAAATCACCCGATTCCCCGAATCAAAGCAGGCTGATTTTCGCAATGAGTCGCTGGGGTTTGTCTTCCAGTTTCATCATTTGCTGCCGGAGTTTAATGCACTCGAAAATGTGTGTATGCCAGCCTTTATCCTTGGAACCAATCGCAAAGAGACAGAAGATCGCGCCCACTTGCTGCTGAAAGAGCTTGGATTAGAAAAACGAGTAGGACACAAACCCAGTCAACTATCAGGTGGAGAACAACAACGTGTGTCCATTGCACGCGCAATGATGAACCAACCCAAACTCATTTTGGCTGATGAGCCCACCGGCAACCTGGATTCTGCTACCAGCCAGGAATTGTACCAACTTATTTTTGATCTGGCTGAATCTACCAAAGTAGGCTTCCTCATCGCCACCCATGACCTGCAGCTTGCAGAAAAAGCGGGAAGGGTGCGCCGCATTGTCGATGGGAGATTTCTGGAATAATGGGGACAACAGCCATTACCATTTTGCCCATCTTTCCGTCAAACAACCAGATTAAGCGTATTCATGCAAAAAATAGAAACCTACGAGCAGTTCGTTTCAAGCTATCCGATCATTACAAAAATTCCCGTTCAATGGGGTGAAATGGACCTGGCAGGCCACGTCAACAACGTGGTGTATTGCCGATATGCAGAATCAGGACGGGTGGCCTACTGTGATGAGATTGAGTTTGCTGACTTTACCGAAAAACCTGGGGTAATCGGACCTATTGCTGCTGAAGTCAGGTGTAAATATGTATTTCCGGTAACCTATCCAGATACCCTCCACATCGGGACGCGCGTCACCAACTTGCAGGAGGACCGATTTGTGATGTGGAATGGCATGTTCAGTGAGAAATACCAAAGGATGGCTGCCATTTGTGAGACCCTGATCGTTTCCTATGATTATTTTGAGAAACGCAAGGTGCCAATTCCGCAAGCAGTTATTGATCACATTCATCGCCTGGAGGGGGTTAGGCAGCCTTAATGCCTTGAAACTTGAACCCTGAGGGTATCGAAGGGGGATACGTTTCGAAAAGTAGGGCTTGGGATTGGTCATATAGGAAAGTACCGATTGGGCTTCCGGTTTCGACAGGCTCAACTTTCGACAAGCTCAACCTACGCTTCATTTATTCGGGTCAAGGGATCGCAGACTGGATGAAAGGTAGTTCAACCTATGTGTGAGGCTGAAAATCTTGGGTAGCTCCAAAAGGAACATATCATTGGGGCTTCTGGCTTCGACAGGCTCAACCTACGCTTCTTTTATTCGGGTCAAGGGAACACAGACTGGAAAATAAGCCTAATAGGTTGTAGATTGTTACTTGCAACAATCTCATATCCTCATGGAAAAACCCGTACTCATCATTGGTGGAGGCATCGCAGGCATTTCAGCCGCCATCGAACTATTGGACCGCAACCAGGCCGTGATCATGTTTGACCGGGACACCCGGGAGAACCTCGGAGGTCTGGCTCGTTGGTCAATGGGGGGATTATTCTTTGTGAATTCTCCTATCCAACAAAAAAGAGGAATAAAAGATCATGAGTCCAAGGCCATGCAGGACTGGGAAGCAGTTGCAGCATTTGGTCCGGATGATTATTGGCCCCGTAAATGGGCCGAGACCTATATTTCAAGTTGCACCCCTGAAGTATACGAATGGGTTACCGACTTGGGTGTCCGCTTCATTCCTTCTCCCCAATGGGTGGAACGCGGCCTGTACACGCCCGGAAATTCTGTCCCCAGGTTCCATGTTACCTGGGGCCTCGGTCAGGGGTTAATAGAGGCCCTCACCAACCGGCTGTTCAGTCATCCAAACCTCGACCAGTTCTCCCTGCATAATCGGTGTAAGGTAACCGATTTTACCACCAAAGCAGGACACATCAAAGGCATTCGCGGCATTAATGAGGCAAATGGAGAAGAGTTTGAGCAAGAGGGAGGTGCTGTAATTGTCGCGACGGGAGGCCTTACGGGTAACCTGAAACTGCTACGCGCCAACTGGCATCAAGGGCTGGGAACTCCGCCTCCAACAATTCTGAACGGAGGCCATAAGTTTGGAGATGGGTTGCTGCATATGGCTGCTGAAAAACAAGGGGCCAACCTCACCCACCTGGATAAAATCTGGATGTATGCCGGAGGGGTGAAGTACTCCGGCAATGCAGCTCCCTATAATGGCCTCAGCTTGGTTCCTCCTAAATCCGCCTTGTGGCTCAATGCCCATGGAGAAAGAATCGGTCCCCTTCCGTTGGTTTCCGGCTATGATACCCGCCAACTCGTGGAAGCTGTTTGCCAGGAGCCCCGTCAATATTCCTGGCAGGTCATGAACATGAAAATTGCCGCCAAAGAACTCAGGATTTCTGGCTCTGAATACAATGAAGCTGCCCGAGAGCGGAGGAAACTGGATTTTATCAAGGGGGTATTGTTTGGAGACAAGGCCCTTGTACAGCGGCTGATCCATGAATGCGAAGACATCGTTGTCGCCCCAACAGTGGATGAACTGGCAAGGAAAATGAATGCCCTGATCGGAGAGAAATTAATTGATCCCAGTCGCTTGCAGACAACCATTTCCAGTTATGACCTACAGACCCTTCTCCCAAAAAAGCTACAGAATGATGAACAGCTCCGGCGGATTCATCATTTGCGTCAATATTTTGGAGATAAGTTAAGGACTTGCAGCCCTGCACCTATTTTGCGGCCATCAGATGGACCGCTGATTGCCATCCGGGAATTTATCCTCGCCAGAAAAACACTTGGAGGCATCCAGACCAACCTGAACGGGGAAGTCCTTACCGAACAGGGAACCCCTATTTCAGGCTTGTTCGCCATAGGAGAAGCGGCTGGTTTTGGGGGTGGCGGCATCCACGGGTTAAGAAGCCTAGAAGGCACATTCCTGGGCAGCTCCATCCTGACAGGCAGGGTAACAGGTGCTTACCTTGCCGGCCAAAAAACGAGTATCGCTCAGGGTTCTTCTGATTCAGTCGTAGCCTGACAGTGTTCTGCCCTTAAGCGCAGCAGTTCATCCCCAAAGGTCTCGGTAAACCCTAACTCGATCCCTTTATGGATTGCCTCACACGCTTGATCAAGGTATTTTTGGGCAATCCGTAGCAGGGCTAAGTTCCGGTAAGCGTAAGGGTGATCAGGATTTAGCCGGAGGGTGTTTAAAAGGTCTTGCTCTGCGGCTTCCAGGTTGCCCATCCGTAAATTTGCTAAGCCTCTATTGCTATGAGTTAAGTAAAATGTGGTATCTGCCTCCAAGGCAGCATCACAATCTCTAAGGGCCTTCTCAAATTCCCCAAGCTGAATCAGCACATAACTTCTACTGGTAAGAACAATTGGGTCATTCCGCCTTTTTTGGGCCAGGATATTAAAAGCCTGCAAGGCTGATTCGTATTCTTTTAGGGAGACTGACAAACTCGCCTGACGCATCAATAATTCCAGGTTTTGGGGAGATAGCGTACGCGCAGCCTTTAAAATGGCCAAGGCCTCAGCAGGCTGGTTAATGGCCTCCAGGGCTTTGGCTTTTGCCAAATAAAAGGAGGAATTTCCCTTATCAATAGAAAGCCCTTTGTCCAAAATGGAGATAGCCGAATGGTATTCGCCTTGGTTCAGGTAGGTGGTAGCCAATCCGTAATGGGCTTCCGTATGCGCTGGATCAATAGATAAGATATGCAAAAAGTCTTCCTCTGCTTGCGGTAAGAGGTTTTGTGTCAACAATAAATCTGCTCGAACTAAGAATGCTTCTACATCAGAAGAATCATTGGCTAAAAACTTATCTAAATCTCTTAAGGCCAAAACAGGCTGCCCATTCATTTTAAAAGCTAAGCCTCGATTAAAATAGGCAAGGGTAAATGAGGGGTCCTTTTTAATTGCCAGGGAATAATCCTTTTGAGCCTTTTCATACTCCCATGATTTATAGTGTAACACCCCCCGTTTATTGTACCAATAAGGTTCATCAGGGAATTTTCGGATTTGGCCATTGACCTCTTCAATGGAATCCGCATAGTACTCAATTAGCCGGGTTTTTAGTGAGGCATATAAAGTGTCCTGAGCATTTAGCTCAACATGACACACCGGGATCAAACATATTGCTGCAAGGTATTTGAGCATGAGGCCAATGCCTCGTACGTTTTCCATGTTGCCAATAAACAAAAAATAACGGGAATTAAGATTAATGATACATTAACCTTTCGAGAAAGATATAAACAAAGAAGATGAAAGAAATGGAATGGATAGCCCCTAAAAACGTAGCCGCAGACCTTACGGTCCGCGGCCAACAGCCATGAAAACGCCCTAAAGCCAAACGAAAGAACTACTCTTTATAATCTTAAGATGTTAGAATCTTGTTTGATGTATTACAAATATGGTAAAAAAAACCTGATTTGCAATGATGGTTCTAACTTAAGAGGAATCTTTGTAAGGACAAAATTTTGCTTTACTTTTTTAAGTAAAAATACGTATTCCTTACTTTTTATCCTTCTCTTTTTCATCGGCAAAATCCTTCCCTTGGCCGGTCCAGTTGTCTCTACGAATGCGGCCAGGAAAAAATTCAATCACCTCATTGACTTTTTCTTCATCCTCTGGGGTAAACCGGGATATTTGGTCAAAGGTGTAAATACCGATGCTATTGAGTTTCTTCTCTATAAAAGGACCAATTCCTTTAATCCGCTTAAGGTCATCCCGCTGGTCAATGGAAGCGACCCCAATTCGGCCGAAGTTGATTTCGCCAGCACGCGCCTTTATCCTCGCAAGCTCAGTTTCTTCCTTGCTCAAGTTTTGTTGAAGCACCCCAAGTTGGGCTTCCAGGTGCTTAATCTTCTCAAGGGCCTCTTCGTATGGAGCTTTATAGTCCTCCCCAGAGCCTTGTTGGGCTTTCAGCGCGGCGTACTCGGCCTCGATGGTCTCGGCTTCAGTAGCAGCATTTTGAGCAAGCTCTAGCTGTTCCCTGAGCTGTTTGATTTCTGCCTCGCGGGCACTTAACTTGTCTTGGGCTTGCTTTAGCTCAGCATCCATTGCACTGGTATCCACAGCAGGTTCGGCAACAGGCAAGGCCGTTAATTGTGCAGTAAGTTCCGCAATTTTTTCTCCCTGGCGCCCCAGTTTCGATTCGTAGGTGGTTACTTTTTCTTGTGACTTCTGGAGGTCAGACTTTAATTTTTCCATGTCCTGGATCTTTGCCAATCGATCCAGGGCTACTTTCTCGGAATCACTCAGCCTCGCTTTCAGACTTTCTATTTCTGAAATATCGCCCGACTGGGCTTCCAATTGAGATTTCATCGGGTCAAACTCCCGCTGCAGTTCTGTAAGCTTGCCTTCAGCTTCAGTTGCCCGAGGCAGTAACCCATCGTAATCTGCTTTGAGTTTGGCATGCCCGTCCCTGCATTCCTTCAAAGCAGCTTCTAAATCTGTGGTAGCTCCTTCTAGTCCGTTGATTTGCCCCGTAAGGTCACGGTATTTCACGTCCAAGTCATTGTGATCTGCCTGTAGACTCGTATACTGATTCTCAAGGGAATTATAGGCCGAAGCCCTTTCAGCATTTTCCTCTTCAAGTTCGGTTATCCGGCCTTGAAACCTGTTTCGGAACAAAAGGTAAACGATAAAACCGGCCAGTATCGCGGCCACCAACATCAGGATAAACATGCTCATGCCTTCCTGAAATGCTTGAAGTAATATCATAATGGAATGGATTTCTTAAAGGTAATGGATGATAAAGGGATGTAAATGTGTTTGTTACTGTACAGAGATTTCCACCCGACGATTCTTTTCCCGTCCTTCGTCTGTATCATTACTTGCAATTGGGTTTCGCTCCCCTTGAGAGGAGGTAACAATCTGCTGAGGGTTTAATCCCAATTGCTGGAAATAGGTGGATATTAACTCGGCCCGTTGCTTCCCATAGGTTAAATTAGAAGCATCTGAACCTTTGTCATCTGTATGGCCGACCAACCTAAGCTTTTTATCGGGATGCTGGTTCAGGTACTGAATGGTCCGGGTAATGTAGCCCCTTAAATCAGGAGTCATGTTCACATAGCTACTGCCAAATTCAAAGTAGACATTTCGCACCTCTGAAAGCATTACCTCCGCTTCCTCATCACTCACTCGATCAATAAGTTTGAGATCAATCCCCCCGAAAAGGGTATCTCCCTCCCCAAAGAGGGATGCTTGGTCTTTTCGAGCATAGCTTTTGATCAATCGAGTAGGGTCAATACCAAGATTTTTCAGGTAGCTTCGAATAAAGTCAGCTCTGGCCCGTCCGAGGTTGGCATCATTGCCAACTCCTTCGAATATGCTGTCTTCGTTGGTTCCGTGGAGGCGT
>JBCDIQ010000265.1:0-8495 GCA_039024295.1 Bacteroidota bacterium | reverse complement strand
GAAGATGCGAAAGCACTGCTGGCAAGCCGAGTTGATGGGCTGTTAGTCTCTATTACCCATCAAACTGAAAAGTATGACCACTTTGAAGATTTCATAGAAGCGGGTATACCGGTTGTCTTTTTTGACAAGGCAGTAGAAAGCATGAAAAATACCTCCCGGGTGATTGTGGATGACAGGCTGGGAGCCTTTCAAGCAGTTGAGCACCTTATTGGAGAATGGTGTCGACGGATTGCGCACTTCACCTCACCAGAACTGAGCTACACCGGAAAACATCGTCTTCAGGGGTACCTGGACGCCCATAAACGATATGGAATCCCTGTAGATGAACGTCTTATCAGAAGGTGTAAAGTGGTAGAATTCGAAGAAGGGTATCGATTTGCCCTCGAAATGCTCTCCATGGAAGAGCCCCCCGATGCTATCTTTGCCGTAACGGATGAAGTAGCCCTAGGGGCAATGACAGGGCTTAAAGGAGCTGGAATCACCATACCAGATCAAGTAGCCGTAATGGGATTCAGCAACTGGAAACTTGCTTCAGTGGTAGAGCCTCCTTTAAGCACGATTGCCCAACCAGGCTTTAGAATTGGCCAGGAGTCTATTAAATTATTGTTAAAAGAAATTCAGGAACTCAAAAAAGACCTGCCGGTAACCTACCAGACGATGGTCCTTCCCACAGAACTCATTATCAGAGAATCTTCACGCCGACAAAAAACCTTGGTGAATGTCTCCAACGGATGAATATGATTCATACGTTATGTAGCTTTGCTTCCAAATACAACACTGGATGCAAGCTTCAAATATTATTCAGACCCTCGCCGAATCTGCCACTCTCGGCATTAGCAAAAAAGTTCGTGCATTAAAAGCAGAAGGAAAAGATGTAATTGGCCTAACCCTTGGGGAGCCAGATTTTGACACGCCTGTTCACATCTGTGAAGCTGCCAAGCAAGCACTTGATGATGGGTATACGCATTACCCTCCCGTAGCTGGCCTTCCTGAGCTCCGGCAGGCAATTGCGGACAAACTCCAACGGGAAAATGGCCTTCCCTACTCCACTGAACATATCGTGGTGTCGACTGGTGCCAAGCAGTCTCTGTATAATGTAGTCATGGCCCTGATTAATCCGGGGGATGAAGTGGTGGTCCCAGCTCCCTACTGGGTTTCTTACACCGCCATGATTCATCTGGCTGAAGGAAAGGCTGTGGTGGTTCCGACCAGCATTGAATCGGCTTATAAAATAAGTCCTGAGCAATTAGAAGAAGCAATTACCCCTCAGACCAGGTTGCTCATGATGAGTACACCTTCCAACCCAACTGGAAGTATGTACAGTCAGGAAGAACTGGCTGCCCTCGTGGAGGTTTTAGAGCGTCATCCCCAGGTGGTGATTATTTCAGATGAAATATATGAACACCTCACATTTGGTCCTGAGCATGTCAGCTTTGCCTCTTTTGAATCCATATTCGACCGTGTTGTGACCGTAAATGGATTTTCTAAAGGATACGCCATGACTGGATGGAGGCTAGGGTACATTGCAGCCCCTCAACAAATTGCTCGCTTATGCGAAAAACTCCAGGGCCAGTGTACTTCTGGAGCTAACTCCTTTGCCCAGAAAGGGGCAGTTGCAGCCTTAAATGGCTCCATGCAACCTACATTTGACATGTTGGCAGCCTTCAGAAAGCGAAGAGATTACCTCTTTGAAGCATTACAAAAAATAGAAGGCCTGAAAGTTATCCTGCCGGATGGAGCATTTTACTTTTACCCTGACCTCACAGCATTTATTGGCAAAAGTACGCCAGAAGGACAGGTGCTTGAGGATATTGAAGCCTTGTGCTTGTACCTGATTGACTCAGTAGGGCTTGCTTTGGTTCCAGGAACAGCATTCGGCACCAATTCACATGTAAGAATCTCATACGCATATGCCATGAACACCCTACAAGATGCTGTAATTAGACTAGAAAAAGGACTAAAAAGCCTTTCATAGGTGGTTTACCCCTTCAGAATGCTGATTATTCCGTGTAAGAAACATAGACCACAGAAAGAATTTAGCACAGTCTTTGCAGATAGTATTTTTCTAATACTTACCATTTTACCACCTTTTATAGTCGTTGACCGTGGCCAAAGAACGTGCGCAAGAATTCCTTACTCGGTGTAAATCTCTCCGCATCCTCATCATGGGCGATCTCATGGTAGATCGATACCTCTGGGGCAGCATTGATCGTATCTCACCTGAAGCCCCTGTTCCGGTAGTGGAAATCCAACGAGAGGAGTCCAGATTGGGAGGGGCAGCGAATGCAGCCCTAAATATTTCCTCCATGGGAGCAACCCCAATTCTGTGTGGGTCCATTGGCAATGACACAGGAGGAGAAAAGTTTCTTGAACTCTGCGGAGAAGTTGGTTTTAACACTGAGCTGATTTTTGCACTAGATTCACGTAAGACCACTGTCAAAACTCGTATTATCAGCCAGGGGCAGCAGGTGCTAAGGGTAGATAGCGAGGACCGTGCTCCGCTTTCCGGTGAGGAGAACTCACATGTGATGGGACAGTTATTTGACCGCATCCCTGAATTTGATGCCATCATTTTTTCGGATTATGATAAAGGGTTTCTGGACGAGACCCTTATCCAAATGACCATGGTCTACGCCCAGCAGCACAATATTCCAGTGATGGTAGACCCAAAATTCAAAAATTTCCACCATTTCGCAGATTGCACCCTGTTTAAGCCCAACCTCAAAGAACTAAAAGAAGGCCTGGGAGTTTCCCTTGACAAACAGGACTTCCCACAAATTGTGGCAGCAGTTCGGCAGCTAAGGGAAAGCATGCCACATCCCTACACCCTTGTTACCTTAAGTGATGCAGGTATGCTACTAATCGATGATTATTTCCGCTACATCCACCTGCCTGCACATTATCGAAACATTACCGACGTATCAGGCGCTGGAGATACGGTCATGAGTGTAGCAACCCTGGCGGTAGCTGCAGGATTAACCCAGTTGGAAGCGGCTGAGTTTGCCAACCTTTCAGGAGGATTGGTCTGCGAAGAGGTAGGGGTGATCCCCATTCGCCCGGAGCGGCTGCTCGATGAAGTAATCCGGTTACAAAAGACCCAAAAAGTAAGCTGACCCGTCTGTAGCAGACTTGTTAAGCCCATTTGCATTCTGGTAATCATGTCGAACCCTATTTGCTATAATTTGTAGCAAATAGGAAATTCAATTTTTATATACCTAGAATATTAGTATTTTTGGGTAGATACTATTTAATTTTTTCTCTCATAGCAGATTTCACCTCCATTTATGGCTAAGTATACAGAAGACAACATTAAATCGCTCGACTGGCGTGAGCATATACGTCTCCGCCCAGGTATGTATATCGGAAAATTAGGGGACGGATCTTCAGTAGATGACGGTATTTATGTACTCCTGAAAGAAGTGCTTGACAACTGCATCGATGAGCACATGATGGGTTTCGGCAAGAAAATTGAAATCAGCCTGAAAGATGGACAAGCCTCGATTCGTGATTACGGTCGTGGCATTCCCCTCGGAAAAGTCATCGATTGTGTGTCCAAAATCAACACAGGCGGTAAATACGATTCGGAAGCTTTTACCAAGTCAGTGGGGTTGAACGGTGTAGGTACGAAGGCTGTGAATGCTTTATCTTCTTATTTTCGAGTGGAATCTGTCAGGGATGGCAAGAAAAAGGTAGCAGAGTTTGAACTGGGAGAACTCAAGAAAGACCATCGGCTACAAAAAACGGATGAGCCGAATGGGACATTAGTGGTTTTTCAGCCAGATGGTGATGTATTCAAGCATTACCGCTTTTTGACAGATTATGTCAAAAACCAGATACGCAACTACAGCTACCTGAATGCGGGACTCAGCCTTTACTTGAATGGGGAGCGATTCCATTCTAAAAACGGCTTGCTGGATTTGCTCGAAGCCAAGACGGAACCGGAGGGCATCCGCTATCCGATTATTCACTTGAAGGGAGATGACATTGAAGTGGCCATTACCCACGGCAATGCCTATGGCGAGGAGTATTATTCCTTTGTAAATGGACAATATACCTCTCAGGGCGGCACCCATATGCAAGCCTTCCGCGAAGCATATGTTCGCACCATTCGCGACCACTTCAAGAAGAATTTTGATACCCCTGATGTTCGTGCATCTATCATCGCAGCCGTGAGTGTGAGGGTTCAAGAGCCCGTATTTGAGTCCCAGACCAAAACAAAACTGGGTTCCAATAACGTTGCGCCAAATGGCCCCACCATGCGGACATTTGTCAATGATTTCCTCTCCAAATCACTGGACAACTTTCTGCATAAGAATTCAGATACGGCGGATGCGCTATTGAAACGCATCCAGCAGTCGGAAAAAGAGCGAAAAGAAATCGCCGGGATCAAAAAGCTGGCGAATAAGCGTGCAAAAAAGGCCAACCTGCACAACAAAAAACTGCGCGACTGCCGAATTCATTATAATGAAAAAGTCACCAAGAAGAACGAGGACAAAGTCCTCCAAACCACCCTTTTCATCACCGAGGGGGATTCTGCCAGTGGCTCGATCACCAAAGCACGTGACGTAGGAACCCAGGCAGTGTTCAGCCTAAGGGGTAAGCCCTTAAACTGCTTTGGGCTGACCAAAAAGGTGGTGTATGAAAATGAAGAGTTCAACCTCCTGCAACACGCATTGAACATCGAAGACGGACTGGATGGATTACGCTACAATAATGTGGTGATCTCGACGGACGCAGATGTAGATGGTATGCACATTCGCCTATTGCTGCTTACGTTTTTCTTGCAGTTTTTCCCTGACTTGGTTCGTGCAGGGCACCTCTACATTTTGGAAACACCGCTCTTTCGGGTTCGGAATAAGCAAAAGACCTTCTACTGCTATGATGAAATGGAAAAGCAGGCCGCCATTGATCAGTTAGGCAAAAATCCTGAAATCACTCGATTCAAAGGACTTGGGGAGATTTCTCCAGATGAGTTCCAGCAATTTATTGGGGATGATATCCGTTTACAGCCCGTGCTGCTGGAAAAAGATTCTGCGATCAAGACCTTGCTGACCTACTTCATGGGAAAAAATACCCCTGATCGTCAGCGGTTCATCATTGACAACCTGAGGGTGGAGAAGGATCTGGTGGAGGTGTGATGAAGGGCAACGCTGACAGGGTTTTCGAGCAAGTTGTACTTTCTGACTAATCAATCCCATGAAAAAGCTCAGGGCATTTTTCGAAAAGTACAAGGACTACCTCATGATAGACACCATCCTCTATGGTGTGATGGTCGTGGGGATCTTGCTCTACTTCGCCCTTGCCTTCATTTTTGACTGGTTATAATGGAATTTCCCGTTTACATCGGATGGGGAGATTGGCAGGTACATCCACATGTACTCTTTGAGCTGATGGCCTTCTTCGTTGGGTTCAGGTATTTTCTATTTCTCCGAAAAAAGCAAGAGGATCCCATTAGCACCCCAAACCGGGTCATTATTTTACTGGCAGCAGCACTCGGCGCTTTAATTGGCTCTCGTGTGTTGGGCGTAATGGAGAATTGGCCTCTATTTCTTGAAGGCGGCGGAGAACAGGGCTGGCTGTATTTCATTACGCAGAAAACCATTCTGGGAGGACTGCTTGGCGGGCTTTGGTCAGTTGAAATTGCTAAATATTTTCTCAAGGAGCAGACCTCCTCTGGAGACCTATTTGTGTATCCGCTGATTTTAGGAATGTTTATCGGACGAATTGGCTGCTTTTTGTCCGGTCTGGAAGATGGGACCCACGGTATACCGACAACCCTGCCCTGGGGCATGGACCTGGGAGATGGTATTTCTCGCCACCCTGCGGCCCTGTATGAAATGATCTTTTTGCTCCTGTTGTGGATATGCTTGCGCCTATGGGACAAAACTGGCCCACGTGCCAATGGACGCCGTTTTCAACTATTCATGATTGCCTACCTTGCTTTTCGACTGGGAGTGGACTTCTTAAAACCTGTTTATACCTTCTCTTTTGGATTGCAGAGCATTCAGGTAGCTTGTTTAGCAGGATTGGTGTACTATGGATGGGCGTGGAGGAATATTCCATCAAAGTGATAAAAGTCATGTACCTCTTCCTTCCTTATGAGGAGATTATGGAGTAGATTTATTTCGACACTAAAACTAGCCCTGCTTCTTATATTTCTATACTAAAATGAAACACTATCATTATTTATCACTCCGCTGGTTTGCCATAGCTTTATGGATTTTCCTTGAAGTCCCCTGCCTATCCGCCCAGCCCACCTTTGAGTATATAAAGGCATTCAGAGGCACTTTTCCAATTGAATTCAGGTGTGTAACCGCTACGATGGATGGTGGCATTGCTGTTGCCACCGTAGATGATGACTACAGCTCTTTTTCAGATGCTGGAAACATCACCCTTTGGAAGTTTGATGGAGAAGGAAATCTTCTGTGGCAAAAGTTCAATGGCCTATTTGAGGGCTCTGGCTCTGTGCCTACTCGCTTAATCCAGCTTCAGGACAGTGGCTTCTTAATAGGAGGTTACTTACAACAGAAAGAAAATGTTGTCCCTATCCTCAAGGCGTACTTGCAAAGAACCGATAAGAACGGGAATCTGGCCTGGCAAAAGGAGTTCGATAACTCTGGAAGAGGGTTTATCTCCGATATTAAGGAAGATGAAAATGGAAACCTGGTCGTTAGTATGTCTGGAAAAACCAGTACAAATAACCAAATAGCTGGATCTGTGCTGAAATATAGTCCAACAGGTGACAGTTTATGGAGATGGGATATGCCAAGTAGTTATGTAAGGACACGTGCAGACCTCATAAATGTCTTGGATCAGGGAGAGATCGTAGTAGGAGGATATGCCTACGGGTTTGGTACCCAAGACTGGGGATACATTGGAATGCTTAGTCCAAATGGGAATCTAATCTGGGAAGCAGAGCAACTACCCGGAAGTGGAATTAACACAATGGTTTATCAAAATGGTAAGTTATGGGCTACAGCAAAACTCTTGGGGTATCCTTCAAATGAGGATTTCTCAAAGCTGTTCTTAGGGAAGCTTGATCCCAAAGGGAACCTAACCCATACAGATACAATTACTACCCTGTCGGGAAATCAAAATATACGTATGACCAATGCCCCTCATGGCGTATTACTGGGGCTTACGGGTGGTACACCCAGTACATCTGGATCAGATATATATTTGTTCGGTTTAGGCCAACAAGGGAATCAATTGTGGTCTTTCCCTGTTGATCCGCAAGACTCCGTCCTGTATAATCCCTTGTATTCTTATGTATTCCAAGATTTCTCCTACTCTAAAGATGGAGAACTGTTCGTGGTAGGAAATGGGGGTGAACAAAATGAACATGCTTTCCTCATTAAATACCGACGTGATACCACTACCGTTAGTATCGAATCGGATGTATTAGACCAGAAACAGGTTTCCATTTTCCCAAATCCTACCCAAGACGTGGTACACATTCAGCCGGCTCATTCATTGGAATATGCCATCCGTCTGCTCGACATAACCGGAAAGCTACTGCTCACGCGGCAGGGTCAGCACCAGGAAACAATTTCCTTGGCTGCTTATCCTAATGGCACCTACATCCTACAAGTTACCGACCAAGATGGAGAATGGCAGCATGCGAAAGTGAGGAAAGAGTAGGAAGCAACCTATCAAAAGTTGTTTTCTTTCAAGTTTCATACTTTAATTCATCCTAAAATAGCTTGGGGTCCCTAATTGGCACATGCTTACGGACTCTAAGCTACATTAAAGTTTGCCTAAAGAGTGACTAAAATAACCTGACCTAATTTCTTCCTTTCAGACTGGTTCCATAGTTTTGATTCGAAGAGGCAATTAAACTATTATCTTATTATTAATAACCACATAGTATTCACACTTTCAATTAACTTACTAAAATGAAACACAACCTTCAATGTTCTAGCAATAGAACTGGTATGCAGCACTTGAGGATGTCATGGATATTGCTGACACTTTTTCTTGTAGCTTCTACACAGAAAGCTGATGCACAGTTCCAAAATCCAAGATGGATCATCCCACAATATCATTATGACTTTCTATCTACTCCCCCAGCTAACCCTGTCAAGTTACTCCCTCATCCAGGTGCTAGTTTACCTATTGACGCAACTCCATTTAATTCCATTTCAGACCCCTGCACAAACGAATTAGAGTTCTATGTAATGGGAAGTAGCCTGTATTATAAAAAATCTTCAGGGTTTTTCGAAAAGGACTTTTTTAACAGCCTAAATGATGAAGATGGCGCAATAGTGGCTATTGTTCCTAAACCAGGAAGTACCGATTACTATTACGTCATTTATCCAGTACTAGTAAATATTAATACTTCGCAAATTAGATACATTGAATACGATGCTGTAAATAATCAGGTAATTATTCCTTCTAACCCTACTCATCCTTCGCTATTTGCATTTAATACTTTTGGGATACCAACCAATAGTTTTGGCCCAGGAATTTCTACGTTTGATGTGTCCTTTCCTGAT
>JBCDIQ010000264.1:0-8508 GCA_039024295.1 Bacteroidota bacterium | reverse complement strand
CCGGTACATCAAGAGAAGTCTCTTAACAATAGATTGGATACGGAACGTTATAAAAATCAAGCGACGGATACTCTCATTAACAGCTAACTAAAATGCTAGAATTTTTTAAACGATTACTGGGAACTGAAGAGGAAGAAAAGGAATACCCATTTGAGCAAGAGCTTCTGGAAAGGTTTGAAACATCTCTTGAGATTACACATCAACATACCAACCCTTCTTTCCAAGACAACCCTGCTTGGCAGGAAATCCAAGCTCAGGATAAGCAAGTAAGAGAACGCATTGCGATTTTAGGACTCTACAAGTTGATGAAGCGTGATGTTGGGAACTATCATTACCATACCATACGAAAGAGGATATTTAAATCGGAATTTAATCCCAAAGCCTCTCCTACCCAAGAATCTCTAATTGAAGTATTTAAGATTTTTCGAAAAGTAAAGTCATCATCCTATTACTTCTATGGGCTTCCTGTAAATGACTTAATTTTTTGCTTCGATTACTACAAACAACACTTTGGAAGAGATAAACACTACCAAACAGCCTGCAATATTCTGAATCACCTCTCTCATAGTACCTTGTATTTAACAGATGAGATAAAGAAGATTGCTGCAGGGATCGCAAAAATTAACTACGATGCCAATGACAATTCAATCTTTGACCAAAGGGATGTATTGGGAAAGCATTTAAGTGCGAAATGGGAAGTGTACCCTGACGTTTTCAAAGAGGTAATTGCTCATTGCTGGGAGCCTAAACAGAAGTCGAAGCCTACCAAAAAATGGGACAAGGCCTCGAAAGCCCTGATCGAAAGGACGGAAAACAGAGAGGAGCAAATCAATGATTTGGCAGAAATATTTGAGCTCCTGATAACCTCAGGCCTAGAAGAAGTAAAACGGAGAAATCACTCGAATGATGAAGCATTTTACCGCAGATTGAATTGCTATTTGTTCAACCCAAATGAAGTTGCGGCAAGTTACCTGGTTTGGTATGCGGTTTTGCTGGATAGCAGTAAACTCAACTCTTTGATTGGGGAATTTGCCTTGTCTTCCTATAAAAAAATAAACGGAGTAGGACCTCTATCTACCAAAAATGGAAATGCCTGTTTGTATGCATTTACCATCATGCCTCCCGAAACAGGGATTACCCAGCTCATCAGTATCAGAGACAAGACTAGAAATAATACGATAAAAAATACGGCCAATAAGCACCTGAAAAGAAAAGCTGAAGAACTGGGGCTCTCCGAGGAAGCCTTACTAGAACTCTCGGTGCCAACGTATAACCTGGAAGGCAATCTGAGTAAGTGGAAAATAGGTGGCTATACCGGAGTGGTGGATATCACCCAAATGAAGCATCCTGTCATGTATTGGATCAATGACGAGTCAGCGAAAAAACAGAAATCTACCCCAAAAGAGGTTACCCAGAACCACAAAGAAGAGTTAAAAGCATTCAAAGCAACTGTAAAAGAACTCAAAACCGCCATTGGGGTTCACAACAAACGACTGGAAAACTCCTACCTCGATAACATTGAATGGTCAATAGCAGACTGGACGAAATATTACCGGAAGCATCCCTTCCTTTCCAAATATGCGTCCAGGCTGATATGGCAATTCGACAACCAGCAAACAGCCATCCAGCTACGCGATACCTTTGTTGATGCCAAGGAAAATCCGGTGGATATTTCTCAGGTCCAGTCGGTAAAGCTTTGGCATACCATTTACAGCGATTCGGCCTCCGTGGCTGACTGGAGGAATTTCATCTTATCCCATGAAGTGAGCCAGCCTTTCAAGCAGGCCTACCGGGAGATTTACTTGGTGACTGATGCCGAACTGGCAACAAATACTTACAGCAACAGATTCGCAGCTCATATCCTGTATCAACATCAATTTGCTGCCCTGGCTAAGACCCGAGGCTGGACCTACTTTCTACAGGGTGATTTTGACTCACACAACACTCCCTCAAGGTCTATTCCCAAATATCAACTTCGTGCAGAGTTCTGGGTTGAACCCATCAGTGACGAAACGACTCCTAGTGGTATCTTTACCTTCGTTGCTTCAGATCAAGTAAGAATCTACAATGGAAGGGAGATATTGGAAATGGCAGATGTTCCCAAATTGGTTTTCAGCGAGATCATGAGGGATGTCGATTTGTTCGTTGGAGTGACGAGCATCGGTAACAATCCAGATTGGGAAGATGTAGGGGACAGAAGAGCGTACTGGCACACCTACTCCTTTGGGGAGTTGGGCGAGACTGCAAAAACACGTAAGGTAGTTCTGGAAAGGATTCTTCCTAAGCTCAAAATATCAGATAAATCCAGCCTCGATGATAAGTTCCTCTATGTGAAAGGCAGCATCAGGGACTATAAAATTCACCTGGGAAGCGGGAATATTTTGATGACGCCTAATGACCAATACTTGTGCATTGTGCCTGGTCGCAAAGACGAGAAGAGCAAGATTTTCCTTCCCTTTGACAACGACAGAACGCTACCGATTATCCTTAGCAAAGCGTTTTTATTGTATGAAGATGATAAGATAACTGACCCTACCATTACCCGACAAATAAACTTATAGCATGAACACAATTGTAGTAAAAGACCGAACCATCGGAGGCGAAGACCTCAATGAAATCGAACTAAGGTTTGAGACAGAGAGTGTCACTGTGAAAGACTTGATCACCAGCAGAGTGATAAAGGAAGTGGAACGCTATAACCAGGGGGATCCCTCCGTTTTTTCAGGGCTGGTAGTCCCAGAAAAGGTTGAAAAGTTGTTGAAGAAGACGGAAAAGCCTGAAAAGAGGATCGTTGATGCTGAACAACAGGTGTATGTCGCACTTGATGGATTCACCAAAAACCAATTTTTTGTCATTATCAATGATAAACAGGCTGAGAGCCTAGACGAAGAAATTCAGCTTTCTTCCATCAAAGAAATTGAGTTTATCAAGCTAACGCCACTGGTGGGGGGATGACCATTTGGCGATGAGATATGTTGTGTTAGCGTGAAATCGAAAAAGAAAAATTTAGATTTTCGGTATTTTTGTCATATATCAACTTCTTAGTTGCCTCCACAGATGTACGAAAATAGAGGTTTCTTAACTCACCATACTCTATGAGTTGTACCTCCCTTTTTGGGAGATTTCGAAGTGCTGTGAGGAGATTTGACCAATGTGCTACGTAGTCATAATCGGGATTGTAGGCACCGCCGTCATCATAGGTCAGTAGGAAATCGATATCACTTGTGGGGGTAAACTTATGTTCATCTAATGCAGAACCGATCAACCAGAGCTTATCGACACGATGCTGCTTGCATAATGTATGAATTTCATTCAGGTGCTCACTGATTACTGGATGCATAGTCATTAACTCATTATAGGGAACATTGCCTCCTATGTCAATGAAAAATGGAAAACCTTTTGCCAGAGGTCAACGCTAAAATTGGATTTTCTCTATCTTTGCCCCATGCTTTCCATCACAGATTTAGGCATAGAAATCAGCGGACGTTGGCTCCTGCAAAAAGCCACCTATAATTTTCAGGGGGGAGAACACATTGGGCTAATTGGCCGGAACGGGGCAGGAAAATCGACTTTATTACGGGTGCTCGTCGGACAGATGCAAGCTTCCGAGGGACAGGTCAATCGCTCTAAAGACCTGAAAGTCGCCTTTTTTAACCAGGACTTGCTTTCCTTTCAGACGGACCAATCCATTGATGAAGTGGTCCGGCAGGCATTTGCGCCTTTGCTCAAAATGAAAGAGGAACTAGATGAACTGCTGCAACGGGTGGAAGCAGGTGAGCAGTCGCCTGAATTATGGGATGAGCTGGCCCATAAGCAGGAAGTGTTTGATGCCAGTGGCGGACAGAAGATTGATGCAGAGACGCATGGCATGCTCAATGGCCTGGGGTTTTCTCCCGATGAATACCAGCAACCTTATGCGAATTTCTCTGGGGGCTGGCGGATGCGGGTCATGTTGGCCAAAATGCTCCTGGAAAAGCCAGATGTATTGCTCCTGGACGAGCCTACGAATCACCTGGACCTGCCTTCCATCCAATGGCTGGAGGGATACCTTAAAAGTTTCCCAGGCTGTGTCATCATTGTTTCCCACGACCGGTTTTTCCTGGATCGAATGGTGAACAAGATTTTGGAAATCAGTCTGAGTCGACTGAATGAGTATGCCGGAAATTATGCGTTTTACCTCAAAGAAAGGGAAAATCGGCGCGAGCAACACCAGAGGGCTTACGAAAACCAGCAAAAGTACATTGCAGAGCAGGAGCGATTCATTGAGCGATTTCGAGCCAAGGCCACCAAGGCACGACAAGCCCAGAGTAAGATCAAAATGCTGGACAAGCTGGAGCGGATTGAAGCACCGGAAGAAGAATCCTTTGACCTAAACATCAACTTTGAATTCAGCATCAAATCAGGCAAAGAGGTCCTGGAATTGGGACATGTTTCCAAAGCATATGGTCCCAAAGAAATCCTAAAGGAGACCAGTGCGCATATTTGGCGGGGGGATAAAATAGGGCTGATCGGTGCCAATGGATTGGGAAAATCCACCTTGCTTCGCATCATTGGTCAGCACGAGGTTTTTGATGGGAACCACAAGCTGGGCCATCAAGTGAACATGAGCTTCTTTGCCCAGCACCAATTAGAGAGCTTGCATTTGCAGGAGACTGTACTTGATGAAATCGCACGAGAAGCCACCCATAGAAATGAGACCTATCTCCGAAATATCCTGGGAGCGTTTATGTTTTCAGGGGAAGAGGTAGATAAAAAGATTGGGGTACTATCAGGTGGCGAACGTTCTCGTGTTGCCTTGGCCAAAACCCTTTTGTCCAAAGCCAACTTCCTCTTGCTGGATGAGCCTACCAATCACCTGGACATTCCCAGCATACAAGTGCTGGTCCAGGCCCTTCAAGCCTATGAAGGCACCTACGTGGTGGTTTCCCACGACCGATATTTCCTCGAACAGGTGACCAACAAAATATGGTACATCGAAAATCGTCAGGTGAAAGAATATCCGGGAAGTTTCGCAGAGTATCAAACCTGGGTTGCTCAGAAAGAACTTGCCCATAACCAGGAAGCCTCCCCCAAATCTCCCGTAACAGTTCCCCAAAAGCCTCAAGTACCCGCTGGTACCAGTAATCGTCAGGCCAAAAACAGGATAAAAAAACTCAAACGTGAGCTAGAACCATTGGAAGCACAAATTGAACTCCTTGAGCAGCAAAAGACTGAAACTGAAATAAAAATGGGACAGCCTGAGATCGCCTCGAATTTTGACAAGCTCCAAGAAGTCCAACAGGAGCTTAGCGAGCAGGATAAATCTCTGCATACGCTTACCGAGAGATGGGAAGAAATTATGATGGAATTGGATGAATTAGGAGAAAAAATGTAATTTACTTCATTGAAACTATTGCTTAAATCAAGTCCCGACGTGTACTGAAATTTATCCCATTTTTCACCCTAACATTTTCACATGAAACCAACCTTTACTCTGATTTTTTCTCTTACTTCCCTAGCAGTTCTTTCCTTTTTTTCTGTTCAAGCTAAATGCGTCGAGGGCGACTGCGAAGATGGTTTTGGCAAATATGAATACCCCAATGGAGGGGTATATGAAGGGGAATTTGTTGCTGCAAAGCGTGAAGGAAGAGGTGCTTACAGGCTTCATAACGGTGATTTTTATGAAGGCGAATGGAAAAACGACCTGATGTCTGGCAAAGGAAAGTATGTGTATAACTCTGGTGCCACCTACATAGGCGAATTTTCCGCAAATAAAGCAGACGGCGAAGGCAGAATGGTTTTCCCGGATGGCAGTGTGTACATAGGAGAGTGGAAGAATGACAATTACCATGGCAACGGTGTATTGAAAAAGTCTGATGGAAGTGAGTACGCAGGGAAGTGGAATATGGGGATATTTGAAGGAAGCGTACGCAGGGTGTATGACGACGGCAATGTATATGTTGGCACCTTTAAGAATGGACGTCGTCATGGGCTTGGGATCATGACCTATGCTTCGGGCAACAAATACAAAGGTGAATGGCTAAACGGTAAGAAGCATGGTTTTGGCACCATGTATTACGCAAATGGAGATACCTATGAGGGGCATTGGGCAGCCAATTATCGTCATGGAAAAGGGGTATATACCTTTAAAGAACAAGGTGTAGTCCGTAAAGGTGTCTGGCAAAAAGACCGTTACAAAATGTAATCGAGGTAAACCTGTACCAATTTCAGAAGGTTGTAAACCCTGAAATACAGGTTCCGTAAGGAATGCAGGTCATGTCTTGACCTGCTTTTTTCATCACTATAATTTCCAGTCGCTTATGGAAGATGCTACCCCTCAGTTTGACCTGATCTCAGATTTTAAGCCCTCAGGTGACCAGCCAGAGGCAATTCGCCAATTGGTGGAAGGTGTTCAACAAGACGAACCCCATCAGGTGTTGCTGGGGGTTACCGGTTCTGGAAAGACCTTTTCCATTGCCAATGTCGTCAAGGAACTCCAGCGGCCCACCCTGATCATCAGTCACAACAAAACCCTGGCTGCCCAACTGTATGGAGAGTTCAAAGAATTTTTTCCCAACAACCTGGTGGAGTATTTTATCTCCTATTATGACTATTACCAGCCGGAAGCCTTCATTCCCAGTTCCAATACCTACATCGAAAAGGACCTTTCGGTAAATGATGATATTGAGAAACTTCGCTTAAGGGCAACCACGGCCCTGAGCATGAATAGAAGGGACGTCATCGTGGTCGCTTCTGTTTCCTGCATCTATGGTATTGGTAAACCAGAAGACTTTGCCGCCAATATTTTTGGGGTGTACAGAGGCATGAACATGAGCCTGAACATGTTCCTTGACCGCTTGGTACAGCTATTTTACAGCAGGAGCAGAAATACCCTGGAGCGGGGGAAATTCCGTGTTAAAGGCGATACGGTAGACCTGTTTCCCACTTATGAGGACGAAGGCTTACGCTTCATTTTCTTTGATGATGAACTGGAAGAGATTCAGCGAATTGAGGCGAATTCGGGGCGTAAAATTGAAAAAATCCGGGATGTCACCCTTTACCCAGCAAATCTATACGTCACCCGCAGGGAAGTTTTGGGGGATGCCATCAAGCAGATACAGGATGAACTTACTCAGCAAGTCAACTATTTTGAGGCGCAGGGTATGTTCCTGGAGGCGAACCGCCTCAAGGAACGGACAGAGTTTGACATGGAAATGATGCGGGAATTGGGCTACTGTTCGGGCATTGAGAATTACAGTCGGTACATGTCTGGCCGAGAAAAGGGAAGTCGACCTTATTGTCTGTTGGATTACTTCCCAGATGACTATTTGTTGGTCATTGATGAAAGCCATGTGACCATGCCCCAGATTAAGGGAATGTACGCAGGGGACCGTTCAAGGAAATTCTCCCTGGTAGAACATGGATTCAGGCTACCTTCCGCCCTGGACAACCGTCCGCAAAAATTTGAGGAATTTGAATCGCTTCAAGGAAATACCATTTACTTGAGTGCCACCCCTGCGGAATTCGAGTTAGACAAAAGTGGGGGCATTGTGGTTGAGCAGATCGTCCGACCAACTGGCCTGCTAGACCCACCTGTTGAAGTCAGGCCTTGCGTAAACCAGGTGGATGACCTGCTAGACGAAGTGGATGAAGAGGTAAAGAAGGGGTTCCGGGTATTGGTCACAACCCTTACAAAGCGGATGGCAGAAGAATTTTCTCGCTATTTGGGCGACCTCAACATTCGAAGCCGGTATATCCATTCTGATATTACGGCACTGGACCGGGTAGACATTCTTCGGGACTTGCGAACTGGGCGATTTGACGTCCTCGTAGGAGTTAACTTGCTGAGAGAGGGCCTTGACTTGCCAGAGGTGGGGCTGGTCGCTATCCTTGATGGGGACAAAAAAGGATTTCTCCGTACCCATGCATCCTTGATCCAGACCGCAGGGCGTGCTGCCAGAAACGCAGAAGGGCGGGTAATCATCTACGCAGACGAAATCACCAATGAGATTCAACAGCTGCTGGATGAGACCGACTACAGACGTAAGAAGCAGATGGCTTACAATGAAAAACATGGGGTAGTTCCGAAAACGGTGGTAAAGCAGCACCGGGATATTTTTCAGGATGCCCTGGGCCCAAGAACCAGTTCCTACGAGGTCACTGAAGAGGTTTCTACGGCGGTTGCAGAAGACGCTGCCGAGTACATGACCCGAGATGATGTGAAGGAACACATCACTAAAATTCGCAAGGCAATGGAAAAAGCGGCCAAGGAGTTGGACTTCATCGAAGCCGCCAGGCTGAGGGATGAGATGTTTTCTTATCAGGCGCTGTTGAAGGAAAAGTATGGGTAGACTACAAAGGTTTGCGGCATTATTTTAGCCTTCTCGACAGGCTACTTACTTATGACAACTATTCATCGGTGATATTTTTATCTGTGATAACTACCTCATGACCAAGCTTTTTGGCCATCTTGACTAATCTAGCCATCTGTTGTTCTTGAAACTGCCTTTCATACTTTTCTACTCCCTT
>JBCDIQ010000263.1:0-8514 GCA_039024295.1 Bacteroidota bacterium | reverse complement strand
CGTTGAAGGTCAAGGTACCACTGGTAACGCTACAGCTTATGAGTACACAGATGCTTCTCCCATGAGCAGGAACAATTACTACCGCTTGAAGCAGAAGGAATTTGATGGTGAGTTTAGCTACTCCAATATCGTAGAAATCCGTTTTGCAGAAAGTGCTAAGCTGAACGTGTATCCGAATCCGGTAAGCACTCAGTTGACTGTAGAACTTGCTGATACCCGTTACAATGGAGTTCTGACCATCTACAATATTCAAGGTCAGATAGTCCTTGAGAAGGTGCTCAACGAGGCTCCGGTGCATCAAGTAAATGTTGAGGACCTCAATACAGGGACTTATATGTACAAGTTGACCAATGGCGATCAGGTTTCTAGTGGAAAACTGACCAAGCTGTAAGCGTTAGCGTAGATTACCTCACAAGGCCGCCTTCACAGGCGGCCTTTTTATTTTTATAGTAATTGAGGTTATTTCTGTATTTTTACCTCGAACTTATAATGCAAAAAGACTATGTTCAATATCAATGAGATGATGAAGAAGATCCAGGAGATGCAGGGCCAGCTCAAAGAAGCGCAGGAAGGCTTGGATGACATCGTCGTAGAAGCTGAAGCCGGTGGAGGCATGGTACGGGTAAAGGCAAATGCCAACCGGAAGGTACTCAAAATTGAAATTGATCCAGATATTATCGATAAGGATGACCCAGAGATCATGGCGGATCTGATCACAGCTGCTGTTAACAAAGCACTCAGCCAAGCAGAGGCCCGTGGCCGGGAAGAAATGCAACAAATCACCCAAGGCATGATGCCCAACATGCCAAATATCCCAGGAATGGACCTGGGCAAACTCGGCTTTAATTCCTGATGCCAGAAGTCAGTGTGCTCATCCTTAACTGGAATGGCAGGAGTTGGCTGGAACAATTCCTGCCCTCAGTAATGGCGACCACTTATGCCCCGGTAAAAATCATTGTTGCAGATAATGGCTCCACTGATGGCAGTGTGGGATGGCTAGGTGCCCACTATCCAGAGGTAGAGGTGGTGGTACTTGACAAAAACTATGGGTTTACTGGCGGAAATAACCGGGCAGTTTCAACCATTAGTTCCCCCTATGTCGTGCTGCTCAATAGCGATGTGGAGGTAACCCCCGGATGGCTGGAGCCTTTGGTTAACATGGCAGAAACGGATCCTTCCATTGCTGCCATTCAGCCCAAGGTACTCGCTTACCATCAGAAAAATCACTTTGAATATGCAGGAGCTGCTGGTGGGTTTTTAGATGCCTTGGCCTACCCTTTTTGTCGGGGGAGGATGTTTGATACCCTAGAAGAGGATGAAGGGCAATATGAGGCTCCTATGGAGGTAGCCTGGGCCACAGGTGCTTGCTGTCTAATTAGAAAATCCGTTCTAGATGAAATTGGGCTGTTCGAAGAGGAATTTTTTGCCCATATGGAGGAAATTGACTTTTGCTGGCGGGCCCGGAACCATGGGTATCGTATCATGTGTGAACCAGCTAGTGTGGTCTACCATGTAGGAGGAGGTACCTTGCCCCAGGGAAATCCACGAAAAACCTTCCTGAACGTTCATAACAGCCTTGTTATGATGTACAAAAATCTTCCAGACGATCAGCTGTTTCCCAAAATTTTCCAACGTTTGGTGCTAGACGGAATTTGGGCAGTCAAAGCCATCACAAGTGGAGACTTTACGGTAATTGTTGCTGTATTCAAGGCCCATTGGCGATTCTTCTTACGGACAGGTTACTGGAGGAAGCGAAGAAAGGAGACGTACCCCTCAGGCGTATCAGGATTCCCCAAAGGAAAGGGCTTTTTTGCTGAAAGTATCGTCTGGGCGTATTTTGCCAAAGGCAAACGTCGATTTTCAGAACTAGACATTTCATAGGCCCAGGTACAACAGGGGTTACCTTTCCTTATTTTCCCAGAAATAACAGGTATGGGCATCATCAGCATCAAATCCCGTTCTTGGGTACAGTTGATTTCCGATTACATTCGACTTTTCAGTTTCCAGTGTCAACCCGGCAGCATTGGTCTGGCGGGCCAATTCCTTTGCCTGGTCGATCAACTGAACCGAAATCCCCTTACCCCGAAAATCAGGCGACACGAATAAATCATTCAGCAGCCATAGGCGCTGCATACGCGTAGAAGAAAACAAGGGATACAACTGGACAAATCCGGCCAGTTCCTGATCCGATTCCGCCACATAGACCACTGAATCGTTATTTTTCATCCTTTGGCTGAGAAAATCCGAAGCAGCCTCAAGGTCGCTTTCCTTGCGGTAAAACACCCGATATGCATCGAATAGTCGAGCAAGTCCTGGGAGATCGTCTTGTGTTGCCTTACGAATCATCTTTTATGCTTTCATAAATTGCCCCTCACCTACAACTTACCCCTGCACCTATCACCTAATAGCTATTCCCTAAAACCTCCTCCCGTTATTCCTCCACCTCATACGGTACAAAAACAAATTTTCCGGCTTCTGGGGTCACCAGGAATATACAAGCCTTTTCCTCAGGATCATTAAACGTCCGCTGGAATCGAGATAGGTTTTCTTGCTTGACAATGCCTTTTTTCACAAAATCCTCTAAGATGGTGGCATAAAAAAACCAGTTAAGGGGCAACGCATCCTGGTCAAATATGGGCATGCCGATGTCTACCACTGTTTGAGAAGCAACAAACACAGGGTAATCAGATACCCCTTCATTGATTACACGTCCCGCCAGGACTTTGAGGGTCGCCCCCACTTGGGCCATATCGTTCTTCAAAGACTCCAATAACAGGTCTTCAGAAGGTATTTGGGCTGATTGCTCGGGAGTATTCATGGATATGCTCACTTAAGAATTGGTGACAACAACACTTTGGCAAAAGTAGGCAATTTTGTTTCACCCGGGAAATAAAGAGATTTGCCGAAAATCCTTCCTTTTTAACTTAAGAACAGGATTTTTGGCTAAATTTAAGCTGATAATCAGTTTGGGCTTCAGGTGGTGTTGCCTGACTAGAGTACCTGTACTGATTGGTTATTGTTTGGCTATGCAAGAACTTAGTCCCACGCTCAAGCGATTGATCCTGTCCATCGGGATTCTTTTTATTTTGTCTATTGGTGGTATCATTGGGTTCAAGGTCATTGAGGAATATGGATATGTGGATGCCATCTACATGACGGTAATCACCATGAGTACAGTGGGATTCGGGACCGTTCATGAGCTAAGTGCTGCGGGGAAGCTTTTTGCCAGTGGCTTGATCATTACCAGTGCCGGCACCTTTATTTATGCCATTACCAACATCACCACCTTTGTAGTAGAAGGTGAATTGAACCATATTTTTAAACGATTCCGGGTGAGCAACAAAGTTTCGAAATTGAACAGCCACATTATTCTGTGTGGATTAGGACGAAATGGCCGAGAAGCTGCCAATGAGCTGTTACGTCAGGGACATGCGTTTGTGTGCATTGATGAAAGTGCTGAAGTGGGAGAGGATTTTCTGGAACACCACCCGGATTCATTGTTGATTGTGGGGGATGCTACCAGTGAAGAGATCCTAGAGCGCGCCAACATCCGCAACGCTCGTGGCCTTATTACTGCTTTGGCAGGCGATGCAGAAAATGTTTACATCACCTTGACTGCCAGGGAAATGAACCCTAAGATTAAGATTGTGGCAAGGGCAGCACAGGCAAGCACCATCTCTAAACTCAAGCGAGCCGGCGCAAATGAAGTCATTCTTCCCAACCTGATCGGCGGCAGAAAAATGGCCAACCTCATCACAAGGCCGGCCTTGGTAGAATTTGTTGAGATGGTTTCTGGAGAGGGTGGACACAACCTCCACCTGGAAGTATTTTCCTGCGCTGGACAACCCAAGCTGCTGGGCAAAACCCTGGCTGAACTTCATGTGCGCGCCCAAGTAGGTGCTACCATCATAGGCAGAAAAAGTGGCGGTAAGCACGTAGAACTGAACCCCGAACCCCACAAAATTCTGGAGCCTGAAGACCGCCTGTTTGTGGTGGGTAACGAAGAACAACTGGTCCTTTTTCAGCAAACCTATCTGGAGTAGCTGGTTGTTTACTTAATGGCCAAAACCAATTCTCCTGATTGCTCCATACGCGCAGCTGTACGCATGACGAGGTCGAGACGCTTGGCGGGTGGGAGCCTTAATCCTTCCCTTTTCAGCTTAATCTTGAATACGGTAAGTAAGTCATGTAGCTTCTTCTCTTCCAGGATTTCTCCATAAACAGCTTTCATGTGCCGATAAAATCCCATATAGGCGTTTAGCCGCTCGCGGTTGCTCATCTTTAGTTTTCGAGGCTTTTTGAAGTCAAAAAATTCACCGACTTCTTGCTCGTATAAGGGTTGGCTGTAATCAACTGTATGTGCCAGCTGGGTCAGGTAACTAAAATCTTTATGCCGAAACTTGCCGCTGTCTTTCTGGGAAAATAACCGTCGAAAAGATTCTCGGATGTCCACCCGTTGTTCCGTTTTTTGGGATTCTAACAGCTGGAAATACGCCTTTCTGAATTGGGCGGGCTTTTTCTTCAAGGTTTCAGGGTATACCTGTTGGTACTCTTTCTGGAAAGCGGTGTCCTCAATGATAGAGGTGTCATGCAGTTGGGTTTTCAGTTGCAGATAGGTTTCTGCTTCTTCGAGGGGGACGTTGTCCAGGATGTTGCCGCCGTTGCGTTTGAGGATTTTGGTAATAATGGTAGAATTCTTAAAATCAGCAGATTTTCTAAATGAAAGCATAAAAAATGGTTAGATTAAACAAATATGATTACACAGTGATCGCGAGATAACCCGATCATTTCTTTTTCAATACTTTTTGAGGAAAATGTTCCGGTTAAAGGAAAATAGCATCCAAGTGGAACACTTATATATTAACCTACGTAGACAGAAGATTTTGAGTTACATTACCGACGTTTTGCATTCAGGAAAATTTCTTTACTTTTGAATAATCCCTGTATCGCAGTCGTTATTCCCCACGAGAAATACCCTAAAAAACCTCACGTATGTTCATTCTCTTGCAGTCCCAAGCCATTGAAGTTACCCCTGCGGAAGTGGCAGCTCCTGAGTCCCCCGTGGCCAGTTTCCTTCGTCAGTTCCTTCCTGACTTCCTGGTAGATGGCGGGTGGCCCATGATTCCTCTTGTGATTTTGCTTGGTGTAGCGATATACATCTTCATCGAGCGTTACCTCACCATTCGTAAAGCGAATACAGATTCTGAGGAGTTTATGAAGCAAGTTCGGAATTACGTGCAGCAAGGTAAGCTGGATGCTGCGCTGGGGCTTTGCGAATCTCAGAATGACCCCTTTGCACGGATGATCCACAAAGGCATCTCTCGCCTGGGCACGGCTTCTCTCAAAGACATTGAAGGCTCCATTGAAAACGTAGGCAAGCTGGAGGTTTACCGCCTGGAACGGCGACTCTCATTATTAGCGACCATTGCCGGTGCTGCTCCTATGATTGGCTTCATGGGGACCGTACTTGGAATGATTCGCGCCTTTAATGCCATCGTGGCAAAACAAGGAAAGGCTGATCCTACGGACCTTGCAGCGGGTATCTCTGAAGCCATGATCACTACGGCCTCTGGGCTTGTGGTTGGAATTATCGCCTACCTGGCTTACAACTCACTTGTGGCATTGGTCAATAAGGTGGTGTTTAAGTTGGAACTTACCTCAACTGACTTCCTCGACCTCTTGCAAGAACCTGTAAAATCATAAGCCATGAGCATCCGTAGCAGAAACAAACCGAGCGTTGAATTCAGCTCTGCTTCTATTGCAGACATTGTCTTCATGCTGTTGATCTACTTCATGCTTACCTCGAGCTTTGTGGTCCAGTCGGCCCTGGAAGTAGACCTCCCCAGCAGCAGCTCCAATAAACCCAGTAGCGGTGCCAATACCGTTACCATCACCGCAGACCTCGTCTACGCCTGGAACCAGCAGACGGTCCCCAAAGAAGAAATTCCTGAATTCATCGAAGTCGCCCTCACCGAGGATGAAATAGATTCTAAGGCCGTAACCCTGCGTACCGACAAGTCCGTCCCAATGGAAGAAGTCGCTTACGTGATGTCCGCGGTGGCGGAATTTGGGGGCAAGATTGTGATCATGACGGAGAAGGAGTAGGAGGAACATGCTAAACCTTAGCAAGCCGATGGCATATTGATAACGCGTTGAAATAAATGTCGTTGGCAGTTCGTTCCTATTCGTTTTTGGGAAAATTGGGTATAACGGGTCTACCATGAGCAAGAGAAAAGCATCCAAGGTAAAAGTTTTTCTGCTGGTTTCATTAGGTATCCTTATCCTACTCCTATTCTTCAAAGCAGGCGTTCTGAGCATTACGTTTTACTACGACACGTATACAGAAGCTCCAGACATGCCGGTCAACATATTGGTTGACGGGGAGGTTGAGACGACTATTACACTGGTCAATTATCCATCGACGTCCTATTATAGGGGTATCCTCCTATTTGTGGGGAATGGGACTCACAGCGTGGAAATCGTAGCTGGGCCAAATGATGATGAGCGCCTGAGCATGGTGAAACAGGTCTGGTTGCTTGAAAAATTTGTGGTAAATATTACGATGACCAGGGATGCTACCTTTATCCATTCATGGACGGTTGACTGAAAAATGGTCAGATGAAATATTGAAAAAGTACCTTAATGGAGCTGAACAAGTATAGCATATATTCGACAATTCTTGCTCTGGTCTGCCTATTCGAAGTGCTAGCAATAAGAAATTTTATGTGGAGAGGCTATAGTAGTGAAATCGCATTTTATGGGTTGTATCAACCTCTATTTTACCTCATGGTTGGCGTTACGTTCACATCAGCGTTGAAAATTTTTTACCGATACCGCTGGGTAATCTTAGCAGTTAATACCATTCTATTTGTGATATTTCATTGGTTTTTTGTCCAGTACCTATTCAATTGGGTTGAGCGTTAATTTAGATAAGGACTATTAGTGTTTTTGGATGAGTATCGTTCACCCCGTCGTAGGTAGAGCTAACAGTTTTTTATTGAGTGTACCTTTGGTCTGTTAAAGATGCCTGCGGAGAAGTTACCTTAAGTACTGCAAATGGAATAAGCAAGCCTCAATGAGCAACAGAAAAGCATCCACGGTAAAAATCTTCCTACTGGTTTCAACTGTTATTCTTATCTCATTCCTATACTTCCAAGCAGGTGATCTTAGCAGCTAATACCATTCTATTTGTGATATTTCAATTGTACGATGAAGAAAACTAGACTGCTTTTTACTGTAGCTTACGGTGCTATTTTAAACTGTATTGAGTTAATCATATTAAGCCTTCTATTTGCTGCTGAAGCGTTCTTCTTTGATAATAGGCTTTTGATGGGCAGTCTTTATAGCGGCTTACGAGACGGCTTGGATATTATTGGAGTGAGACTAATATTTTATTTTTTATTTTGGATATTTTCAGTAACAGTCTTTTATAAGTCTTCTAGAAAAATTAGCCAGACATTAAATTTTGCGCTTTTTAATAGCGGGTTCTACATCTTCTTCTCTTTATTTATGTCCCTATTAATTCCCTTTACAAGGGAGTATTTACAGGCCTCGTTCTTTTATTTCTTAATCCTAGCTACATTTTTAAGCCCATGGATAATCAGGGCCATAGACCGCTCCAACACCATCCTAAAAAAGATTTCCATCAACTGACTCCATTCTTCTCTGCTGTTTATCTGAGTCCAGCACTTCAAACCATTTTTCCTTGGCTGTTCCTGCTTCGATCATGACCGAGCTGAGGCTTTCGAGGTTAGCGGCACGTAAGACCCTCTACTTTTCTGGAGACTAGCACAGTTTATCATGAGCGTTTCTTCCACCGATCGGGATCGAGGGAAGTATGAAAAACGGCCCTCACCGTGACGAGTTGGTTGGCTTTTTCGAGGGTAAAGTGAATCATGTAAGGGAACTTTGCCAGGGGCAAACACCGCACTTGATCATATCGGATGCAAAATCCCGGGTTTTATTCCAGCAAACTCATGTGGTAATCCAGGTCAGCTTCAAAGCGTTGTCCTAATCCCGGCTGTTGAGTTTCATAATAGTCTACTGCTTGTTGAATGTCGACGATGGCGGCAGGGTCTATCACTACGAGATAAGCCATTTACAAGTCGTTTCGGTCGAAGGTGATCTGCTTACGTGCTGCCTCCCATGGAATGGCTTCTTCTGGCTTGGCCTGTTGAATGCGCGCCCTGACGATGGCTTTCTGTCCCTCAGGAATCTCTGTATCGTCTTGTAGGGCAGCTTCAAGCCTGGCAAACTTTTCCTTCAATTCGCTCCATTCTTCTATCGGAATGAAAACGCCTGTGGTCTTACCTGAACTGTCAGAGACATATTGAAGGTTCATAATTCTCAAATTGGGTATCCGTCAATACGTTGAGAGGCAGTGAAAGGATGTAGGTGTGAATATAAATCAACATCTGAAAGGAAGATACAATTCTTTAGCTAAATGTAAGTAAGTACTCGCTCATAATTATCTATACTGATCCATTAAATGGATTAAACTGAACAAAAAGTTCT
>JBCDIQ010000262.1:0-8559 GCA_039024295.1 Bacteroidota bacterium | reverse complement strand
TGTAGATCGATATTATGGGCAAGAGCCCGCCGTGGGTCCCAAGGCAGATATTCCCCTAAAATTCAGGGGGATACCAGTTGTGCCTGAAAAGTTGTACCAACTGCCTACCTATGATGACAAGTACAGTGAAACCTATATGGGGCTGTTGCGCTTGGAGTTGGATGTAACCGATTCTGTCTCCCACCTGGATTTCTGGGTTGAATTGTCTTCTACCCGATTTGAGGCTGGAAGTATTTATCCAGCTCTGCTGTTAAACTATGAAGCCTTGGAGGAAGAAAAGCTGTTTTCAAGAATGGACTATGCCATTTATAAACAGCGAATCTTGTTTACCCAGCGGGGGAAAAGCTCCTTTCCCATTCAAACTGGAACGGTAGAGAAAGGGGCTAATTTCCGTGTAAATGGAGAGTACATCGAATACACCGAGGCAACCGATGGAGATCAACTTATTGTGGTCCGATATCCAAGAAGGCGGATTTTTGACATTCTTACCACTTTCTCCTTCATTTTTTACTTCTACACATTTGCTGTAATAGCTTTCATGATTTTCCCAACCCTCGTAATCAGGGTATTCCGGGTGAACACCTTTATTACTGCATTGCCTATTCGAAGTAAGATCCGGGTTGCCCTTTTGGGGGTAAGTTTGATGCCGATAATTGGCATCATCATGTTCCTGTATCCCTTTTTGCAGAATCGCTATTTTGCTGAAGCTGAGCAGGAAATCTTCAACGAAACAGCTCGTATCACCAGGATTCTGGAGCAGTATATCGTGCTTATGGAAGAGGATAAACTGGGGCAAATTGCCATCAAAAAGCAGTTTGAAGAACAGTTATTAGAACTAGGTTCTACCGTAAGGAATGACATCAATGTTTTTAGCAAGGCAGGGAAGTTAATGGCCACTACCCAGCCATTGATCATGAAATATGGCATTAATTCTGGTCTGATGAATGAGCGGTCTTTCCGTTCTATGCAAAATGGTACTTCCTCTCACCTTATGCAACGAGAAAGGGTTGGCAACTTGCAGTTTTTTGCTGGTTATCAAGCAATTGTTGGGAATGATAACCGGCCAATTGGATATGTCCACGTATCCTTTCTTACCAAACAAGATGAAGTAAAGCGTCAGGTATTAAGGCTCCTTGCTTACTTGGCAAACATCTATCTGTTGGCATTTTTGATCATTGGGATTGTGGCTGTTGCCGTATCCAATGCGATCACCAAGCCGCTGGGTATCATTCGTGACCGCCTGGGCGAGACCCAGCTGGGAGAGGTGAACAAACCCATTGAGTACATTTCCCGAGATGAAATTGGTGAAATTGTCTCCTCTTACAACCAGATGGTAGGCAAGCTCTCTGAAAGTGAGGAGCGCCTGAAGCAGACCCAACGGGAGCTGGCCTGGCGGCAGATGGCGCGACAAGTTGCCCACGAGATTAAGAATCCGCTTACCCCCATGAAGTTGGGCATTCAGCATTTGACCCGGGCCTGGAATACCCAGTCTCCCAAGTTGGAAACCTTATTTCCAAAGGTGATGAAGACGTTGTTATTCCAGATTGAATCGATGGTAAGTATTGCCAACTCCTTCTCGCAGTTTGCTAAAATGCCGGAACCTCAAAAGGAATATGCCTCTCTCAACGAAATTTTGTACGGGGTAATGGACCTTTACGTCCAAACTGAAGGGGTCGTGCTAGAGGGAAGTATACCCGATGAAGATTTTATGATATATGCAGACCGGGAACAATTGGCACGTGCGATCGGTAATGTGGTAAAAAATGCCATCCAAGCAATTGAGCAAGCGGATGGAAAGATTCATCTTGAGATGGCAGTTGACGCTGACTCCGCAACTGTGACCATCCAGGATAACGGTAAAGGGATGCCCGAAGAAGTTCAGCAAAGAGCATTTGAGCCAAATTTCTCAACCAAGAATTCTGGAATGGGATTAGGACTGGCCATTGTAAGGAGGATCATCGAGCAATCTCAGGGAACGATTACGTTCCAGAGCGAATTAGGCGTAGGCACGACCTTCTTTGTGGTTTTGCCACGAGCTAATCAACAACAGCCCGCGCCTCAAAAGGTGGAGCAATCAGCAGAATAACCTGTACTTTTTAAAAGAAGATGTCCTGAGCAGCACGGAACGTGTTACAATGCGCTTCCACGATATCCTTTACCTGGCGAGAATAGCCGCCACCGAGCGAAACGGCCATCGGGACCTCCCGTTCTTTGCACATAGCAAAGACCAATTCATCTCTCGCTTTACAACCAGCCCTGGAAAGGCTTAAGAGTCCCAACCTGTCTGTTTCCAATACATCCACGCCTGATAAATAAAAAACCACATCTGGGTTTACTTCATCAAATAACTTTGGGAGTATACTTCCAATCCTTGACAAATATTCGTCATCTTCGATACCGGTAGGAAGTGGAATATCCAGGTCAGATTCTTCTTTCCTTAACGGGTAATTGGCTGCGCCATGAACACTCAGTGTATACACACGAGGATCCTGCTGAAAAATTTGAGCAGTTCCATTTCCCTGATGCACATCTAGGTCTATTACAAGGGCTTGGCTGATCTCGTTCCATGCCAGTAGGTAATTTGCCGCAATCGCTATATCGTTTAGCAGGCAAAACCCTTCTCCCCGGTCCGTAAATGCATGATGGGTACCTCCCGCTCCATTTATGGCAACCCCATACTTTTGGGCAAAACGAACATTTTGAATGGTTCCCATAGGAATGGTAAGGGCTCGTTCAATCAGCCTTGGAGAATAGGGAAATCCGGTCCTGCGAACCTCTTTCGGGCTAAGCGTCCCGTGTTTGAGCTTTTCCCAATAGGCTTTATCATGGGTGAGCAATACCATCTCTTCGGTTACTTTTCCCGGATCATACAAATTATCCTCTGTAATGGTGCCCTCATACAGAAGTTGTTCTGGGATAAGCTCATATTTTTCCATCGGAAATCTATGGCCTTCCGGTAATGGATGGGCATACAGGGCAGACCAGGAGATGTAGAGCCGTGCCCCTTTATCTGCATGAGGTGGAAGAATTGTTTTGGGAAGAGGTGCAGAAGAAATTTCATTCATAATATGCGCAAGGAGAACTTTGACCTGCTTTTATATGTTCTTTAAGATGACCTATTACTGGTAGATTTGTTTACCCAAGAAGCGGAAAGGAGAAAATTCCTCAATAAAAAGTGTAATTTACCTGACTAGCAATAGGCTTGTCACTTGTCCCGACTAACTCTATGTCTGAAAAACCCTCAAATTGGATTCAGGACTACCTGAAGTTCTTACAGACCATTGCTCATGATGTAGGCTTGTGGATACTGGAACACCTTCGAAGGTTCCCAGTATATAGAAGGTGGCTGCGTCGTGAGTGGAAAACAGGCAGGTTGATCGGAGGCGTACAATCGCAGTTCAAAAATTTAAGTAACTGGCTAAAAAATTTTCGAAAAGGAGGCTACAAGCAGCAGGTTCAAACCATTAAGGACAAGGTTTCTTCAACAAAAAAGGAAGACATCCACCGGCACCTAAGCCAAATCAAAGAAAGAGGACAAGGCCTGGTTGATACAGATAAAATTTCTAGAGGCGCACAAGAACTCAAAGAAAAAGCCAGCCAGCAAAAAGAGCGGCTTTCACAACAGGCGAGTGCCCAGCTTGAAAAGATGGGAGAGGTATCACGTCCTAATTTAACATTTTCCAAAATAAGGAATGAACAAACAAAAAAAGGATGGAGGTCTCGCTTCATGGGGTGGTTGGCCCACCATCCTGGATTGAAAAAAGCAATCGCAGCCTGGATGGACCTCCCGATCTGGCGGGCGGAGGGGCTTTTTTTCAAGACGTTGTTTCCTGCAATTTCCCTGATCAGCCTGTTGTTGATAATCGGCACAAGCGGACATTACTTTTTTACCAGAAATTCCCTTAAATCAGTCGAACAGCGTGTGAGGCTCCGTGTAACTGAGGAGTTGAAGACTGATATCCAGGAAAAATATGAAACCCTGGTACGAGAGCGGGCTAATAGCCTCAGCCAGAAGGTAAGAGACAAGCTAAGTAAGACGCAAATTGTGGCGGATGCACCTACCTTCAGGAGGTTAAATATACAGGGGATGGAATCCTACAGCAGGAAGCTATTCGTCCGTGATAGCAGCTTGCTGAATGTAGTGGTCCTCACCACCAAGGATAACAAAGAAGAGATCAAAACCCGCCGTATAGGAGATACCACTCGTTTTATCTTTACCTGCTGTGAGCTTCCAGAAATCAGGGAAATTTCTTATCAGGAAATCAACGAACCCCAGTGGTTAGGGGAAATCACGAAGCGCAAATCCGGCATTTCTAATATTTACACTAACCCACAGAATGGGGAGCGGTACTTTTATGCTGGAAATGACATTACTGATCTAAAAGGAAAACCCTCTGGCGCATTATTGCTCAGGTACAACCTGAATTTTGCCGTTAAAAGCCTGGGAGATTCCCTCTTAGCTGGAATTAATTACCTGATTGCAAATGACAGCTTATTGATTGCTAGTTCTCAGGATAGTTTGTTCCCTGCAGTCACGGTTTCGGGAGAAGGCAGCTCGCGCAAAAAGGTTGAAGATTATGTTATAAAGGTCGTGGACCTGATAAGAGGGTCAGCTACCCAGGAGGAGGCCATGGAAAAACTCCGAAAGGGAGAATTTATCGATGACCCATTTAAGTTTAAACGACAGTTTCGGGGGATTTTTGAAGGAGATATTCGGGATATTTCTCCTGAAGATTCCTCAAAGACAGAAGTTTACCGACTTACTGCGCAACAGGCGAATGCAATTCTGAACTTAAGTTTTGGGCAACTGCTGGGGTTAAAGCGATCAGACAGTCAGGGAACCCGTCAACTAGATCCGGGGAGAAGTCTGGCATTTATGCAGGTCTACCTGGACTCAATTCGTCAACTGAGAAATGGCAGTATCATGGACAATGGATACCTGCTCTCATTTCATACCAATGAATTTGGGTGGCTGTTTATCAATCAGTCTTTCTCTGAGGATTACTTAAAACCGGTGGTAAGTAGGGATGCCTACTTGGGAGGAATGTTTGACAAAATTAGTCGGCATGTATTTTGGTTTAGCCTTGCTGCTACCCTGTTTTTTCTGTTGGTTTTCACCTTGGTCATTACTGGGATATTTGCCCGTTTGACTTTTCCTATCCATAGCTTATACCAATCCATTGCGGGAGATAAGGGAGAGGGTTCGAATAAGCATTCCGTTGAAGATGAAGTAACCGAGCTTGGGCATTCGTTCAAAGAAATTCAAAAAAAGCTGAGCGTTTATGTGAACCAGTTGCAGGTTTCCAATCGGAACCTGGAAGAATATGCTTACTTCATTGCACATGACCTGAAGCAACCCTTAAACAGCATCAATGGATTTGCTACTATTTTGAAAAAAAGGAACCAGGACAGTCTTGATGAGGAGAGCAGGGAATTATTGGACCGAATACTAGGAGGAGCCCATCGGATGGGCTCTTTGATTGAGGGAATTATGCGGGTGGCTTCCCTTTCTAATTCCTTAAATGGAAGGGAAAGGCAATTGGTTGACCTAAATGTAGAACTTTCAAAAGCGATAGAAAACCTCTCGACAAGGATTGAGGATACAGGAGCAACTTTGGAGATTGATCCCCTCCCTTCCCTCATATTATTTCAAGAAGGAACTTCGTTGGTATTCCAAAACATCCTTGAGAATGCACTGAAATACTGCAAGACAGGAGAAAAACCCTTGGTCCAGGTTTCTGCCAGCGAGCATTCCGAACATTGGCAGATTGATATTTCTGATAATGGAAAAGGGGTGGAAAAAGGACAGTTGAAGCGAATTTTCAGGATTTATGCCCAGGCAGATGAACACAATTATGCCAAAGGTTTTGGAATTGGACTGGCAAGTGTAAAACGAATCATGGAATACAATGGGGGTAGCGTTTCGGCACATTCAGATGGCTCTGGAGAGGGAGCTACATTTTCTTTAAGCTTTCCGAAAATCAATCAATAATACGTAAATTAAACCGTTTGAAGTGTTGTAGGCATACGAATTGTGATTAGTTATGAGGTATTGCCAAGTTGTTTGTACTTTTAGGCTGTAACGAATTATATCAGCATCATATCCATGAAGAAAGGACTACGCGCCTTAGTATATGCTACCCTGATCCTGATAGGTTATGCCTATTTGCATGAGCAGGTCCCCTTTCTTCAGAAACACCTGCACTCTCTCCCAACGCTAAGCCAGGTTCTTTTGGTCGAATCCCCACAGGAAATCCTTTACACAGAAGTTATCCAAGAAGAGGATTGTGAAGAAGAACCCGCTGATTCTCTCTCAAAAGGAACAGTTGATAAGGGCAACATCTCCAAGCCTCCATCAGCTAAGAAGGCTAAATATACTGGCCAGGAACACTTGTATCATTATTTTGGACAATTGCGGCAATTATCGGTTGAAGGCCGTAAAAAGAAGGTCCGTATCGCCTACTTTGGTGATTCCATGATTGAAGGAGATTTGATCACCCAATCGTTGCGAAATCAGCTACAGGAAGAATTTGGTGGGCGTGGAGTAGGATTTGTGCCGATTACCTCTGTTACTGCTGGGTTTAGAAATTCTATAGGACATGTATTTTCTCAGAACTGGGTCCATCACAGTTTTCTCAGGCCTCAGTTGCCAGAAGGGTATCAATATGGAATTTCGGGAGATGTATTTCTGACAACTGCAAGTGAAGGCCAGGAAACCCCTTGGGTTCAATTTACAGGTTCTAAGCAATTTAGACGGACTCAATATTGGCAGAGGATATACTTGTATCACGGCTTGCCAGGACCCGCTGATACCCTTACTGATCCAGAAGAACCTGTTGTGGTAGTTACTACCCGCAACATTGAAGGGGATTGGCGTACCGACTCTATGCAGCTCAAGAAAGCTCGAAAGGTGAACAGGCTAACCCTGTCATCCCGTCCAGCAGATGTGGCCCGATTGGATTTTGAACTTCCCGATAACTTTCCAATTTATGGGTTAAGCTTCGAAGGCAAAGCTGGGGTGTATTTGGACAATTTTGCTGCCCGCGGAAATTCTGGCCTTAACCTAACGGTAATTCCTTCCAGCATTCTCAGAGGCTTCAACTATTACATCGGATATGACCTGGTGATCCTGCATTATGGCCTCAATGTGGTTCATCCCGAACGGACCAATTTTAAAAGCTATCAAAAAGGGATGACTCGGGTGCTAAAGCATTTGAAAGCCAACCTTCCGAATGCCAGCTTTTTACTGGTGAGTGTCTCAGACAAAAGTGTAAAAGTTGACGGCCAAATGGTTACCGACCCCAGTGTCCCTTTGGTAGTAGAGGCCCAACGAAAGGCTGCTGAAGCGTCAGGAGTTGCTTTTTTTAACCTCTATGAAGCTATGGGGGGACGTAATTCCATGGTCAAATGGGCAGAGTCTGACCCTTCCCTCGCCCAGAAAGATTACACCCACATGAACCACAAAGGAGGGGAGAAGCTTTCAAAAATTATTTACCGTTGGCTGCAAAAGGAATACGATATGTACCTGGAAGGCAATCTTGAGGGTAGCACCCCCAGCAGTTTGGAAGAATTAAGCCTGAGATAAGGAGTAGGAAAATATGGTTGAGGATAGAACTCAATCTGGTGTGCTGACAAGAACTTGATACCCTCATTTGCTAGTGATAGCCCACAAATGTATTTTCGCCTAGAAGAGTAGTAACCCCAGCTCATGTATAAATATGCACATGTTCTTCTATGTGCCTCACTGTTTATGTTAGCAGGGTGTGGAGAGGTCGTTCCTGTCTGGAAGCAGGAAGTGTCATTTCCCGAGTACACCCTTTATCATAACAAAGCCAAAAAATTGGAAATCTCCCTTGATTTTCCAGAAGAGACTTCACGTAAGTGCCGCATGGAGTTTGAAATTACCTATGACATCAGCGGCATAGGAAGACCTGAACTTCCCCTCTCTATCATCCTGCAAAAAGAATCTGGGGATATTTCTCCTCCCAAAGAATTCAACGTAGTAGTCCCGTTGCAAGCAGAGGGAGAATGGCTCGGCATTCCCCAAGATAATGAAGTAGATTACGTCATTACCTACATCGTAATTCCAGACCTGGAATTGGAAAAGGGGGAGTACAGCATGAACCTCTATGCAAATGACAACAACAATGACCAGATTTATGGGGTCGTTAAAATTCTCGCCAGGCTTTATGAAAATGAGGCCCTTGGCGATGAAAAGCTAAAATAATCAGCCATTCCCCATGTGGAAGGAAGAATAAGCTGCACTGCTAAGCCTACTGTTTACCCTTAGCCACTGGCAGGATATTGTGCTCCATCGGCCAGTTGAGGTATCGCTTTTACAAAGCTTGTATATTCCCAGGGGACGCTTCCTACCAAGGTGTCACCCCTTCCAGGGGTACGTAAACATGGATAGGTTAATATAGATGCCAAGATGATAGAATTCCTTCAAGGCTGTTTCACTCCTTCGGAGGGAAACCTTTGTAGCACAGGGTTGAGAAAGGGAAAAAGCCCCGGAGGGGCGAAACCTTTTCAATACCTACGGCATAGAAGAATCAAGTT
>JBCDIQ010000261.1:0-8563 GCA_039024295.1 Bacteroidota bacterium | reverse complement strand
TGCGCTAGCCTTGATGAATCATTCCGGCCTTATACCCCAACTACTCCAACTGTCTCACCAGCCTTTTCGGCTACGCTGGATACCCGCCACCATTGATGCCTCCGTTCAGCAACTGACAGATTTATTTATCACTTCATGGCCAAAGGGCTTGCGAGTCCTTCAACATACAGAGGAAAAAACTGCATTTCTCTCAGTGGAAGATCAATTTTTCTTTTTGATCAGCTTGATGGTAGAGCAGGCCATCGCACAGATAAGCAGCCCTGCTAATTCAGTAGAAGCCTTCTTCTTCAAAGAATTTGTATTTGATCCTGAGCAAGAGAGAGATTCAGAAAGTCCAGCAGCTATCCAACGCTGGCTGCAACGCTTTTTCCTTGGCAACAGAAGGTTCAATGTGCTCTTGAAAGTTGAGGAATTAGAAAATGACGATACAGCCTTCGAATTGAGCCTGTGGATAAATGACAAAGAATCTCCCCTTGAAGAACCCCTCCCATTCCAATCAATTTTTGAAAGCAAGCAGTTAACCAAGCCTCAATTAGCCTTGCTCCAAGACTTGGCCATGCTGGAAGAATACCTCCCTGCCATCAAAACCTTCGTCAACAGCAAAGGCAAACGAAATGTGGTATTGAATGCAGATAAATTCCTAGAGGTATTCCTCAATGGAATTCCCATACTTGAATTGGTGGGGGTAAAAATACTTTTGCCCAAATCCCTGCGTAAGATATTCAGGCCACAGCCCAGCCTGGAATTGTCTTCCTTTGAAAACGAAAATTCTGCTAAGGGTTATCTTCAGCTTGCCGAGATGCTGGATTTTCAATGGCAAGTAGCCATCGGTGATCAACTGATGCCTGCAGCGGAATTTTGGCAGCAGGTAGAAGGGGCGAGCGGTTTGGTAAAGCTCCAGGATTCGTATGTGTTGATTGACGAAAAGGAAATGCAGGCCCTTGTCAAGCATTTTCAAAAACCCCCTACACTGGGTAGCGGTGAACTGTTACAGGCTGCCCTGAGTGAGGAGTACGAAGGTGCTCCCATTCAGCTTACAGCGGAAACAGAAAAAATTATCCAGAATCTCCTTGCTCAGGAATCGGTGCCTCCACCTGAAACCCTACAGGCAACCCTTCGCCCATACCAGCACCGAGGCTACAACTGGCTGTACAAAAATGATCGAATTGGCTTCGGTTCCATTCTGGCGGATGACATGGGACTGGGCAAGACGTTACAGGTCATTTCTTTACTGGCGCAGCTCCATGCAGATGGCGAGTTGGCATCTGAAAAAGCCCTGATAGTAGCTCCTACCACCCTGCTCAGCAACTGGGAGCGGGAAGTACAGAAGTTTGCCCCTCACTTACAGGTATGCACCTATCACGGGCCTCAACGAGAGTTGATCCTGGATGGGCATGACTTGATCTTGACCAGCTATGGCATAGCACGATCTGACCAGCGGAAACTCTCCAAGATTTCCTGGCGGGTTTTGGTGATTGATGAGGCTCAGGCCATCAAAAATCCAGCAGCTGCTCAAACCAAAGCTTTGAAAAAGTTTCAGGCTAAAACACGGGTCGCCATGAGTGGAACGCCCGTGGAAAATCGTTTGTCAGAATATTGGAGCTTGTTTGACTTCATCAATAAAGGCTACCTCAAAGGACTGAAAAAATTCAAAAGCGAATTTATCAAGCCCATCGAAGGGGAGAGAGACCATGAAAAATTAGCAACCTTCCTCAGCATTACCAGCCCCTTTATCCTAAGAAGGCTCAAAACAGATAAGTCCATCATTTCAGATTTACCCGAAAAAATCACGCAGGACCAAATCTGTCAGCTTACCAAGGAACAGACTGTTTTGTATCAGGGCGTGGTACAAAATAATTTGAAAGCAATTGAAGAAAATGAAGGCATTGCGCGTGCAGGCATGATCTTCAAGTTGATGACAGCTCTAAAGCAGATTTGTAACCATCCTGCCCAATATTTAAAACAAGAAAACGCTGAGCCTGGCCTTTCTGGCAAAGTGGAACAACTGCTGCTCTTACTAGATAACATTCGAGAACAAGGGGAGAAAGTCCTTATCTTCACTCAGTACCGAAGCATGGGGGAACTACTCCAGCAACTCATCTCAGAACGCTATCCTGAAGATCCTCTCCTGTTGCACGGAGGACATCAACGAAAAAAACGAGACCAACTCGTGGAAACCTTTCAGACAAAATCCTACGCATGGGCCTTTGTCCTATCCATCAAAGCAGCAGGTACAGGCCTGAACCTTACCGCTGCCAATCATGTGATTCATTTTGACCTCTGGTGGAACCCTGCTGTGGAGGCTCAGGCTACTGACAGGGCTTTTCGAATCGGACAAACCAAAACTGTCATGGTGCACAGACTCATCACTAAGGGTACTTTTGAAGAAAAAATCAATGAAATGATCCAGGGAAAAAAAGAATTAGCTGATCTCACCGTAAGTACCGGTGAAAAGTGGATCGGGGACCTTTCTAACCGCGAACTGGAAGACATTTTTCAACTGTAGCCTTTTTAAAAAAATAGCAGTTCCTCCAACAGGAAGAACTGCCCGACAATGAACGTCCTTTGAATCAGGACGCTTACCTGAGAGTTATTTCTGTGGTGAAGTTACCTACTGAGAAAGTTGCTCGACGGTCACAAGTTCCATCTCCGTAATCCAGGCTTCTGGTTTCTTTTTCGTCTGGTGTTAACTCAAGAACCCCCTGGGTGACGTTGGGACAATCCATCTCTATTCGAAGCGGTTCCAGGATTTCTACTTCAAAATCAACCCCCTTACGGTTGGTTCCGGTTGCGCCACCTGACACCAAATAAACATTGGTAGAAGGGTTCAAATCCCCAACGCCTTCCACCCACTTGGTGGTCCGGGTAGAATTCCACCTTACAGTGCCATCGTCTCCCGTGAGAACGGCATTTTTTACCTCCGTCCGAAAAGTAGGGTTGCCATCGCTGTCGGGTCCCAGTTTGCTGATTTTTTTGGAAAAGCTGAAGTCGTATGCCTCCCCATTAAGCAGGGTGATGCGGTAATTTTCCGGAGTGATGTCCACATAGCTCCCGTCATTTTTCCATTGGCCGTAAAAAATCCCTGTAAGCTTACCAGCACGCGTTCTCCCATCAAGACAGGTACAGCCGGAACCGTAATCAATCACCATTTGATAGGTGGAATCGGCTATTTCTGAAACGCTGATTTGAGAACAGGCACAAAAGTAACCGGAGTTATTTTTTTTCACCGATTCATCTTGTTGACCTTCCAGGTCAAACGTGCGCTGAATGGCCGAAAATTCAGACTCAGCAAAGGAATTGTCAATTGAAGATTGGGTATCCTTGTCTAGCCTGAGACGTTCACAGCCGACAAAGAAACTGCCGGTAAGTAAAAGAAGGATGAGAAAAAAATTGAGCGTTTTCATGACTTTGTTTGGTTGAAGGGCTGTTTACCTATTGGATACAAATAGTACCACAAGGTTTAATGATTCAATGTAACCCTGTTTGTATCTCCATGACAAGCCAATAGTACTTCTCCCCTATCACAGGTCATAAAAAAATGCAGATATGTTACCATATCCGCATTAGTTTAATTGAAATGTATACAACAAGTACGTTACCGTTTTTTTTCTAAGAGTTGCATAGCAAGTGTTTCCGTACGGGACCTGGGACCATGTAACCGACTGGTAGAACTCAATTCAAGTTCATGGTAGCTGTCATATCGCTTGTGCTTAAGTTCTATCAAGCGCTCTTCCTCTATGATGACGTAATGGTGGTCCCATTCATAGCTGGGCACTTCCAAAAACTCACCCTTGAGCAACTTCATGTACATAAGGCTTGCCTGAATGGCTTCCTGTGCCGCCCGCTTGTTGGGGTAATACTTCGTTGCCTTGATCGTGTATAGCTGATTGTCTTTAAAAGAATACTCAGTGATAAAGTATTCCATGATAGACCGAATCTTGTTCTCATTGCGGATTTCATCCACCCGCATGATGTACTCCTTGTCATCCAGATAGGAACGAACCTCCAATTCTGACTGACCAAAAGGGACAAACATTGCATTTTGTGCGTGCAAAACACTGATGCAAGTCATCATTATTGCAAGCGTAGAGAGGTGCTTCATACGTGAGATGTGTTAGTTGTGCGCTGAGATATGGAATTATTGCAGGACCTGAAGCCCTGAGGTAGGATTACACGTCTTGAGCAAGGAAAGGAATGTACGCTCCAATGTACGGAGAGTTACAAATACGAAGAAAGGGGGAATTTATAGCCGTTAATTATCAGTAAATTTACGGATATTAGAGAAAATTCCTAATTCGGATTGCACATATTTTTTTAAACCTTTAAAATAGCTAGAATCGGCTGTTTTTCACAGGATAACACCCCTGTAGAATTTTTAAAGCAAGGAAGATTTGGCTATTTTGCGATTGATTTAAGGCACCAAAAATCGATGGTATTTTGTGCTCACATTCTGATGTAATTCACATCCTACCCGTTCTCTTTTTGGCGTCAAAAATTGGTAAAAAAATAGAACTTAGAAACGCTGGAGAAATAAATGTTCAGAGCTTGTTGCTGAATTTTGTGCGAATCGAAGAGTCCGATAACCAGACGACAAGAAAGTAAAACCGAGTTTGGTGGGCCACAGATACCGGCCTCAGGACCAAATAAGGGTTTTGAGACCCGGTATTCGAGCAAAAGTCCAAGCAATGATGTAGCGTTATTTTTGGAGCGTTCCTTAGGAAGTTTCTTCATTTATGGATACAGAAAACGAGCACTCAAACATCATTACGCGGGTAATCGAAGATGAGATGAAACACGCCTACATTGATTATTCAATGTCGGTTATTGTTTCCCGGGCACTCCCAGATGTCCGTGACGGACTAAAGCCTGTGCACCGCAGGGTGTTATATGGAATGATGGACCTAGGCCTTGCTAGCAATCGGCCCCATAAAAAATCAGCCCGTATTGTGGGAGAGGTACTGGGTAAATATCACCCGCATGGTGACTCTGCCGTGTATGACACCATGGTAAGAATGGCCCAGGACTGGTCCTTACGCTATCCCCTGGTAGATGGGCAGGGAAATTTTGGGTCAATTGACGGTGACAACCCTGCTGCCATGCGTTATACCGAAGCAAGGATGCGGAAGGTAGCTGAAGAGTTGATCACTGACATCGACAAGAACACCGTCGATTTCAAAAATAATTTTGACGATTCCCTCCAGGAGCCCACCGTGTTGCCTGGCCTTATTCCCAATTTGCTGGTAAATGGCGGCAGTGGAATTGCGGTTGGAATGGCAACGAATATGCCTCCTCACAATTTGACAGAAGTTGTGAATGGGATTACGGCCTACATTGACAATCGGGAAATAGAAATCAATGAATTGATTGAACACATTTCAGGTCCTGATTTTCCCACAGGAGGCATCATTTATGGCAGTGCTGGCATTTACAATGCATATACCACCGGCAGGGGCAGGGTCGTGATCCGCGGCAAGGCGGAAATTGAGGTCATGAAGAATGATCGTGAGCGCATCGTCATTAATGAGCTTCCTTATCAGGTAAATAAAGCAAAGTTGATCGCCCAAATTGATCAGTTGTCAAAGGAAGGCAAGATTGAAGGCATCGCCAACGCGGAGGATTATTCTAACCGGGACGGCATGCAGCTCGTGGTTGATGTAAAAGCGGATGCCAACGCGCGGATCGTTCTCAACAAGCTTTATCAGTATACGCCCCTTCAAACATCCTTCAGCATTAACAATGTAGCCCTGGTGAAAGGGCGCCCTCAGACGCTGACCCTAAAGGATATGATCCGCCATTATGTGGATCACCGTCACGAGGTCGTGATCAGAAGGACGGAATATGAATTAGCTGAAGCACGCAAACGAGCGCACATACTCGAAGGATTACTGGTTGCACTCGATCACCTTGACGAGGTCATCGCCTTGATTCGCGCCTCGCGTACAGGCGATATCGCCAGGGCTGGGCTGATTGAACGCTTTGAGCTTTCCGAGATTCAGGCAAAAGCCATCCTGGACATGCGCTTGCAACGCCTCACCGGACTGGAGCGCGAGAAAATCCAGCAGCAGTACAAAGAAATCATGGAGCGCATCGCCTACTATGAATCAGTATTGGCGGATGAAGGACTGCGCATGCAGATCATCAAAGACGAGCTGGCCCATGTCCTGGATAAATATGGAGATGAGAGAAGGACGGAAATTGTCCCGGCGGAAGGAGAAATACGTCTGGAGGACATCCTTGAAAACAAAGAAGTCATTATCACCATTTCTCACCAGGGATACATCAAAAGAACTGAGGCAAGCGAATTCCGCGTGCAAGGAAGAGGGGGCACAGGGTTTAAAGGGGCTGGCACCAAGGATGAAGACTTTGTGGAGCACCTACTCCATAGCATGACCCACAACTACCTCCTGATATTTACCGAAAAAGGCAGGTGTTTTTGGCTGAAGGCATACCAAATTCCGAAAGGCAGTCGTTCCTTCAAAGGTAGGCCTATTCAGAACCTCATCAGCAAGGAGGCCGATGATAAAATCAAAGCCTATATCACTATCCCTGATCTGGACGATGAGGAATTTCTCAACAACCACTATATCATCATGGCCACCAAAAAAGGTCAGGTGAAAAAGACTTCCCTGAAAGCTTACAGCCGACCACGAGCCAATGGCATAAACGCCATTTCCATTCACGATGGTGATGAATTACTTGAGGCCAAGCTTTCGGATGGAAACAGTGAGGTGGTTCTCGGCGCAAGTTCTGGCATGGCCATCAGGTTCCATGAGAACCAGGTTCGAGAAATGGGCCGCGTGGCAGCTGGAGTACGAGGGATTCGACTCGATCATGAAGCTGGGCAAGAGTTAGTTGGCATGGTGGTACTCCCCAATGAAGAGGTCAACCTGCTGGTGGTATCTGAAAAAGGATATGGCAAGCAGACAAAAATTGAGGAGTACCGTGTGACCAATAGGGGGGGTAAAGGTATCAAAACCATAAATGTATCTGCCAAAACAGGCAAACTCATTGGCCTGAAGCAGGTAGACCCAGGTGATGACCTCATGATTATCACAAAGAATGGTACCACCATCCGCCTCAGTACAGATAACATCAGCGTGCTCGGCAGAAATACACAAGGCGTCCGATTGATGCGCCTAAAACAGGATGACGAAATTGCATCGGTGGCTAAAATCGCCGAAAAGGATGAAGAAAAATCAGAACAAGAAGAATAAACCATTGAATCACAACAACATGAAAAGAAGTCTTTTTATACTCATACTCGCTGCTATGTGCAGCAGTTTGATTGCACAAGATTCCAAGGTGACCACCGGGGTAATTGCCTATCAGCAAAACCGGTATGAGGAAGCCATTGAGAAGCTCGAAGAAGCCCTGGACAACAAGGACCAGATCAAGAAAATTGATCGGAACATCCCCAAAGCGCACATTCATCTGGCGCAGTCCTACATGAGGGTTGCCAGGGATACCAATGCCAGCAAGAAATACGACAGGCCCCTCATCAAGGCATATGAAAACCTGAAGGCCACCAAGGAAACAGATACAAAAGGTCGATATACCGATTTGACTGCAAATACAGGAAAGTTCCTGTGGAGCAACCTGTTTAATGTAGGAGCAACCCTGTACAATAACCAGGAGTACAAGGAAGCCGAAGATTACTTTGTAGCCGCAACTGAACTTGATCCTAAGGATTATAATTCGCAGAACTTGTTGGCTTTCTCCTACTGGATGTCCAACGATACCGCCAGTGCAATCAAAAGCTGGGAAACAACCCTAGACCTTTACAAAGGAAATCCTCCCGCTGAAGCAGATAAAAATATGAGTTCCAGCTACCTACTCCTGGCTACTGCCTATCAGGAATTTGAAAATGATCCTAAAAAGGCACTAACCGCGATTGGAGCAGGACGGGAAATGTTTCCCATGAACCAGGACCTCCAATTGACCGAGCTTCGAATTTACCAGCAAAACCCTCAGTTTCTGGACGAAGCAAAAGCAAAATTTGAGAAGGCCATTGCTGACAATCCTGACGAAAAGTCCCTTAAACTGGCATATGCTAGCCTGTTAACTCAAAATAACGAAGAAGAAAAAGGGCTTGACATGTATCGTTCGGTTTTGGAAAATGATCCAAACGACAAGCAGGCGAACCTGAATGTGGGAGCATTTTATGTGAACAAGGCTGCAGCACAGAACCAGAAAATGATTGATTCTGACAAGCAAGAGGATATTGACAAGTACGAGCAGGAAGTGCTGAGCCTCCTGAAGGAGGCGTATCCTTACATGAAAAAGGTTCACGAAGCAGAACCCGAGAATATAGAGTGGGTCAACCAACTGGTGAATATCACCACCTATGTAGAAGAATATGCTGAAGAGTCCATGAAGTACATCAAGCTCCAAAAAGAGCTCCGCGGACAATAGGACTTTTTGAGTTATAGGAATATATTGATAACCAAGGTAATATTCGGTAGATTCCCCTTGGTTATTTTTTACCCTCAAATGCTAACCCAAAATTTACCATGAAAAATCTCAGACACCTTAACTACCTGATCGTGCTCTTTTTATCTCTCAC
>JBCDIQ010000260.1:0-8568 GCA_039024295.1 Bacteroidota bacterium | reverse complement strand
TTTATATCCTCAGGTTGGGGCCCAAAATGAAATTTGGAGCCTTTCATTAACCGACCCAAATGCTAGAATTTTTGTGTGTGATACCAGTGGAAGTTTGGTGAAGCGCATAGGCAATCTACCAAAGCGAAAAGGAAGATTTGAAAAGAAAGACAGATTGTATGCACAAGTGCATCAGGGCATTTTTTCCATCTCGCCAAATAAGCAATGGGCAGCCACTGCAAACTTCTACAACGATTATGTTCAAGTATTTCAACATGACACACTTGCTTTTACACTCAGAGGACCCGAAAAGATTTCTACTATTTGGAAACCAGTCAAACTATACGGAAATTTTCAATTTGTGATCACTGGTAAAACCAAACAAACCTATGTGGGAGTAGATGCAGAAGATGATGCACTTTATTTATTATACAGCGGTAAATCAGAAAGTGAAGCCCCTAGTGATTTTCCTCAGCCAGGTTGGTACCGAGCACTAACAAATGAAATTTTTGTATTTGGGTGGGATGGATCTCCTGTAAAGCGAATTGTACTAGATCGGAACATTATCGCTTTCTGTGTTGATAGCCCCAACAAGATGCTATATGCGATTGACTTTCTTTCATCAGATATAATAGCTTATTCCTTGCCATGAAAAATAATATTTCTCTTTCAGCCCCTATTACCTTACTGGTTCTCTCAGCTTCATTTTTATTAGGAGCGGGTAGCCTACTTGAAAAAGATATCGCTGAGGAAATATCAAATGAGAAAACTCAAAGGCTATACATTGATCTAACCTCATTTACTCCACTCAGCGACGCCGTTTTTGATTCCGTTGAGTTCCGGGAAAGTACCCTAAAAGTTGTAGCCTATTACAAGTCTAGTTGCTCAATTTGTGTAGGGGAATTATTGCAATGGAAATCTATATGGAAGGAAATTGTTGATGAATTAAACCTTCCCGTATTACTCATTACTCGTGGTAAGTCATTTGAGGATGCTCAATATAGCGCGTTGAATGTGATTAAATTTCCATACCCGTTATTCTATGATCCCGAAAACGTCTTTTGGATGACCAATGAAATTCCTATTGAAAACAACGGGGATACATATCTTATCGACCAACAAAATCGAGTTCTTTTTCAGGGAGATGTGGCTATGCATGAGTCTAATTTGAAGAAGTTCAAAAAGGCAGTTCGAAAATACCGAAAAAGTAATGGATAGCGGATTATTCACGCTATCAAGTACGCTTCCTGACTTGCTACTAAGCTGATATAAGGACCAGGAATCAAAAATCGAGATTGGAATTGTATACTGGGTTTACTTCAATTTCCCTCCAACTGCTCCAACTCCCAAGTTAAATTCTCCCGTGCACGCGTCTCCAGGCGTTCAAAAAAGTGATTGGTAAAGTAAAGCCTCGGCCTACCTAGAAAACTGTTAACAACCTTTTTTCTGCCGGAACGATACAGGGGAGCGGGTACCATTTTATATTCCTCTCGAATCTCTTGGGTATATGCCTCATATCTGGCGCGTTCTCTGCCCAAAATACCTAAATCCAAATCCAGGAAAAGATGGCAATCGGGGTGGTCCCATAAGGGTTGATGATTTCGGGTAGAGACAATCAGGTCAAAAACGGTTCGTTCCTCCAGTTTGCTGGTCTCCCAGTCCCGCAGGTGGAGTAAGGCCCTGCGGGCCGACCTCAACTCGTTATCCTTTCGCAGAGGCTGATAGATCAGGTCATGAAACCAAATCGCAGTCCTAACCTCGAGCTTGTGGTCAACCATTTCCTCCACCCACATATATGCTTGTAAGAGCTCCACCAAATGGTGGAAGTTGTGGTACTTCCTACCGGATTTACCATACTGTTCCAACACCTCTTGGTAGGCATAAGAGGCCTTTGGCACGCTTACCCGACAATCTGCTAGTAGTTGGTGCCATTGTTCCTCTAACCAAGTAAGCTCTTCATTTTTTTGCATCACTTAGGGAATTAGGGGTTACAGCAATAGAGGTGCGCCCAGTCCCTCCCCAGCTTATTAGTAGGCTTTGGCGAACAATACCCGCCCCTTAGAAGGCTTCCCGGAGTATACACACGTTCCAGCTTCTTCCTCCTGGTTCAAGGGAATGCACCGAATGGTCGCCTTGGTCTCATTTTGGATGGCTTCCTCCGTTTCGGTGGTGCCGTCCCAATGCGCATAAATAAAGCCTGGAATGGGCTGTTCTAACTGGGCCTTGAAATCTTCCCAGGTATCCACCTTGGTGGTGTTTTCTTCTCGCAGGTTGAGGGCACGCTGAAAAACGCCTTGCTGGAATTCGTCCAACAATGTCTGAATTTGTCCAACGAACCCTTCGTCTAAGGCATAAGATGCCTTTTCTCGTGTGTCACGACGCGCTACCTCAATTTGTCCATTTTCCAGGTCACGAGGTCCCAGCGCCAAACGTAAAGGAACCCCTTTGAGTTCCCATTCGGCGAACTTCCAGCCCGGCTTTTTGGTATCGTCATCGTCCAGTTTAACCCGGATCCCCACTTTTTTCAATTCAGCGACCAATTCTTTACAGCGACCAATCACCTTTTCTGCTTCCCCTTCCTTTCGGTAAATAGGAATGATGACTACCTGGAATGGGGCCAGGGAAGGAGGTAATACCAACCCATCATCATCGGAGTGGGTCATGATCAGGGCTCCCATCAGGCGGGTACTTACGCCCCAGGAGGTAGCCCAGACGTATTCTTCCTGGTTGTTTTTATTGGCAAAGGTTACTTCGAATGCCTTGGCGAAGTTTTGTCCCAAAAAATGAGAAGTACCCGCTTGCAGTGCCTTCCCATCCTGCATCAATGCTTCGATACAGTACGTTTCTTCGGCTCCGGCAAAGCGTTCCCGCTCCGTTTTTACGCCGCGAACCACTGGAATCGCCAAGGTATTTTCTGCAAAGGTGGCGTACACTTCTAGCATGCGCTCAGCTTCTTCAACCGCTTCCTCTTTGCTGGCATGGGCGGTGTGGCCTTCCTGCCATAAAAATTCTGCGGTACGCAAAAACAGGCGGGTGCGAAGTTCCCAGCGAACCACATTTGCCCACTGGTTGATCAGTAACGGCAGATCCCGGTAGGACTGAATCCAATTGCGATACGTACTCCAAATGATGGTTTCGGAAGTAGGGCGGACGATGAGTTCTTCCTCCAGTTTGGCTTCGGGGTCCACGATTACGCCCTTCCCTTCGGGATCATTTTTGAGGCGATAGTGGGTCACCACCGCACATTCTTTGGCAAAGCCTTCGACATGGGAAGCCTCCTTGCTGAGGTAGGATTTGGGGATAAACAAGGGGAAATAGGCATTTACGTGGCCTGTCTCTTTGAACATGTCATCCAATACCCGCTGCATGCGTTCCCAGATGGCATAGCCATAGGGCTTGATGACCATGCAGCCTCGGACATCCGAGTTTTCGGCCAAGTCAGCGCGCTTGACCAGTTCGATGTACCACTCTGGATAATTTTCGGCTCGTGTGGGTAGTTTTTTCGCTTTTGCCATGGGGGCGAAATTACGTTGGGGGAATATGAGAAGCAACCAATTGCTACCTTCTTGTGCAGATCACATCAGTTGCTGATACCTGGCGGCTATCTCTGGTGCAATTCGATTAAGCCGCTCGAAGTAGCGCTTCGCCAACACGGCATTTCCCTGTCTGGCATGGAGCAAAAGGAGGTTTTCCAGGGCCTGGGGATATTCTGGTTCATACTTCAGGGCTTGTAGCAATAAAGATTCTGCTCGTCTAGGGGCACCTTCGTTCAGGTACACAAATCCAAGGTTGGTCAATAGCCTCGCATCAAATGGTTTTCGTTCCAGTAATTGCTCAAAAAGCGATTTTGCCGTGGCGAGTGCTTCTGGATTTCCTTGCTGGGCTTTGAGCAGGTTGACACCAGCGAGCATGCCTGATTCCACACTTTCCGGACTCAATGTATAAGCAGTAGAAAAGGCTGCATGGGCTTCGGCATAGTTGTTAGCCTTCGCTTCAATTTCTCCCTTCAAAAACCATAGAAAGGCGTTGTCGGCTTGGGCTTCTATCGCTTGGGTAATCCACTTCCGGGCCTCTGGCAATTTATTCTGGTAAAAAGCCACACGCGCGCGTTCGTAAGGTTGCTGGCCAGTAAGCAGGCTATCGGCGCGATGTAAAAATTTCGGATTGGACTGCTGCTGCTCGTAATACAAGAGCCATGCTTTTCCCCATAAATCATCTGGGACCGTGTCTCGCGTTGCACAAATTAATTCGAGAAATGCTTTGGTTTCTGCCAGGCCCTCCACAGGTTGATCTTTTCGAACCACGCGAATTTTGTGGTCGTGAAACCGCACATGGGGAATGTCACGTGTGCCCCCTACTGGCATGTGGCAGCTTACGCAGTTGCCCTGCATGGTAATTTGCAGGCTATCCGGCGCATTGCAAAGGGTCTGAGTGGTGGCATCCTGGTGGCAACTTTCGCATTGACGGATGTACACCATGGAATCGGTCACCGAAATACTTTTATGTGGGTCGTGGCAAGTGGTACAGGTCAGCTTACCGCCTGAGTTAAGAAAGCATTCCGACTGCCGGAGTCGCTCGGCATGAGAGGCAATACCAAAGGCGTCTGCATCAGGGTCCTGTTCCAGAAATATGTCTTGATTTGCTTGTAACAGCATTGCAGGCCTGAAGTCCATGACTGAGCGATCGTGTGGCAACACGTTGATGCCCTGCAAGTGACACTGTTGGCACACGTCGAACTGCTGCTGGATGGGCAGCTTGCCGGGATTCACAATCGTGTAATCAATTTCTTCTCCTACATCAATCAACTGTCCGGCTTCAATTGCTTTGATGTGCGCCTCACCGGGGCCGTGGCATTTTTCACAGTCTATACCTGTAGATACTTTTTTGTAGCGGTTTTTGCTCCCCGGAATGTACTCGATGTGTCCGGTGTGGCAAGCCAGACATTCTTCCCCTATCTCCCGTTCAAAGCGAGAATTGTTGCCTTCATCATACCCGGGACTCAGGTCCCAAATGCCTTTGCTGACATACCACGTAATGGGTGCCTCGTAAAAATAGCCGTTGCGCTCCAGGAGGTAAGAGCGTGTCTGGTGTCCTGATCCCACCACGTAATCAATTTTTTCTGTCCGCTCGTACACCGTATCGGATTCTCCGAGGCGAAACTCCTGGATGAACATCTCGCCACTTACCCAAAAAGGGCGATAATAATAGTCTGAGAAAGGATCATATACCAGGGCCGTTTCGTCAAAGGCTTCGATGATGTTGTTGCCATCCGGACGATACATGGATTGTCCCATGCCGGTTTCCAGGTAGCTTTGGTAGATTTTTTTGTGACAGGGCTGACAAGATTGTATGCCTGTGTACCCGTTTGTAGATTCCAGGCTGGCGTAGGTTTCCCGTTGCTGGCGACAATTAAGCACAAACAAGGCTAGCAGTCCTGTAACCGAAAGCATCAGGACTATTTTCCAAGGTGGACGATGATCAGAGACGCGCGAGAAGCTCCTTTTTCTTGTCATTAAACTCTTCTTCTGTCAAAATCCCCGCAGTTTTCAATTCCCCTAGCTCCTTTAGCAACTTCAAAATGTCCTCTTTGGTTTCCTGTACTGGAGCTGCACCACCTGAGTTGGCCTGGTTCATCTGGTTCATCATCATTTGCCCCATAGCCATGCCTGCACCCAGGTCCATTCCCTGGCTGGAGCCACCGGGATTCTCGGCAGACTTCTCAATGGCATTGGCCATCTGAAATTGGGTAAACCGCTGCAGGTCCCCCACCATGTTCATCTGGGTGTTTTTGCGGAGGTATTCCGTGAGTTCATCGGGCAGGGTAATGCTCTGGATGGAAAAATCTGTCAATTCGAGGCCGAACCCATCCATGTAGGATTGAATCCGAGGCATCAGGGCCTGAACGAATTCACTCTTATTGGCCTGCATTTCTACAAAGGAGAAATTGTTCTGGGCCATTTCTGCCACAATCTCTGTGAAGCGGTCTACCAGTTTCCCCTTAAGGGTAGGTTCAATTTCTGCCAGGGTCAGCTGCGGATCTGTTCCTGCAAATTCTTTGAAAAACTGCTCAAAGTTCTGAATGCGGAAGTTGTACGAACCATATGCCCGAAATTCTACCTGCTGAAATTTGCTGTCTGCAATGGTTACGGGACTAGGCGTACCCCATTTGTTATCCGTAAACTGGCGGGTATTGAAAAAATACACGTCCACCTTAAAAGGCGACTCAAATCCATATTTCCAGGAGTTGAGCTTGGTCATGATGGGCATGTTCCGGGTGGTCAACTCAAAACGCCCCGGCTCAAACACATCAGCCATTTTTCCCTCATTGATGAGGATGGCCACCTGTGACTCACGAACGGTGAATTGTGCGCCCATTTTTACTTCTTTGTCCTGATCGGGAAATTTCCACATGACCATGTCACGTGAATAATCTACCCATTCGATGACATCGATAAATTGGCCGCGAATAAAATCAAAGATTCCCATTTGAAGCAGGTGTTAAGAGGTATGCTCAAATATAGGGAAAAAGGGGATAAGATGGGAAGGGGAGACTAGAGGTTAACCAGAATGGAATGTATCTTAGGAAATGTCCTCAGACAGTGAGTTGCACTTTTAACTCTGATATCAGACTGCCAGGAAGCATAATTGGAAGAACCCTAATGAAGTCAAACAGACCTATAAAAATGCAAGTGTTGTTGGCAACAACAGGGTTGTTTTCAATATAAAGGGCAATCACTATCGATTAATCGTGAAGTTCAATTATGAAAGGAGTTGGGCATTCATCAGATTTATTGGCACGCACAAAGAATATGATCGAATCGATGCAAACACCATTTAACTCTCCTATAGCCATCAGGCCCATCAAAAATGATGATGATTATTATTCAGCCTTGGGAAGGTTAGAAGTAATATTTGATGCGCCAGTAGATTCTCCGGAAGGGGATGAAGCAGAGGTTCTTGCTTTGTTGATAGAAGATTTTGAAAATAAATATTATCCCATCGATTTACCTGATCCCATTGATGCTATTAAGATCAGGATGGAAGAAATGGGACTCATTCAAAAAGACCTAACAGGAATCATTGGAAGTAAAGGAAGGGTGTCAGAGATCATGAATCGAAAGCGGAAACTTAACTTGAGCATGATTCGAAAGTTATCTGAACTGTTAAACTTACCAGCAGAAATTTTGATCCAGGATTATCCACTTGAAGTCCAGAACTAGAACCTACCCAAGGGAACCGATCAAATAACCGAGCTGAAAGGTCCAGCTTCTTCATTGCGATTTTAAGCAGCATTTCTCCCTGTTTGTCAATTTTACACACTTGTCGTACCGTGCGAGAGGGTACAAATGTAAATTCCAGCACCAAGCTATTTCTGTATACACATTCTTGGATTGAGGTTCTTGGCGGCTTTGTGAAATATATCTTCCTAACTAGATTTTCGTAAATTCATGTATTAATCGTTCAATACATGACTCAGATTGTAGAAAAAATCTATTCCCTAGCCCAGCAGGCTACCAGAATGGAACAATATGCGGCTATTAATGCAATTTTGGCATTGCTAGAAGAAAGTGATGCTACGTTGACAACTGCGCAGGTAGCCGAGCTGGATCGAAGAGAGGCTTTGCTTAGGGAAGGTAACATGCCAATTTATACGGTAGATGAGGTGATGGAAAAAATAACGTCCAAGATAGATCAGCAGACATGACTCATCAAGTCGTAGTCACCAAAGCGGCACTGCAAGATATGGAGGAAGCTGCTATTTGGTATGAAAATCAAACTTCTGGAATCGGCCACAAATTCCTATCGGTAGTAAACGCAGGATTTGAAATAATCAGTAAACATCCGGATCGATATCCTTACGCAGATTCAGAAAAAAGAAGGAGAAAATACCTGCTCCCTTCACCTTTTAGGTCTTATTTGATCATCTACACGATAGATGAAAATACCGTAACAGTCCTGGCAGTATTTCACACAAGTAGGAACCCAAGCATTTGGCAATCTCGTGATTGATCCAAATAATTATCCCACCCAGTTCTCCCGGTCAAAACTCCGGTACTGAATGGCCTCCGCCAAATGCTGTGGCAAAATATCCGGTTTATCTCCAAGGTCGGCGATGGTGCGCGATACTTTCAGAATTCGGTCAAATGCCCGAGCGGAAAGGTACAGCTTCTTCATTGCGATTTTAAGCAGCATTTCGCCTTGCTTGTCGATCTTGCATATCTGACGAACCATTTGCCAGGGAATCTATGCAGATTCAAACACCAAGCTAGTGCTTCATTAGAGGCTGGTTTTATCTTTTATTCTTACTTCAAATATTGGTGTCTTATCAGCAACTTCAATGATTTCGCCTGATAATTCATACTCTGTATTTAATTGAAGTGTATCAACATATAAATCCTGAAGCCCTTTTATTATTACACTATTCATTCGGTTATGTGTATGAGGTCGAATTAAAATTTTCTTAATCGGAAAATCAAGATACTTATTTAACTTATTAGGAATTTTTATTTCTCCTTCTAAATACTCCATTTCAACCCCATTCCATTTTGCGGTAAAGTCAGAATTATACTCCATAGTACACATTCTCAC
>JBCDIQ010000259.1:0-8578 GCA_039024295.1 Bacteroidota bacterium | reverse complement strand
CCAGATTTAGCAGCACATTTCAAAGTCATGTATTGCTCTACAGCTCGAATTGGTTTACCAAAGGACTGGTCGATTATATAGGGGAAGGTTGGGATTATCAGGACGAAACCTGGCTACAAAGTATCCCAAGCGAGCAGATGCTGCAACTGGCCATTGAGGGAGAAGGAAAGCCGCACAAGGTGTTAAGGAAATCTTTATGGCATTTCATTGTTCATGAATACAGTGAGCAGAAAATCGCAGAAATTGTTTACCTGGCCAATATTTCTCACTCTATTGAGTCGGGAATCATTTCCGTTCTTGGAATTACATTAAAAACGCTGACCGAACGCTGGCGAGAACACGTACTTGAACGTTCGGCCAGCAATGCAAATGGCAGGACCGAATTGGGGCATCTGGAAAAACTAGAAGAAGTTCCCATCAAAAACCAGCAGGAGTTGATGACCTTCGCCTATGATCCAACGGGCAAGCAACTCGCTGTTTACCTGGATCAAGGCAATCAACATGTCCTGAGCCGTTATGACCTGTCCACACAAGAGTGGTCCTCCCTGAGTACCAGTACGCCTGGAGCATCAGGTACGTACATGTATCCGCTGGCCTGGAGCAAGGATGGAAATTTTCTTGCCACCACCTCTTTCAGAAACGGTATCCTTCACCTTGTTTACCATGACATAAGAGAAAATAATTCGACCCTTGTACCCATTGAAGGTGTTCTTAGTCAGGTAAATAACCTGAGTTGGTCACACGATGGAACACAGCTTGCGCTCTCAGGTATGAGAAGTGGCAAAACAGACATTTTCACCCTGAAAGCATTGGAACCTGCTGCTGTACCAAAGGCCCTTACCAATGATCCATATGACGATATTGAACCTAGCTGGAGTTATGATGATGCGTCAATCTTTTTCAGTTCCAACAGAGATACAATTGGCCTGACCACTACTGTCAAGCACTGGGAAAGTTATAAAAGCGACTATGACCTTTTTATATACCCCTTGTCTGAGGAGGCAAAAGAACTAAAACAGCTTACCAAAACCCCGACCATTGATGAGCACCTTCCATTTGCTCCCAATAGCTTTGAGTTGGTTTACCAATCGGATCAGCTAGGGATACAGAATTTATCTAAGATCAATATTTTCCTGGGAGAGACACAGCCCCTGACCAATCTGGCCCGCGGTATCGATGGCCTGGACCTACACGAAAATTCTCTTGCATTTTCTTCTCCTTTTGAAGGTAAGCTCTCTCTGTTCCACTTACCCATGAGCAGCCTGACTCCTCCTGAGCGCACCGAACCGACCCTGCTTAGGATGGAATACCTTATTGCGTTCAATGAAGCTGAACGTAAAAAACAGGAACTCGAAATCCTGATTCAGCAGCAAGAGGCAGCCAGGCTTGAATTGGAAGCCAAACAGCGGTTGTTTGATAGCCTGAAACAAATTTCAGCAGAAGAGCCGCCAGAGGCTCCCAAAGCACCCGAACCTACCACTGAAGAGGAAAAACCCAAGGTTCGGTACTACATCTTTGACGAAGAAGAAGACCCCTATGAGGTCAAAGCCGAAGAAGAGGAGATTTTTCAGGAAATAGAAAGAGAGACGGCGAGTGTATTAAAAGGAACCTTTAAACCGGAGCAGGCACCTTCGCTGAGTACAATCAAGGTTGATAAACCTGTGGCTGCAAGTTCACGATGGTCTGCAGACTTTATGGACCTGGGCGTGAATTTTGATCCAATTGCAAGGTATGGGGTTCCGTTTGGCCTTAGGTATACCGATCAATTTCACCACCATCAGTTAGACTTCAACATAACTCCTTACCTTAACCTAAGAAATGGAGATGCCCAGGTCAAGTACGCCTACCTGAAGAAGAAACTTGACTTGTATGTCCAAGCGGGATACACACGTCGGCACCTTCAAAGAAGCAGCCTCTTTTTCCCAATAGACTCCCTCATTTTCAGGTATGACCAGGTGTTAGTAGACATGGGGGTAAGGTACCCAATTGCCAGGAACGCATTTGTTGATGTTGAAATCGGGGGGAGGCGAATTCAGCGCCGTGACCTCAAACTGATTAATCCTGAGCTTCAGGATCAAACCGATCATCTGGCGCGGGCAGGAGTTGCTACTGGATTTGACAATACCCAAGCTCGCGAAGGGCTCCCTTTTAAAGGAATGAGAGGTGAGCTAGCAGCCAATTCACTTTATTCAACAAGTTCTTCTGATTTTGCTTTTCATAGTGTTCAACTGGACTTACAGCGGTACGATCAAGTATATAACCACATCACCCTGGCGACACGGCTTGCGGCTGGTGCCAGCTTTGGTCCTTCCCAGCAACGCTTCTATCTGGGAGGAGATATGGCAACACTTGGGGGAATTGCCCTCGCAGATAATTCAGAAGGGGACCAACTCAGGGATCAGGTAACCCGTGTCAACCCCGATGTAACGACTTTTTCCTTCCAAGAATTTATTACTCCAGCCCGTGGATTCTGGTTCAACTCTCGCTCAGGGAGCAAATATGTATTGCTTAATGCCGAACTCTGGATTCCGATTTCTCGCATGGCGAAAAGAGCCCTTAACTCAGGCCCATTATATAGCCTTGAGTTTATTCCATTTATGGATGTAGGTACTGCCTGGGATTCCGGGAATCCTTTTTCTCAAAAAAATCCCACGGATGTACAAATCGTGACCAACGGGACCGTCACCGTTGAGCTACAGACTTTAAAAAGTCCGTTTTTGTTTACCTTTGGTAGTGGACTCAGAACACGAATTCTGGGGTACTTGCTGAGGATGGATATGGCATTCGGCATGGAGGATAACACCTTACAATCTCCCATGCTATTGCTATCTTTGGGGAAAAATTTCTGATGCACGTAGGTGTTCTCTGTAGCCCTGGAAGTTTTCATACGCACAAATGGTGTCATGGACTTAAACGTGCTGGGGCTCAGGTAACTCTTTTCTCACTTGAACAAGGTACTTGCCCGGGCATTGAGACAGTCTATGTTCCCCCCAGATTTTCGCGAAAGGGTCAACCTTCTTATTTGAGTTACCTGTTTTCAGGTGATCGGTTGTTGAAAGTGCTCCAGGAATACCAAGTAGATGTCCTGAACCCTATCAACATTACTCCATTCGGCGTTTGGGCCGATCGGTCTGGGTTTCGCCCCCTGGTGTCTGTGGCTATGGGAGCTGATATACTCGAATACCCCCTGAATTATGGCGATCGCCCCCTCCATAATTGGGAAGAAACTGCCCCTCCCGGGAAATTTTCACAATTAATTGCGCCATTAAAATGGCGCATCTTCCGAACACTCGTGTCTCATTCTTTGTCTGAGTCGAGTTACATTACTGGGGATAACCTCGTACTGGTGGACGCCATTAAAGACTGGTTTCAAATTCCTCCGAACAAAATACACCTCAATCGATGGGGGGTGGAACCCTCGCTATTTCACCCTTCCAAAGACACCCTCCAGAAAGTACAATCCTATTTTGGTATCCAGCCTGGGCAGCCTGTGGTGTTGGCTCCTCGGGGCATGAAGCCCATTTACCAGGGAGAAATAATCCTTCAGTCCTACGCTCACTTGCTAGCAGCAGGCAAGTTCTCCCATGTAAAATTCCTCATTTTTTCTGCAGGTTATCAGATTTCTGGAAAGACCCTGGAGCTGGCTGAGAACCTTGCCGATACGTATCCCAATTTTCAATATGTATCTGATCAACTGCCCAGAGAATGGGTATTAGCCCTCTGGCCAATGGTCAATCTTTTTATTTCTGCCCCTATTTATGATGGCTACTCAAATGCAGTGGCAGAAGGTCGATACGCAGGGGCAATACCAGTTGTGAACGACAGCCCTGCAACCCAGGAGCTGTTCATAGACAAGCATAATGGGCATGTGATCGCACCCTTTACCCCAGAAAACCTCTGTAAACGCCTTACGCACCTTCTGGACAATCTGCAGGATGAGCAAGAAAGGCTAAGAACCATTAACCGCCAGTGGATTGAATCGAATTCTGTATTGGAGGAGAACATGAAGCGATTCCTTGCGCGCTGTGAGCAGGCCGCACAAAAAGGTGGACCGAAGGCACCTTAGGCCAGGCCTGGCGCTCTTTGCCGGGTGGCTTCCAGTAAGGCCATGCCTACGGAGACAGATACATTCAGGGAAGACGTCTGGCCTTGTTGGGGGATTGATCCTTTTTCATCTACCCTTTTCAGCACAGACGGGGTAATTCCCTTCTCTTCAGAGCCAAATATCAGGCAAAGAGAACCTTGTAGCTCCATGTCAAAAATACTTCGGTCGATTTTTTCGTCCATCGCGATACACCTTATGTCATAAGCCTGTAGGAGCATGACGGTATCGATCAGGTTGGTCTCCCGACAAAGCGCAAGGTGATTGAGGGCACCTGCTGAGGCCCGAAGGGCGTCTCCATTTGCTGCAGCTGACCGTTTGGCTGGCACAACAAGTGCATCAGCTCCCATGACCTCACAACTCCGAGCGATTGCACCAAAATTCCGGACATCTGTAACTCCGTCAAGCATCACCAAAAGGGGTTGGTACTTGGCTTCATGCCACGCTAGCAGTAATTTCTCTAATGACTGGAAGGAGATAGCTGCTGCAATGGCTACCACTCCTTGGTGGGGTTCACCTTTGGAAAGACGATCTAGCCGGATATCAGGGACTGTTTGCACGGGGATGTTTTGAGCCCTTGCCAATTGCTTGACCTCTTTCAAGCGATCATTCAGCCCTCCCTGTCGCAGGATTAATTTGTCAATACTTCTACCTGCTTGAAGGGCTTCACTTACAGCGTGTATACCAAAAATGGGGGCAGCTTCTTTTTTCATTATGTCTACCTAAACCTTGACAGTAAAACCCTGACAGGGTTTCGAATCGATGAAACCTTGACAGGGTTCGGAACCTCGTCAAGGTTATGAAATACGAAAGTACGAAACCATGTCAGCAAAACCTTAAAAACCTCGACAGGGTTCGGAACCTCGTCGAGATTAAGTGGCCCCCGTCGAGGTTAAATATCTCCATAAAAAAACCGGAAGGTTCAAAAGAACCTTCCGGCTGAGTATCAAAGTCGAAATATTTAGTGAGCTACGGCTTCGCCAGCACCACGTGGGATACGGATATCTTCTACAAGATCCTGAATCTCCTGAGATGGAGGAGGCGTCATACGAGAAACCGCTAGGGTAACTACCATGTTGATCAACATACCCAATGTACCGATACCTTCGGGAGAAATACCAAAGAACCAGTTGTCAGGTGTGTTAGGTGCAGCCTTAGCAATTTTGAAGTAGATGATGTAAGTCGCTGTGAATACAATACCTACTACCATACCCGCGATTGCACCTTGCATGTTGGTACGCTTGTCAAAGATACCGAGCAAAATCGCTGGGAAGAAAGATGAAGCTGCCAAACCGAAGGCAAAGGCTACCACCTGTGCCACAAAGCCTGGAGGGTTCATACCGGCAATACCGGCACCTACTACCGCAATACCAGCAGCGATACGAGCATACATCAGCTCCTGCTTATCAGTAATGTTTGGCATAAAGGTCTTCTTCAGCAAGTCGTGTGCTACAGAAGTAGAGATTACCAACAACAGACCAGCAGCAGTTGAAAGGGCAGCGGCAAGACCACCAGCTACCACGAGGGCAATTACCCAATCGGGAAGCTGTGCAATTTCTGGGTTAGCCAGTACGATGATGTCACGGTCAGGCACGAACTCATTTCCTTGCCATCCATTGGCAGCCGCAAGGGCTTGCCCTGCTGGAGAAGCATCATTGTAGTACTGAATTTTGCCATCACCGTTCTTATCTCCCATTTTGATCAGTTCGGCACTTTCCCAACTTGCAATCCAAGAAGGCGCATCGGAATAGGCGATTCCGTTTAGGTCTTTACCCATTACGGTGTCGATCATGTTGGCACGAGCAAAAGCAGCAACTGCAGGAGCAGTGGTGTAAAGAATCGCGATGAATACCAAAGCGTATCCAGCAGACAGACGCGCATCACTTACCTTAGGTACAGTGAAGAAACGTACAATTACGTGAGGCAGACCTGCAGTACCCAACATCAGGGCAGCTGTGATGAAGAATACGTCAACAGTAGACTTGGTTCCTTGTGTATAAGCGGTAAAGCCAAGTTCCGTGTTCAAAGAATCGAGCTTATCAAGAAGTGAGATGCCTTCTCCTTTGAATTCACCGATGAGGCCTAATTGTGGCAATGGATTTCCAGTGATCTGCATTGAAATGAAGATCGCAGGTACGAGGTAAGCGAAGATCAATACACAGTACTGAGCTACCTGGGTGTAGGTGATACCTTTCATACCACCGAGTACAGCATAGAAAAATACGATAGCGATACCAATTACGATACCTATTTCGAATGGTACGTCTAAGAAACGAGCGAAAGCAACCCCAACCCCTTTCATCTGTCCTACAACGTAGGTAAAAGAAACGAACAGGGCACAAATGATCGCTACCAAACGTGCGACGTTAACTCCATCTTTTTGATTAGGATTGGAATAACGAGCTCCGATAAAATCAGGTACAGTAAATTGACCAAATTTTCTCAAATAAGGGGCTAAGAGAAGTGCTAGTAGTACATAACCACCTGTCCATCCCATGAGGTAAACCCCCCCATCATATCCCATGAAAGAGATCAAGCCTGCCATAGACAGGAAAGAAGCTGCCGACATCCAGTCAGCTGCAGTTGCCATACCGTTTGCAAGTGGAGATACTCCACCACCGGCTACATAGAAGTCTTTAGTAGAACCTGCACGAGACCAAATTGCGATCCCAATGTAGAGTGCGAAACTCAGGCCCACCATGACAAACGTCCATATTTGTAAAGTCATAATAGATCGTTGTTTTTTTGGTGTTAATTAAAATTAAATAAGTTTACAGTTTTCGGTTTACAGTTTTCAGTTGATTATTTTTTGAAAACCTTATTGCCGTCCACTTAACATGTGGCCTTATTTCTCATCCACATCATACTCCTTGTCCAGCTTGTTCATCAGGTACACATACGCGAAGATCAAGGCGACAAATACATAGATGGCACCCTGCTGGGCCCACCAGAAACTTCCACCCAGGATACCGAGCCCGTAGGACACGATGAACCAGATGGCTAGCAAAACTGTCAAATACAACAGGTTTCGCTTCCAGTACTGCTTTAAATCTTTATTACTCATAGCTCAACAAATTAAAGATAGAAACACATTCAACATTGAAGCATCCGGGCACAGGCCCAGATGCCTAAAAAATATATCTTATAACCAGATCATTGCCTGGATACGAATTTGACCGTTAGGGTTAGGATCGCCTACAGCTGTTGCTGGTGTAGTGAGAACATACTCCCCAGTAATTTTCGCATGGTGCCCTGCTAGGTACCAGTTTGCTCCAAGTTTCAGAATACTTTGACTTGAAGTCTCAAAGTCTTCCCAAACATCTAAGTCTTGTAATGAGTAAGCCACGTAAGGCTGAAGACGACCTTTGTCTGAAAAATCAGGTAAAACATAGCCTACTTGGGCATAATAAATATTTCCTGTAGCTGCTCCAATTACACCGGAAGGTACAAGGCCATCACCCCAATCATGCACGTAAACAACTCCATACGCTGTGATAGCTGATCCATTATCACCTATAGGCGCATCATAAAAAACATCAGCAGAAAAAGTTGTTGCGGTATTAATTGTTGTATCGATTATGCCCGCATCATTAGTTGTGAAAGTGGAGGTTCCATTAAAATGTGTAAAGAATCCTGCCCCGACATTTAATACCTTTTTTCCTCCTAAATAAGAGCCTACGAAATAAGGCAAAGTATTACCCTCTTGATCCAAGAATTGATAATTGAAATAGCCTTGGATGATTTTACCACCTCCATCTTTTTCAACATTCCTGTAAACAGATTCGACTTGGCCAGCCTCACCTTGACCCACACCCGGATTATTCAGCGCATCGTTTAAAGCAATACGATAATCTAGTTTGCCAATTTTACCTTTGGCGTAGACACCCAAGTGACGTGCAAACTGATCAGATGTTCCTATGCTAAACCAGTTAAAGAGAGGCGCATCAAGTGTAAGCAAGTTAAGGGTAGAACTGTTTGTCAAGCGAGATACGCCATTCCAATAATGTAGACCAGCTCCAATGTAGAGCTTCTTTGGAAAAATAGTGTATTCCGCCCAAGCATCATGCATGAAGAATTCTGAATTACCACCGTTCGGACCTAATGGGCTAGCAACACCCATATTATTAGGTCCCATACTGTTTAGACCAAAATGCGTCAAAATCAGGAATCTCTTGTTAATCTGGGCATATGCCAAAAATCGAGAACGACGTAATAAAAATGTCATGTCAAAGTCAGGAGTATTTTCTCCCGCAAGATCACTACTAGTAGCCCATACCTGGTGCCAAGTAATAAGCCGGAAGTACTTCGAGCCGTCATCGCTAAGCTTTACTTTTAGGCCGCCTTTGTACTCGGCAGCTCCCTGTCCAAACATCACTCCGCTTGCCAGCAGGGCAAAGGTCAGAGTGATGACTATTTTGTAAATACCACGCATGCTGTTTAGGTTGTTAAGGGTTAAATAGGTAACACGTATAGAAT
>JBCDIQ010000258.1:0-8594 GCA_039024295.1 Bacteroidota bacterium | reverse complement strand
TGGTGGGCTCATCCATGATGAGCAGTTCAGGCTGTTCGATCAATGCTTGGGCTATTGCCACTCGCTTTTTCTGTCCCCCTGAAAGTGCTGCAACGGAGGTTTCCAGGTAGCCAACTTCCAGCTTGGTTAGGATTTGCTGAATGTTTACCTCAATGTCCCAGGCTTGTAAGCGGTCGATTTCTTCGGTCAATTCCTGCAGGCGGGTCTGCTCCTCTTCAGTCAATTCACCCTTTCCCAGCAAGGTTTCGTACGCACTGATGGCACGCAATGCGGGGTGATCCGTCTGGAATACCACTTCTCCCACCGTCAGATGTGCATCAAACGTAGGCTCCTGTGGCAGGAAGCTGACTTTTATCCCTCGGCGAAGGCTAATCCGTCCCTCATCGGGATTGTCCAGACCAGCCAGAATCCGAAGCAAGCTTGACTTTCCACTGCCATTGATGCCAATCAGTGCGATCTTCTGCCCTTGGCTAATACCAAAGTTCAGATCGGCAAACAGTTGCTTTTCTCCATAGGATTTGGACAGGTTTTCGGCAGAGAGGTAATTGACCATGGAGTAAAATTGCAAAAATCTGGGGAAAGGCGTCAAACATTCAAACCAATGTCCTCTACTGAACATATGTTCTCAGGATGAATTGTAAATTTGGGCTGATATTTTTGCCAAGTGTCCCAACAAAATCCAGCACATTTTTCAGCTGCTAAATTTGAAGCATCAGCCGTCGCATGTTTAGGCGGCATATGTCTTGCAGCATTGTTATATACCACTCCAAGGGAAGCCTTTTCCAGTTTGATGCTTTGGTGGGGCGGTGCCTTTGTGGTATTTACCTGGTGGCTGATTCGGTTGAACCACCTTAGCATTCCGTGGATCATTGGGATTGGCATCGCATGGCGGTTAATAGCCGTTTTTTCTCTTCCAGAACTTTCAGACGACTATTTTCGGTTTCTGTGGGATGGACATCTACTGGCCAATGGGGTAAGTCCGTTTGAAGCTCTGCCTACCTCGTATACTGCCAACCCCAGGTTGATGGCCTCGCTTGGGCTGACGCCAGAACTATTTGAAGGCCTGAATTCCCCGGAATACTTCACGATCTACCCACCGGTATGTCAAGCTGTTTTTTGGGTGGCGGTTACCTTATTTCCTGAGAGTATAGCCGGCGGTGTATATGTGATGAAAGGGTTGGTATTCCTCGCTGAAATAGGTACGCTTCTTATTGGAGCCAAATTACTTGAAAAGGCGGACCTGCCTTCGAAGCGAATTTCGCTCTACGCCCTGAACCCATTGGTGATCGTGGAGTTGACAGGAAACCTTCATTTGGAGGCGTTCATGTTGTTTTTCTTGTTGGCCAGCCTCTTCTTTCTTGCCAACGACAGGTGGTCTTTTTCCATCCTTCCTTTTACCCTCGCAGTGTGCAGCAAATTGTTGCCGCTTATGTTGCTGCCTCTCCTGGTACGCTATTTGGGATTTTGGAAAAGTGCCCGCTTCGGGGTTGGGGTCTTGTCACTCACCATACTGCTTTTTCGTCCAATTTTAGACTTGGAGACGCTCCAGCACTTGGCGTCTAGCGTTGCCCTCTACTTTCAGCAATTCGAGTTCAATGCAAGCGTGTATTACCTGTTAAAACCCTTGGTTCGCACCTTTATCGGCTATAAAGCAGGGGTGGTCTTCCTGGGTAGAGCATTGGGAATACTCGCATTTCTGGGCATTCTGGCCATTGGTTGGATTAAGCCTCGGAAGGACCTTGCCGCTTTGATCAGGGGAATGTTCTGGACATTTGCCTTGTATCTGTCACTGGCCACAACGGTTCACCCCTGGTATGTGAGTAGTCTGGTCCTGTTGGGCATGTGGACTTCGCATCGTTTCCCCATTTTTTGGAGCCTCTTACTTCCAATGACTTACTTGACTTACCTTAATGCCCCTGAGTACCAGGAGGTGTTTTCGCTGGTTGCGGTTAGCTACCTGTTGGTATATGGAATGTTGGCCCTGGAAGTGTTCAGTAAAATTACTGAAATAAACAAAATGAACTTTTTGTATATAAATTCTTCAAAAAAACACATGAAATCTATAACATAATTAAATTTCATGGGTTAACCTGCCATGGATTTTCTTCCATTGTTTCCCCTCAGTTTAGTGGTGTATCCCGGCGAAAAGCTGCGGTTACACATTTTCGAACCCCGTTATCGACAGCTAACCGATGAATGTCTGCAACAAGGAACGACCTTTGGTATTCCTCCCGTTGTAGAACAAGAGATTTCTACCCTTGCTACTGAGGTAGAGGTTGTTAGTCTCGATAAAAAATATCCTGGAGGAGAAATGGATATCACTACAAGGGGAAAGCGGCGGCTGAAAATCGAAGAATTTTTTCGTAAAAGTCCAGGGAAACTTTATCCTGCTGCCCAGGTAAGCTGGCTCCCAGACATCAATAAGCAGGAGCCCTACCTGCAAAATGAAGTATTCAAGCTTTTGCAGTCCCTTCATCAGGTATTGGGCATTCCTAAACGTGTGGTAAACGTTCCTGAGGAAGTAACAGCTTTTGAGATTGGCCATCATATTGGGTTTAACCTTCAAGAGGAAGCTGAGCTACTGGGGTTCAACCAGGAGACGGAGCGCTTGCAATATATCCATCAGCACCTGGAACGTATTCTGCCGATCGTTACTGAGGCTGAACGCCTTAAGGCGCGGGCACGGCTCAACGGCCACTACAAGAATTTGATTCCACCGGAGTTTTAGGAGGGATCATTTTCAGCAAAAATTCCAAAACATGTTGACTGATTGGTGCGAGCTTCATAACCGAGCCGTATAAGTAGGTATGTTGAAATTTATGCTGTGCCTTTCTTTGTCTTTTCCCTGAGGATGTGTTATTTCAAGTAGCATGTTGATAACTGAAACATTTACACTGGATCATGAAAAACATCTCCCTACCTGCTATTTCGATCATCCTTATCCTTGGGGTTCCATTCATTGGCTGTCAGCAAAATGACCAGGCCCAGCTTACCGAGGCAAAAGAAGCAGCTGAATTCCATCAGCGGACGGATTCGATGGAACAGGAGCTTTATTCGATGGTAGAAAAAAAGCTGAAAGAATTTGAAGCAAGGGGCATAGGCCGTGACAGTGCGTTGCAGATATGGCGTACAAGGATTAACCAGGAATTCGCCGATTATTTGACCAGCCAAGGCCTCGATGCAGACAGCGTTATTCAAGCTCAAGGCTTGAAAATAGAATAACCTTAACCCCAATATGAGGAGACACTACATCCAATGGGTCGCAATGGTATTGGCATTTTCCCTTACTTCCTGCTAATCTTCTAAATCAGAACAGAAGAGCCTATTTAAAGTCGCTTAACAGGTCCTTTATCAGCAGCAAGTAGATTCGATATTGAACGACTCTCTTATTCAAGCCAGAACTCTGGAGCTTGAAGCAAAACTGGTAGCGATAAAAAAGACGTTAGAAAAGAAATGGGAGGCGACGGGGAATAGGGACAGTGCGAGAAATGCCTTTCGCGAAAAAATTTTTCAGGAATTTGACGAGTTCTTTTCTGGTAAATTTGGATTGGATTTTGACAGTCTCGCGCAAGCTGAAGGTTGGGCGGTTCATGAGTGAAATAGTCGGCCCTACGACCCCTTATCCTTACTCGATGGTTGCCTTCAGGAATGTTGCGAGGTCCTTCTTTGATCGGGTGCTTTCATACTTGAACCCTCCTGTGACAAGGACATGCCCAAAAAGCAGCATCCCGTAGGGAATAAGGTTCAGGTAATCAAAGGTACCTTCAAAGGTAAACAGGGGGAGCATGACCACACATGCAAGTCCAACTCCTGCCATCCAAATAGCCATAAAAACCAAGACAAATGAGTTCAGCCTCATGGAAACCTCAACTTTGGTTCCGTTTATGTCTCTTCCGATCTTTCCTTTGATGACAGGTAAAAATGAATTCCTGTAACTGATGATCCGTGTCATCTTAAAGGACAGGTCCTTGATTGATCCTTCATATGGCTTGTGATCGCTGTTTCCCCAAAAACCGCCCTTCATTCTAAACATCTTTTTAGGTTCGATTACGTCATCGATTCGCTTTAAGATTTCCTCAGGCGTCAGGGGAGTGCGGTAGGTCAGGTTTTCATAGGGGAGGTACTTCATGTCAGGATGAACTGGCTATTGAGGGGTGAGCAACATCTATTGAAATAAGCAGTAGTTCCAGGTGACAAAATCCCATATCACCGATACCCAAATATCAAATAGGCCGCAACGCCCACCACAGGAAACAGGACCACAATGGCAGTCCACATAATTTTTGCCGATTGCCCTTTTTTCTTGTCCGTCCAAATAGCCGCTAATGCGAGTCCCGTCACCACGATGCACAAAATGGGGAAACCTTGTTTAAGGAACAGGTACGCCCAGTTATTGACCATTTCTTTATCCATACGAGACAAAAATAGGAAAAGAAAGCCGGTCAAAATGGAAAAATGTGTTTCAATTCTCTCCCTAATGGTCGAGAACCAGGCCGTAATAGTGAAATACCTTGCCTTCCGACATGGCCACGAAGATTCCATTGGGAAATTTAGGAGAAAGATAACCGGGATACACCTCGCAACCATCCGTTTTGAGCGTACTCATGTTCCATACATGGGCCAATTCATGCTGATGAGGATTCCCATCAGTCCCTTCCCTGGGATATAATAAAAACCTGTTTGCCTGCTGGTCGGAAACGATGATAAAACCTGTGTTCGGCCCAGTCTTCCAAACCGCAATTCCCTCGCGGTCCTCCTGAAAATCTTCCTGCCCAAAAAGTGCCAACTGAGCATTGCCCGAATCGGGATGCGCCCAGTATTTTCTCACGCCAGCCGCTTCATCCGAATAGTACACCACGCCCATGTCATCATCTACAGCGATGGCCTCTATCTCTGCGCCAGGTTTAAACGCCCCAAATTTCCTGACAAGGGTTCCTGCTACCGTGGTTCCATCAAGCGATTCCAATTTATACTGCCACAGGTAGGTGCTATCAGTTGGACCATTTTTCCGGCTGACAATTGCATAGACATCCTTGGCTTGGCTGTCTTTATACAGAGAAATGCCCATGGGGGCTCGAAATTCAGCCGGTTCCTCGCCTTCAAATACGGGGATTCCCCCTCCATCGATCAGTTTCATGTCAGGCAGAGAGATTACCCGAATTTTTTCAGCAAAACGTTCGGTATACACCGCAATATCTGTTGAACTATCTCCAAGCTGAAGTCCATATTCAATGTCGATGTTATTCGGTCTGCCGACCGGATAAATGGTTTTTTCAGGAATGATCCTTCCCTTGAGGTTAAAAGCATATATGCCGCCAAGGCTGTCTTTGTCTGTTCCCAGGATCAGGCTTTGTTCAGGATCGGTGGAGTGAACCCAAATCGCGGGATCATCGGTATCATTGGGAAGGGTATCGGTAATGATTTTGGGAGCAATTTTGGTAGAAACCTCCGAGGTCGTGGAGACCTCAGCATCTGTATTTTGTTGCTCGTTCGTGCACCCAAACAGCAATAATAGCGCAGCAATAAAAAGGTATTTGTTCATAGGAATAGGGGATAAAGCAAAAGAGTGCTTTGACCAGTCAAAGCACCCTTAAATTGATCAAATTCTACAGAGATGTAGGCCAAGGTTTATCGGAATTATTTGAACATGTCATATTTCAATCCAATGTTGAAACGGGCGTTGTAGTATTCTACCTGCATGGTTCTTCCTGGCACGCCCTGGTAGTAGCGCAGCGGCTGGTTGGTGATGTTGTTCACCTCGCCAAAGATGCGTAGGTAGTCGGTAAAGGCATAGGAAGCGTTGAAGTCGAGGAATAATTGCTCGTCGTAGTAACGGTCAAAGAAATCAGACCCGCCCAACTCATCGATGTAGGCATCACTGTAGTTGAGCGATGCGCGAAGTACGAGTTTTTTGGTTTCAAAGCTCAAAGAAGCGTTGAACATGTTCGGAGAAGTGCCGGGAAGGTCCACCTCTTCGCGAAGTTCGCCATCGCTATTACGAATACCGTCAGCAGAAGAAGTAATGTAGGTATAGTTCAGGTAAACTCCCAGTCCTTTCCAGATGCCTGGCAGGAAGTCCAACTGACGCTGGAAAGAAACCTCAAATCCAAGCAAGTCAGCGGTACCGCCATTCTGAGGTTGGAACACATCAAATCCGGTAGCTTCATCTTCCGATTGCAGGGTATAAATGAAGTCGTCAATCTGCTTGTAGAAAACACCCCCTGAAACGATACCTATAGACTTGAAGTAATGATCAGCCATCAGGTCAAAGTTCATGGAAGTGGTAGGATCTAGTTCAGCATTTCCCTGGAAGATTTCCTCATCATCCTGGATCACATCCCGGTAAGGCACTAGGTCAAAGTAGTTCGGCCGAGCGAGGGTATTGGTCCATGCTGCACGTACAATGGTATTTGGGGTAGCCGCATAGCGAAGGTGCACACCAGGGAGTACATTGATGTAATCAGAAGAGGTGGTTACCTCAGCGATCAACTCCTCACTGTCCTGAAGCTGATTCCCGGTGTACTCCAAAGAGGTAGCTTCAACCCGCACCCCGGTAAGGAAGGAGAATTTGTCCCCAATCTCCTGTTGCCATTGTACATAACCTGCATACACATCCTCTGACGCGTCAAAGTTGACTGGTAAAAATTCGCTGGGTGCTTCTGACTTTTCAAAAGCAGCTGCGTCTTCCAGGTTCAGGCCTCCTAGGTATTCAGCAGAAACATACTCGCCGGCAGCATATTTTTCCCCGGCAAGGTAATTGTCTTTTGTTTCATTGGTAACAGGAACGTCGGCAAGCGTAGCAAGGTCATCGTTCAATGGCTCAAACTCGAAAAAGTTGTTGTCGCGGAGCTTGGTCTTCAAACGTGCGCGACCACCTGCCTTCAGGGTTCCTTTCCAATTGTTCAGGTTAATGGGATACGACAGGTCCAAACGGGCGTTCATGTCCTCTTCCTCAGTGTACTGGTTTTCTTCGGTCATTTCCCTAAAATCCCAGTTACCTAGTGCCACATCAGCAGGGTTGGCAGCTTCGATTAAGGGGAATTCCGTATCGGCAAAATCCGTGTTGAGGGCAAAGGCATTTCCCTGCTCATAGCTGATGTATCGCTCGTTCAAACGCTCCTCAGAAGCACGAGAATAAGAAGCCATCCAGTCCAGCTTCAAATTGCCAAACAGGTGGTCACCTGCAAGTGAGGCATTGATTACCCGCTGGTCTTCCAGGCGTGTACTTTGCTGGCGGTTGTTGTCAAGCCCGGCCTTGGTTTGGCGACGGGCTTCGCCTGTCCATCCGATAATATTCTCAGTATTATCTTCAAACACAGGCTCAATGCTTCTATAGCGTAGCCGATAACGATTTTCGCGGTCATCACGCCAGTTGTACATCCCCCGTAAAATCAAGGTGTTGTTTTCATTGATCCGGTAATCAAGGGTGGTTTGTACCGAACGACGAACACGCTCTACCACATAGGTTCTGATATCCTTTTCCCCCATGTAAGGATCAACTTCAATATCTTCACCTGTCAACGGGCTTTCAACTTCGTTTTCCCATTCTCCTTCTACGTTATCAGAACCGAACTGGTGCTGGTTGATAGAAGCTACCACGATGTACCCAAAACGGTCATCCGCTACGCGGTCACCGACAATGAAACCACCGGTCCAAATGGGCTGGTTGCTCAGCAAGTTCAGCCCGGAAGCACCGGTCAGAGAAAGGCGAAATCCTTCAGGAGCTGTACGGGTTACCAGGTTAATTGAACCGCCGATGGCATCAGCGTCCATGTCGGGCGTTACTGCCTTGTTCACCTCAATGGTCTGCACCATGTCAGAAGGAATCAGGTCCATCTGAATATTGCGGTTGTCCCCTTCGGCAGAAGGAATCCGGTCTCCATTGATCATGATAGAATTCAACTGGGGAGCAAGACCACGAATAATGATATTTCGCGCTTCGCCCTGATCACCTTGCATGGTGATGCCAGGAATTCGTTTCATGGCATCTCCAATATTGGCATCTGGAAAACGACCAATCTGGTCGGCCGCCACGATGTTGGTGATGTTCATCAAGTTCTTTTGCTGGTTCAGGGCTTTGGCCTGTCCTTTCAGGCGATCCCCCAGGATGAGCACTTCTTCACCGATGATCACACCAGGTTCCAGGTCGAAGTTGAGCACCCGAACGGTACCTGCCACAACGGTGACTTCCTTGGTGGCATTTTGATACCCCAAGAACTTCACATCAGCGGTGTGGGTTCCAGCCGGCACATCATACAGGATATATTCACCTTCCACATTGGTCACAGCACCTTTTTGGAGCTGACTGATCAGCAGGGTAGCACCCGGCATGGGAAGGCCGTTTTCGTCCACAATGAGGCCGCGAAGCGTCCCCGTTTGGGCAAATAGACTAATTTGGAGGAGGAGAAAAAATGAAAATGTAAGTAACCTCATAGGTCGGGGTTAATGGAATTATGTAATTCCACAAATGTAGATTTCGTCATATGAAGCCGAAATCAGAGCCGGTTAAGAGTTCGTTATATTTGAATAATCGGAACGTAAAGGATGGGGCGGTAAATTAATGTTGGGATAATGTTGTGGGGTCCTACTTTTTT
>JBCDIQ010000257.1:0-8602 GCA_039024295.1 Bacteroidota bacterium | reverse complement strand
GTTCAAAAAACGATTGTTCCATCACATGTTTTAATAATTGATTATCAGTGAAGTATTCTGTTAAAATCAAGTTCATCCACAATAGGGCTTCTTAAAAATTTTGTAAAAAATCATGATTAACTTTGTGTCATGAAGTTTTTGTCCGAAACCAACCAATTTGTCGACTACGTCCGCATCTATTTCCAAAGTGGAAAAGGAGGAAACGGCGTGGTGTCATGGCGAAAGGAGGCCTTTGTCCCGAAGGGGGGGCCGGATGGTGGCGACGGGGGAAATGGCGGCAGCATTATTTTAAAAGGCAACCCTCAGCTTTGGACCCTCCTTGATTTGAAGTACCGCAAGTTTATCAAGGCAGAACATGGGGAAAACGGAAAAGGACAAAAGAAAACCGGGAAAACGGGGGCAGACGAAATTTTGGAAGTACCATTAGGCACCGTGATTAAAAATGAAGAAACCGGGGAGTTTCTGGGAGAGATCACAGAGGCAGGACAGGAATTGGTTTTATTGGAAGGGGGCAGAGGTGGGAAAGGCAATTGGCAATTCCGTTCCCCCACCAATCAGGCACCAGACTTTGCCATCCCTGGCCAGCCTTCACAGGAACTTACCGCAATTCTGGAACTGAAGGTGCTGGCGGATGTCGGACTAGTAGGGTTTCCAAATGCAGGTAAGTCTACTTTACTTTCCGTAGTTAGTGAGGCAAAACCCAAAATTGGTGACTATCCCTTCACGACCCTCGTGCCAAACCTTGGGCTGGTTCGCTACCGGGGCGATCGCTCTTTTGTGGTGGCAGACATCCCTGGGATCATTGAAGATGCCCACCAGGGAAAGGGGCTGGGCATTCGCTTCCTTCGCCATATTGAGCGAAACAGTGTCCTGCTGTTCATGGTCCCTATTGACGTGGACAACATCCGTGAGCAGTATGATATTCTACTGGGCGAACTGAAAGCCTACAACCCGGATTTGCTTAAAACGCCTCGCATGCTTGCCATCACCAAATGTGACTTGGCCGATGAGGAGTATATTGAGTTAATTTTGCCGGAAATCCAGGACTTGGAATCCGTTTTCATCTCCGCTGTAGCCCAAAAGAACCTCAACCCGCTGAAAGATCGGCTCTGGCAACTGATGAATGAGGGGGATCATACGTAATGAAGCTCTCGGATATACGCCATTAATTGTTCCAGAAATCGCTGGTCGATTTCAGAAAAGTCGTCCAGCTTATCACTGTCCACATCCAGTACCAACTCCGTACGCCCTTCATGAACCAAGGGGACCACAATTTCTGACTTTGACTCACTGCTACAGGCAATGTGGCCAGGGAATTTTTCTACATCAGGTACAACCAGGGTTTCCTGCCGGGTAGCTGCTGCACCACATACGCCTTTTTCAAAAGCAATGCGCGTACAGGCCAATGGGCCCTGGAACGGACCCAGTACCAGCTCATCCTCCAGGTTGCGATAAAACCCGACCCAGAAAAAACCCAACGACTCTTTCAACATCGCAGCTGCATTTGCCAGGTTGGCAATCAGGTCGGTTTCAGGCTGGATCACAGCTTCAATCTGCGGGAGGAGTTCTCTATAAGCAGCTTCACGGCTTAACCCAGGCGTGATGAGAATTGATTCTGCCATGGTATGAATTGGTAAATGAGGTCAGCAGGGATACGAATTAATGTGGCGAAAGTTCGGAGAAACTCAACGTTTTGCAGGAATCAAAAAGTGTTTTTCCAAATAAGGATCAAAAATTCCTGCTCGAATCTCTGCTAAAAATCCAGCTCGATACTGTTGCTGTGCATCTGTGAGGGAAGTTTTAATGGGGACGACAAAAAATTTTCCTCTTTTATTACCGGGCAAGGGATCGGGTGCCTCCACTGTTCCCCCAAGCGGGACAACCTCAAAGGTTTCGGGAAAAGTAGCTACCATGTACTGTGCAAGGTGATAAAATAAGGGGGCTACATCCGCCTGATCTGCATAAATCAAATGAGGAACTTCCCGGTGGTGAATGCGTTTTCCCACAATCCATTTTCCAGAACCCGAATTAAAGACATCATCAAATAACTGCTGGGCATAATTGCTGTCCTGCTGGGCAAGTGCCATCTGGAAAATGCTCTGGGCATAATTCCCAAAACTTTTTGTCTCAGTGTAAGGGTTGGAAGTGGCTACACGCACATCTGGCCTGGCAAGGTCAGCGAGGGTGAAAATTTGTTTGGGGTTTCCTTTTCTAACGAGCAGTACATTTCCATAATTGGTGAATAAGGGAATGGGTTCTTCTGCAGCAAACCCATTGGCAACTAGCGAGTCCATGATACTTTTAGGCCCAATGGCCACATGAGGGGGACAAGCCAAGGTTATGTTGCTGAATCCCAAATGGTCATTGGCAACTTGCTCCGGAGAAATAGGGGGACTGGTAGAAAAGTACCAATTGCTCACTGGATATTTTTTAAGAAAATCCTGGTACCAGTATTCAGTCAAAGCCATGTGGTAATTGCCCCCCGTGCTGATAATCAGGCCAAAGGCTTCGCAATTGCCCACCTTCATGTGAAGGTCGTAAATTCTGTTGCTAGTAGGTTCCGTCAGGTCAGGAAGTTGAGAGGCAGCATCCGTAGGCCAGTGCAGCAGATCAGGTGCATACACAGTTGGCGAATCTGTTATGGCAGGAAATAACTGTGCTTGGACAATTTTCCCACCCAACACCAGGAAAACGAGCAACACCATTAACCGCAAACTTAGCAGAACCTTGAAGGGCAATAACATGGCAATGGGAGGATAAGAAGTGTTTTTAGGATCAAGAGAAAAATAAGATTTCGATTTGGCGATGAGATTTTAGGGATGGTCAACGAAGAATTGGGGATTCAAAGGGACCCTATTCTGAGTTAAAATGTGAAGATAGTCCCGAGTAATCTCGGGAAGTATTTTTTAACGCAGAGCAGACTTAAATCTCTGATCCCGACTACATCGGGGAGATCGAGTCAAAACAGCCAAATTATTTTTTGACTGATCCTTAATCTCGCCAAACAAACGGGAACAGGATCACAGAAAGCACTGCCAGCACCAGGGTAATCCCTGCAGTCATCAACCAGGTATTCATGACATCTGCGAACCCAAAGCCTTCTATCGCCTTACGGGTGATTTCTATCAGGTTGAGTAACACCGGAACAATCAACGGAAATGCCAGCACAGCAAGCAGGGTGCCCTGGTTCTCTGCTTTGGCTGCAATAGCACTGACCAGGGTCAGGTTTGCAGCAAAGGCACATGCTCCCAGAAGGGTTCCAGACAGGAACAGCCCCATGCTCTGGATGTCTGTTCCCGCAAGAGAAGCATAAGAAAGCACAGTTACCAGTCCAATTACACAAAGCACCAAAGAGTTGTACAACATTTTGGCCAGCACAATGGAGATCGGAGAAGAGAGCGTGTACAGATACATCAATTCAGCATCCTGTTCACCGGCAAAGCTTTTGGCCACCGCATTGATCGCCACAAAGAGCATAATGATCCAGTAGAGGATGTTCCAGCTGTGGGTGCTGATGGTAAGGATATTGATGGTCATGGTGCTGTCAGAAATGACTACGCCATCGTTAAATGCCAGGGAAAGCACCACCACCATGCACAGCACATATAACAAAAGACCATTGAAGGCATATTTCTGCTTCCATTCCAGCAGAAATTCCTTCAAAATGAGCCATTTTATTTCACGAATCATCTCCATACACGGCTCTGCAAGGTAGCGATTTCTGAACTTTTCCACGATATTGTGTAAAATGCTTGGATGGATCGTCTACCAAGCGTGTAATTCTACTCTACTCCAAAGCTCTATCAGCATGAAACAACTCATCACGTTGGCTGTGGCCCTGTTACTTGTTGGCAGCCTTGCTGCCCAGACCGCTCAAAACCGAGGAGACAATTCCCTCACCGTTTACCAAGTATGTTTCGCCGGGTTCGATGAACCGGTTGATCCAGATCAGTTTTATGAACTCAAACGCTTTGGGTTTATCCGAACTCAGTCCATTTCTCCTGCCACCCGAGATAAGGAAGATGGCATGTTTCGCCTGTACCTTGGGCCTTATATCGGCCTGGAAGCAGCAGAAATGGCCATGGCATTTGTACGGGCAAAGGGGTATACTGATGCCTACCTCGAATCGGATCCCTATCAGCTTACCAGCGAAGACGGAAAAAAGTTGACCCATACCGTTCAGGTGGGTGCCTTTGATAAGCCGGATATGGAGGCATATCAGCTTATTACCCGGGAAATAGGAAAAGAGGTCTACCTGATTTATGAAGATGGTCTTTTCAAGATTTTTGCTGGACTGTACACTGCTGAAGAAATCCCTCAGGTGAAAACGGAAACGATCTGGTACCTTTCGGAACAAGGGTTCGAAACGTTCATTCGGTCATTTCGATAAGTCCTTTCAGACCAGTCGGCATAACATCTGCCTGGTTTTTGACTCAATTATCTCGCTAAGCTTACGTATCTTGTGCCGCCGATAATGAAACCAAGCGACACATGATAAAAAGAGGATGTTTATTCCTGATAAGCAGCTTACTGCTGCTACAGGCTATAGCACAGCGAGAAGGCACAAAATGGTATTTTGGATATGGCGCGGGAATTGATTTTGCCAGCGGTACCCCTTATCCGACGCGAAGAGGTAAGCTCTTTGTAGAAGAGGGCTGTTCTTCCGTGGCGGATGCCCAAGGGAGGCTGCTGTTTTATTCAGGTGCCAACAATGTATTCAACGCCGATCATCAGGTGATGCCAAATGGGAGCACCCTACAAGGAGATCCCTCTGCCACACAGTCCAACCTTATTCTCCCCTGGCCGGAGCGGGCGGGATTTTATTTTGTATTTACCACAGGCTCAACAGAAGACAACTTCTTTACGGGAGTTCGGTATTCCATTGTGGATATGGCTGCGGATAACGGGAAAGGAGATGTAATTGTCCGAAACCTTCCCCTCTTCTCGCCTGCCCCTGAAAAAATGATCGGCATTCCACATGCAAACGGGTGTGATGTGTGGATGCTTACCCATGAATATGATTCAGATGCCTTTCGTGCCTACTTGATTGACAGCAGTGGGGTTGATGTTATGCAGCCTGTTATCACCAATATTGGCAGTTCGCATACAGGAATTTTTCTGGATCGGATGAACACCTTTGTCAGGAGAAATGCGCGGGGCGAAATGGCCGTCAACTTGAGTGGAACCCAGGTAGCTGCCGCCATTCATGAGGATGGGCTTCTGGAAGTGTTCGATTTTAATGGCCAGACAGGTGAACTAACCAACCCGATCAGCTTGGAGGTAGGATCCAAAATTTATGGGGTGGCCTTCTCCCCAAGCGGGAGGTTTCTATATGCATCTGTCAGCCGTAATGGGAGAATTTATCAATATGACCTTCTAGCAGGAAATGGCAGCCAAGCTGATGTCCAGGCTTCAGGGCAGGTCATTGGCACCTCTGCAACCCTGTCTGTTGGCAGTATCCAACTAGCCCCGGATGGTAGAATATATGTTGCTCGGCAATTCGAAAGTCGATTGGGAGTGGTGGAATTTCCAGACCGCCAGGGGCTGGCCTGTTCTTATGTGGACGATGGATTCGAACTCCGGGGGATCACCACCAACCGTGGGCTTCCGAATATTTATGGCCCCTACCTTACGCCTCCTCCTTTCAACAGCTGGAACGACTGTGTGCAAGAGCCGATCTTCTTCAACTTCGATGAACGTGTTGGGATAGATTCTGTAAAATGGGATTTTGGAGACCCAACTGCTGGTCTGGCCAACACCTCTACCAGTTTTACCCCTCGTCACCGATACCCTTCTGAAGGAGATTATCAGGTACAACTGGTCCGTTTTCGCCAGGGGCAGGCAGATACAGCATTTAAGACAGTACAGATAAAAAGCAGGCCACAAATTGACCTGCCGCAAGACACCATTTTATGTGAGGAAGCTTCCTGGCCCATTTCTTTTGATTTTGAGGGAAAAGACATTGCCTACCTCTGGCAAGATGGAAGTACGGAGTCTGATTTTACCATTGATCAACCAGGCAGGTATTTCGTTGCCATTCGAAACGAATGCGGTTCAAACCGAGGGCAGGTAGATGTTCAATACTTGTCACCTCCCCAGGTAAACATCGGCCCCGATCAGGGACTATGTGAAGACTCTGTTTTGACATTAACTGCTGCAACACCTGAGCTTGGCACCCTGATGTGGCAAGATGGCAGCATGGATAACACATTTGTGGTCACTTCTCCCGGCAGCTATTTTGTTGAGGCTGAAAATGTTTGTGGTACCGATATGGATTCGGTAATGATTTTTCCAGACAACTGTAAGTGCGTCATGGAACTGTCAAACGTATTTACGCCCAATGGAGATGGCATCAATGAAGCCTTTGTGACGCGATACCAATGTGATTTGGCCTCCTATAAGTTGGCTATTTTTGACCGTTGGGGCCATGAGGTATTCCAATCGGATTCTCCTGTGGATGCATGGCAAGGCCAGCGCGGCAGCCAGGACAGTCCTATTGGGGTATATTATTACGTGCTACGCTACCAGGGAACCCATCCTACCGACAATGAGCCGCGCACCCTGAAAGGTTCAGTGGTGCTGATGCGATAGAATTTGTTGGGCTTTTGTATTTTTGCGCCATGAGTTTGAACCAGGAAATCCATCGCCGAAGAACGTTTGCAATCATCAGCCACCCGGATGCCGGAAAAACCACCCTTACTGAAAAGCTCCTCCTATTTGGGGGAGCAATCCAGGTAGCAGGAGCGGTGAAGTCTAATAAAATCAAAAAGACAGCGACCTCCGACTTCATGGAGATTGAGCGTCAGCGGGGCATCTCGGTGGCTACCTCTGTGATGGGATTTGAATACAATGACTTAAAAATCAATATCCTCGACACCCCAGGTCACCAGGACTTTGCAGAGGATACCTACAGAACCCTGACCGCAGTTGACAGTGTCATCGTTGTAATTGACGTGGCAAAGGGCGTAGAGCCACAGACGGAAAAGCTGGTAGAAGTTTGCCGCCGACGGGATACCCCCATTATTGTGTTCATCAATAAGTTGGACCGGATGGGGAAGGACCCTTTTGAACTATTGGACGAGGTGGAGCAGAAATTAGGCTTGAATGTTACGCCACTCAGTTGGCCAGCTGGCATGGGTCCTCAGTTCCAGGGGGTGTACAATCGGTTTGAGCAGAACTTGGTCCTCTTCAGTGCACATGGCAAGCAAAATGAAGAAGACGTAGTCAAAATTACAGATCTGGCTGACGAGCAGCTCGATAACCTCATCGGTTCTCATGCAGATCTTCTTCGCGAAGAAGTAGAACTGGTCGCAGGGGTGTATCCCGAATTTGACCAGGAAGCCTACCTGAATGGTCAATTATCTCCGGTATTCTTTGGCAGTGCGATTAACAATTTTGGCGTAAAAGAGCTATTGGATTGCTTTACGTCTATCGCTCCATTTCCCCAGCCCAGCCCTACCGATGAACGGGCCGTATCTCCAGAAGAGGGTGCATTTACAGGATTTGTGTTTAAGATTCACGCAAACATGGACCCCAACCACCGCAACCGTCTGGCGTTTGTTCGGGTCTGCTCTGGAAAATTTGAACGTGGCAAAAACTACCTCCACGTGCGCATGGGCAAAGAGTTGCGCTTTTCCAGTCCTACCTCATTTATGGCATCCAAGAAATCGGTGATCGACGAAGCCTTCCCCGGAGACATTGTGGGCCTACCGGACACGGGTAAATTCAAGATCGGCGACACCCTCACCGAAGGAGAGAAGCTCCAGTTCCGTGGCATTCCGTCCTTCTCCCCAGAGCTGTTCAAATTCATTGAAAATGCCGACCCGATGAAGTCCAAGCAATTGGCCAAAGGGATTGATCAGTTGATGGATGAAGGGGTTGCGCAGCTATTTTACCAAACTGCTAACAACCGAAAAATCATCGGTACGGTCGGTGCCCTCCAGTTTGAGGTCATTCAATACCGACTGCTTCATGAATATGGGGCTTCTTGTAAATATGAACCGGTGAGTTTGTACAAAGCCTGTTGGGTAAGTTGTGAAGATCCGGAGGAATTAAAGGCTTTTCGCAAACGTAAATACCGCAACATGGCTGTGGATAAACACGGACAAGATGTGTACCTCGCCACCACAGCCTGGGACTTGAACTCGACCCAGGAGCTATTCCCGAACATTAAATTTCACTTTACCAGTGAAATTGTGGGGTAGTATCCGGCTCATTTTTCAGAATCTGACAGACTGCGTATATTGAGGAATGGATGCTTCAAACTCTCAAAAAAGGAACCTGCGTAGATTCATGCCGCCTAACGAAAGAAGCATAAAGCAACTTGACGGGCTCTCGCCTGATCAAATGTATGAGTTGATGTCGAATAGCTTTTCCGGCAGTTCTCCTGTCCTGCTGAAAGAAAATATTCCCAATAGCACCTGGCAAAGAATACCCTTTTTTCATTTGATGCAACTGCTGTTAAAAATAGTAGAAGCACAGGGAGAGATGAAGCTTACTCCCCAAGGTAGGTTGAAGGTCAAGGTCTTGAGAGAATTATACGACACTCGGTTACTGCCAGATCGTGCCATTGAGAGTGGTATTACCAAACGCTTGCTGGAGG
>JBCDIQ010000256.1:0-8605 GCA_039024295.1 Bacteroidota bacterium | reverse complement strand
GTTACTTTTGAGACCAGCAATTGCCTAACACAGGCCACCAAATTCCTTCGAACGCGTTACAAGGGTAATTCTGTGTGTTTTTAGATGTTCGAAGGGGCTGCCTGTAGGCATTCCCTTCTTTTTTGTTCTAAATGTGGAGGAACACTTTGGGCCATAAATTGTTGTTCCTACATATTCTTATCATTCAAAATGCAGTACTGACATGCGGATATCTGGTGCCACAGAAACCAATCCCACGTTCTTAGGTAAAACGGCCATGTTCTTCCTGATGATATCGGTCATCATCTTGTTTGGAACTCTTACATTGGCCTTCATCATTACGCCTACCCATATTGATAAGGGCTTTCATGTACCAGCGATCTTTTACCTCAATACCCTGTTTTTGATTGGAAGCAGTGTGTTGCTTCATCTGGGATACATCAACCGTAAAACCAAGCCTGCCCGAAGCATGATTCGTCCAGCCATTTGGCTAGGGGTACTATTCTTGGTTTTTCAGGTATATGGATGGTATGAACTGTTTCAATCGCATGGATTTGCTTCCAAAGGAGCCGAGTTTGCCAATCCCAAGATGGATTACCTTTACCTCCTCACGGGCTTGCACGGCCTTCACTTGGTCGGAGGACTGATTTTCCTGGCAGTGGTATCTCGAGGGTATGAAGGTAAATCCCGCAAATACTTCGAGATGGCCGTTTATTTTTGGCACTTCTTAGGCATTCTGTGGGTGTATTTGCTGGGGGTATTGATTTCGAATTCGTAGGGGATTAATTCATCTTCCAGTTCTGATCTCGTCTATATTTCTTTTTACTCGGCTTTTGGGCATGGGATGCAAATCTCTTTTCAACATCACCATATTTTTCAAAGTTCCTTTGTCCCTCTAACAAAGAGACTTTAATCGTCCCTCTCTTGTAAGTCCAACTTTACCTTTTAGCCAAAAAATATAACAGTTCTAGTTCGTAAACGAGGCTGAATAATGTTGTATTGAAATGGCTGTTTACTTTAGTGGGTTTTAGTAGAATCTGATCCTTTAGTCAAAGGTCCAACTCCTTCTTAATCTCTTGAAAAGTGAGCACCTTATTATATCCTTTTGATGTTAGCCCTCGATAAAGTTCCATGTCCCCTGTCCACAATTCTCCCTTAAGGTAGTCTGTCAAGGCCAGGAATACCAAGTCATTCATATCTATGTCCCTAAAAAATGGAACAGCATTTTTATAGTACTTGAAAGGTATTTTGTCATCCGGAGTAAAAGTAATCCGCGAATAAATAAGCTCTAAAATCCTCTTTATTGATCCTTCTTCCAAACCAGATAGCCTTATCAATTTAGGGATGTATCTCCCTATTTCAGTTTTTAAATAGTCAGCTGAATGGAATTTGACCTGATTTCTTTCGGAGGAGATAAGAAATTTTCCTATTTGACTCGTTGGATTTAGGGCAGCAGAAAAAACGATGTTTGAATCAACAATATAGGTTTTCATCATACGACACCTTCAAATCCTTCCTTCCCTAGGAAACGAGCCTTATTTTACTCCCACCAATTTTTATTTACTTCTTTTGCTAATGCATCTATGTCAGCTTGCTTTGCTTTACTGCCAGAAATGAGCTGGATGTACTCGATAAACTCCAGCACTTGTTGAATATCTGATGCTTTTGTATCCAGAGGGAGTTTGATGACAATCGCCTCGTTGGTTTTTTCTACTGATACATTCATGTAAATGCTTTTTTAGTTAAAACGGATTTTCGGGCTTTTCCGTTCAGTTAGTTTTCAAACAAGATCATACAAAAAAACAGCCATTGCAATTTTCATCACAATGGCTGCATTAAATCCAATTTTAGCCTTTTAGGTTAGACCTTCCTAAGCACTACTTCTTCAGCACCTTCGCTGAATATTTCCGTCCGGAAAGGTCATAGGACGTGATCACATACATGCCTGCTCGCAAATCGCTCATCTTGACACCAAATTCTCGTGCCCGACTCAGTTGGTAATCTTTGTGGGTAACGCCCTTGAGGTCACTGATCTGAATGCGTGACATCCGCAGGTCAACTCCCGGTACGAGCGGAACCAATTTCACCTGGGCAAAATCCACCACAGGGTTAGGGAATACCGAGACCTCCTTGGCCATCGGACGCTTGTCCACATACTGGATGGAGTTGAAAGTGTAATTCGTAATCACCGGCTCATTGTAGTCGAAGAAGATGGCTGCACGGTTGCGGATTTGCGTCCGGTGAGGTACATCCTGCACAGGTCGTATGGTGAACTGCACAAATCCGTGGCTGTTGGGTTCATCAGACGCGCTGTCGGGCAAGTTAATGTCATCAAATCGCCAGATCATCACATTGCCTTCACGTTTGACATTGTAGGCGTGACTCGCTGTCTTCATCCGCAGTGAATTCAGGTCCAGGTGCTCGGAGATGGTATCCCGCAGGATGACGAAGGTGGCCGGATAATTCCCCACATTCTGGAATCGAATGCGGTAGGTAAGGAGTTCATCCTCTGCAATTTCACCAATTGGCATGACCAGTTTGTCATTCGGATCAAGGGCACCGTTGATCATCTCTCGTAACAGGTGTTTATCGTCTGAAGGTGCACAGTCTTCTTCCAGTGCAGAAATGGTAGCCACCACATCCAGCGAATCCCCAATCGGTGCCCGTGCCGAAACGGAGTCTTTCAGGAAGATGGTCGTACTGCTGCCTACCGCAATTGTTCCCAGGTTCCAACGTGCAGTATTTGTACTGGCGATAAGCGTGTCCCATGCGACACTTGACCACAGTGGAAATATCTGGGGATCCATCTGGAATTCCAGGATCACATCCGTAGCAGGTGCGCCCCCATTATTCTCATAGGTAATGGAATAAGTATTTTCAAATCCCCTGCGCAAGGCTGTGGTGCCTGAATATACGCTCAAATCAGGATCGGCACAGCCAGCTGATAGACCGAAATCATACCCACATTCTTGTCCCGGAGCGGTAACCGTCACCGTATGGCTATTTCCCGTATTGGTGGGACATTCTACTGTCCAATTATTATCAGGTTGCGCTTTCAGGGTGTATTCTCCCGGTTCCAGGCTGATGCTGTAATAGCCCGTAGAGTCAGTGTAAGCATATCGAGGTCCAGGCAATATTTCGATCTGAACCCCTGGAATGCCACTTTCTCCAGGAGCCTTGAGGCAATCGCTGTTTTGGTCACTGTAAACATACCCGCAAATGTCCCTCGCGGTTGATTCCACTATGGGGATGGTCACAGGATCATCACTGTCTCCTACGGGCTGGTTAACTGCGTATTGCACCACCCCGGAAGGCCACTCAACCACAATAGAATCAATTAAAGGGGCGTCTCCTACCCCAAAATGAACACGTGGGTCACCTTGCCCAGCAACGCCACCGCCAGAAAGGGCGGTTACCTGGCGTAATTGCCAAACTTCTTGTCCATTAATGACAGTTTTAACCTTCACCTTGGCCCCAATGGCCGCAGCATTGGAAGTAGAGCCTTTGAGGTCTACATTCACGTTTCCGATACATTTTCCCCGGCTGTTTTTAAACAGGAGGTTGGGCTCATTCCCAGTAGTAGCCATGAATACATCCAGGTCCCCGTCATTGTCGAAGTCTGCCCAGGCCATACCACGTGTTCCGCCAATGGCCCCCGTAATCTCATTATTGATCCGCAAAAAGGTGCCATCTCCCTGATTTTGGTACAGGAACTTGGAGTTGCCATTGTCATTTACCACTAGTAGGTCCAGCCAGCCGTCATTGTCATAATCGGCAAACCCGCTGCCATGGGAGGCTCCACCATCGTTCACAATTGAACCAGAGGTGATTTTGGTAAAGGTGCCGTCTCCATTGTTGTTGTACAGGAAGTTATTGGCGCCCGCATTGGCCACAAACAAATCCAGGTCCCCATCATTGTCATAATCTCCCCAGCTGGATCCGATAGAATTGCCTCCATCATTTGATTCAATGCCGGTGGTTGTTCGGAAAATGCCGTTGCCTTCGTTCCGGTATAGTCGGTTGTTGGCGTAGGAGTTACACAAAAATAGGTCGAGGTCATCGTCATTGTCGAAGTCGGCCCAAGATGCACTGATAGAGCGGAAGGATTCGGTGGATATATCCCCGCCACCTACCTTGGTGAAGGTTTCGTTTCCATTGTTTCGGAACAATTGGTTGAACCGTGTATTCTGGAAGTCCACGAGGAAGATATCCAGGAAGCCATCATTATCGTAATCGCCCCAGACCGAGCAGAAGGTGTAGCCCTTATACCCAAGCTGGTCGTTTCTGGTAGGACTCACCCGATTGAATTTGCCATTCCCCAAGTTTCGGTACAGCCAGTTGGGAGAGCCGATGTTGTTGCTCACAAAGAGGTCCATGTGGCCGTCATTGTTGAAATCGCCCCAACTGGAAGCCATTGAAGGTCCTTTGTCTTGTACAATTAGATGGGTGGTATTTCGACTAAAGGTACCATCTCCATTGTTGACATACAGATGGTTCGGTTCAAATTTGTTGTGATGAGTAGCATAGATATCCAGGTCACCATCTTCGTCAAAGTCATTCCAACTTACGGACCATCCCTCTGAAAGGGTATTCATAAAGGTGGCGGTGGTGTCCATTTCGAACGTGGAACGGAAGGGCGATTCTGCATAAATCCGCTGATGGGCCAAGTACAATTCTGGCAACTGTTGCCCGCAGTATTGCTTGCCATTTACCCGAATCTCAAATCTATCTCCCTGGTCAAATTTGCTGATGTCCACCGCCATGTCAAATTTCAGCCTGAAGCGATTTGAGTCGGTTTTTACAATGCCCGGCAGATTATTGTCATTGATCACCTGGCTAATCTGGTTCAAGTCAAAACGGTAGGAATTCTGGGTTTTGACCGGATCGCTAACAGTTGCGTACTGGCCGCCCACTGGGTAGCGAAGCTGGCTGCTGTTGGCCACAATGCCTAGACCCTCATTGGTTGGGACGACTATATCAACCGTGATATCTTTTGTGGAGGCAAATATTACGCTTGCCACTTCCAGTTCAATTGGGAACGAAGGATTGGCATCACATACATCTAGTTCTGGCGCAGATTGAAGCAGGGTAAGTTGCAGTTCCGCATCCTTGGGCTGGACATACAGCATAAAGCTGTCAATGGGGCAATTAAATTCCGCCATGGTAGCCGGGTAGCCGGTACATTCCTGACCATAGTATACCTTGAGGCTGTCTTTGTTACAGTCGCTGGTACTTGCCAGGATGCTGTAGCTCAGGGTTTTATTAGCGCCAATGTCTCCGAGCTGGTAAATGTCTCCAGCAAGGTTCATCGCTTGCTTGCTGCTATTACGAACTTCGTTGATGTTGATCTTGCCAGATGGAGAAGTAACCACCATCCATACGTTTTTGGCGCCCCCATTGGTAGATAGATTCTTTACGTCAAACTTAAATTCTACCTGTTCATTAAGTCCGTCAATAATCGGATTCTGTGCGCTTAGTTGCACATTTGGTGGCCTGTAACGAATTCTGTCAGGTGTTGTGGTCATCCAGCCGGTGCTTCCTCCTCCTATAACCGATGCCTTGTTCAAGTCATAGTACCAGTTGATATTTTCCCAAACATTGGGGGTTTTGGTACAGGTAGAGGCTACGTCCAGGTAAATTCTTCCATAGAAGCCGTCATCGCTGTATCCGATACTGCCGCCTTGATCTTTGTGGTATTGAGCCAGATTGAAATAGAGGGTATCGCCGGCGGTACTGTCAGGCGTGAGGTTGTATTGGGTTTCTCCTCTACTTCCTCCTGTGTAGGTCGTTCGCCATTGCTTCAGCTTGGCCCCTATCATGCTGTACCCTTCAGGAAGGTTGAGCTTTACCTGGGAAACATGTGCCCAGTTCCGGTATTCATACGGGAATAAATTGCCTCCATTATAATTGCTACAGCAAGGACCTATACCCAGGTAATATTGTTGCTTAATGGTTTTGACACAGTTGTTGACCGTGTTGTTTTCTTTTCCGCTGGTTTTGAAGGCATATCCGATCAAGGTGATGTTTTCGGGCAAATCAAAGCAGGAGAAGCGGTCATTTGATACAGGGCTTGCCTTGGTTGCCAAATAGACGGAGTTGGTGACTGTCACCTGCTCAATTTTCTCACCGATATTACCAGTTACCTTATAATCAATGTCTATCACCACTGAATCGCCATTTTCGAACGTATAACCAGAGAAATCGCCACCCAGGGTCATAGGGCTATAATCCAGGGTAAAGGTTCTGCTGGTACCTTTGTCTGTGTAGGAGGAAGCAATGCTAGTAGAATTCTTGGTTCCGCCACTTCTGGGGTAAACGCTTATTCCTCCTCCAACAAATGACAGGTTCACTCCCAAAGGAACAGTAGATTCCAAATACCCGTGGCTGAACGTTGGGTCACCAGACTGACGGTTGACCTTTCCAGCATAATGCATACGGATGGTATCGCCAAACATGGCCCGGTTTCTCCTGATCTTATTCTCATTTAGGCTTCCCCCAGCATCAGGATTCCCGTTTTGGTCATTATCAGGCAGGCCAACGCTTGTACGATAAGGTTCGAAGGTTTTGAGAGAAATGCCGCTGCATACTGGCCCGCCAGGGCAGTATACGTATGTTATAGAGGATGCTTCACACCCCAAGGGGATTCTACAAGTAGACTGGCAAGTGGTATCGATTTGGAAAAAGGTTTGTACCCCAACATTTTGTGGGTTCATGCCCATTTGAACACCAGGCTGGTCACAGTCCATGGTGAGGGTAAATCCGATGTCTGCACGTAGCAACCGGAAGTTATTTGGCATGGGCGTAGGGAAGTGGCCGGTGAGCTTACGGTTGTTTGCATCAAAGCTAACTTTACTTGCTGCCCACTCTTTTTTTCCACTGGTAAAGCTGAAATCATTTGCCCCGGAGGTCCATGTAAGCCCAGCAGGAAGATCGACCTCAATTTCGAACCTTCCCTTTGCCTCCATGGGTAGTTCCATATCCTCTGACGCTACCATGAAATGCCATTCCTTTGTTTCGCCATCAAAAATGTAGGCTGGAGTCTCAGCAAACAGGCTGAGGTCTTTGCTGATGGAAGATTGTCCCGTATTGGTCTTTGTATAGGTCTTATTTCCGCAGGCATTCTCATAGGTCAGCTTGGAAGTCCAGCCTAAAAGGGAAGCCTTTTGGCAGGTGGTGGGGCAACAGCTAAAGGTCTCAAACTCGATGAAGACGGTATCACCGGTTTTGATCTCAGGTAAGTCGAATTTTGCCTTGGTTGTGGGGTTGGGATACAAGCATGTGTATGACTGCCCTCCTGTCCGAGAGGTTAAAGTAGGATTCTGGAAATTAGAACTTTCGCCGATACGATACCGTATGGTGCTGTCTAAAATCTGTGAATAAGACGTACTTGAGGGCTGATAAAGCTCAACAGCCACGGAACGTGCAGGCCCCATGCCTGTGTTGATAATTCTGAGTTTCTGAAGTTCAGGTCCCTGGCCCGGACATCCACTAAAAGCAGGTTCTGTCTTCCTGACTAAGTTCGGGTCAGCTGTCCGTACAACTGTATGCGCAACTGTTGTAGAGCTACTGGTCGAACTTTGGCACGTAGGGGTGTCTCCGCATCCCCAAAAGGCATCGAAGGTAGAGGTGGAATTTTGACATCCAATAATTTCGACTGTTTGAATGACTTCAATAATTTCATTGGTTTCAAAATATCCATTATTGTTTCCGACTGAGTCAAAATCGGCAGAAGTAAACAGAATGGTATCTGCAGTCGCATTGAGGGTTCCAAAGTTGGTACCGGTTATTTGAATGTTGCTGTTATGGCTGTCTGCCAGGCGAAACTCACTGAGGCGGCCATTTCCTCCGTTGATGATTCTGAGGGTGCGTTCGTACGAGGTTCCTACATAGCCGGTATGACTGGTCTCTGTGACACTCAGGATGGTAAGCGCTGCTGATTTTACATTGTAGGAGTTTGAAGTATGTGTTTCTGAACCATCATCATGGGTCAGGGTAACGGTATTTTCAAGCAAATTTCCTCCTTGCATGTAAGCAATTGCTCCACATAAGGCCCTTGTTTTGATGGTGAATTCCAACATTTCGCCAGCCAGAAGGTCGTCTGAGGTAAATGCGATCGAGCGGAGGTTGCTGGTATCACTTTCCTGCACATTCAGGCTGGATGTTTCAGAAATACTTCCCGTTACATACTCGATGCCCGGAGGTAAGTCGACTTGGATGTTAATGCCATTTACTGGTAGGGAGTCGAGGTTCATCAAAACGACGGAGAAGTCTTCCGGGTCTCCGCAAGCATGATATTCCAGGGTTACATTGGATTGGAGGTCTACGCTTCTTTCAACGCCAGAGGAGAGAAGTAAAGCTGCTAATGATACCACAGCTAATGGGATCCCAAGAACAACAGACAATTTAACTCGTTGCTCATTTTTTGGAGAGAGGTTCAGTTTGTTTCGCATTTGGTTAACCGGCTATTAGTCCAGAAATCCGGTAGTTTATTCCGGATACACCTATTGACGTTCAAACCTATTTCTAAATTCAAAATGCCCAAACTCATAAGTAGTCATCTTCTAACCCTTGTTTGCAGCAAGAGGAAATTATTTAAGCATCTGGTTTTTAGGGGTTTATTCTGTTT
>JBCDIQ010000255.1:0-8670 GCA_039024295.1 Bacteroidota bacterium | reverse complement strand
TTTTTGACATCTAGATGCAAATTTGCACATTTTTTTTTCTGTTTCTTTAACAACTCAGGAGATGAAGTTAAAACATATTGCAAGCGTTCTCATTTTATTGGGAATCATATTTTCTGGTGTGCTCTCTGCCCAAAAGTCCGTCAAAGTCACGATCACCAAAGAAAGCAATGGGCGAACCATCGTCAAAGACACTTCCTTCAGTGTGAATGATGTTTCCGAGATTGATGGTATTCTTGAACAGATGGGCGTAGGGGAGGCCAAACCGAACCAAACCATTGAGAAAAAAATCGTAATCCGCGAAGCGAATGAAACCGCTGGGCTGGGACGAATTACTTATAGCAGTGGTAAACCCATGCTTGGGGTGTACCTGATGGAGGTAGACGACGTTGACCGGAATAAACGCCAGGATTTAGACGAAGGGGTTTACATAACCAATGTTACAAAAGGTGGTGGAGCTGAACGCGCTGGCCTTCAGAAAGGAGATATCATTGTGCGTTTGGAAGGCGAGAAGGTTGATGATGTCCGTGGACTGGGAAGAATTAAACAAAAGCACAAGATTGGAGATAACCTGCAGGTTACTTACTACCGGGATGGGCGTGCTTATACCCGCGATGTGAGATTGACGGGGCGTACCCAGACCCTGGACTGGCCTGGAATGACGTTAACCAGCTCTCCTCCGGCGCCTCCTTCTCCTGTGAATCAGGATCGAGCCTTTTTAGGAGTTGTCCCTCACAATGTCTCTGAAAGTCGTGCGAACCAAATGGGACTTTCTTCTACAAACGGTATTTATATCTCCAGTGTGGTAAGAAATTCAGGTGCGGAAGGAGCAGGCATGATGCGGGGGGATGTTATTACTGAAATGGACGGCATGCAAGTTGCCAATGTGGATGCGCTAAGAAAGGTACTTAGGAGTAAAAAGGCGGGAGACGCTCTTTCTTTGGTAGTATGGAGAGATGGAGACCGTCACAACCTCACTGCCAAACTTACCCGCTCAGGTGAAAGCTTATCCGCTAATTCCAGGCCAAGGATCAGGGTTCAGGAACAGCGGGCTTACATGGGAGTATACTTAAATACTCACTCAAGTAATGATGAAGGGGTCAAGGTGACCTCCCTGGTTGATGGGGGAGCAGCAGAGGAGGCGGGAGTTAAATCAGGGGAGTACATCACCTCCATTGGCGGTAACCCTACCCCTGATTACAAAACGCTTACCCGTGTCATGAAAGAAATGCGCCCTGGGGAAAAAGTGGCTGTTGAGCTTCGCAAGGGGAGTAAAACAAGAACGGTAAACCTAAAGCTTAAAGGCAAAACCACCACTCGCTGGGTACTTGCACCTGTAGAAGATAAAATTGACATTGACGTGGTTATCCGGGAGTTTGAAGATCCAGCAGCAGGAGAAACCCTGAAGAAATTCATGGAGGATCCCGACCTCGACATGGATAATTTTACGTTGTACCCCAACCCCAATAATGGGAGATTTACCTTAGCATTTGAGCCTGAGGAGCGTGGGGATGTGGTGATCAAAATTTACAGCACAGGTGGAGAGGTGGTGTTTCAGGAAACCCTCAAAAGCTTTGGTAGCCCTTATGAAAAAGAAATCGATCTTTCAAACCGGTCAAAGGGGGTTTATTTTCTTCAGGTTACCCAGAATGGAAGTGGAATGGCCAAGCGTATTGTCGTAAGATAAAAAATTGTTTGGGGTCAAAAGCCGACGGAGGTTGTCTCCGTTGGCTTTTTTATGTTCCCTCCATCTCAGAAAGGGTGACTGCTTTTCCGCGTACCAATACCCGGTCACCAGCTAATTCTAGTTGCATTCTTCCCCCTCTTGCTGAAGCTTGGAAGGCCTCTAGGGTAGTCTTTGCCAGTTTAACTGTCCAGTAAGGAGCCAGGCAACAATGAGCTGATCCGGTGACTTGGTCCTCATGGTACCCCGTGTAGGTAACCATTACGCGCGAAACAATGTCAAAAGGGCTGTTTGCCATTGCTTGGCTGGTGGCGATGAATGAATGTTTTCCCACTGATACCAAAGCATTTCTATTGGGGTGAAGGTTCTGAACGGCTGCTTCATTCTCCAATTCCAATATCCAGTATCCTCCAGGATGCTTTGCTGAAGCAAGCACCTTCTCGCCCAGGGCTTTCTCAAGAGTTGCAGGAATCGTTGTGGCTTCACACAAAATAGCAGGAAAATTCATTTCATATTGCCCCTCTTGTACCGCTTTTAGGGTAAGTTGTCCCTTTCTGGGGAAAAGAATCACCTCAGATTCTGGTGATTCGTGGCCGTGAAAGAATAAGGCATGGGCAGTGGCCAGGCTTGCATGGCCACACAGACCAATTTCAGCTTTTGGGCTATACCACCTGATGTGGTATCCTTTTTTGGGTGCAGGGGCAACAAAGGCCGTTGCTGGGTGGTTAATTTCCTCAGCCATTTGTTGCAGCCATGTGTCTTCTCTCATTGTTGGCAGGAAACACACGGTAGCGGGATTGCCCGAAAACGCGGCGTCTGTGAATGCATCAATATGATAAAGTTGCATGGGTTTGAGGGTATAATTCTGCAAGGACCGAATGCTCAACTGGTTTGTGACGAGGAGATAAGCTTCATTTGTTGGCATCCTGCTTTCTGGGTACTATCTTTCGCTAAATATAAAACATTCCTCACCTATGCGACCTGTTTTTTTGGGTATTCTGATATTCTGTGTGATGGGCCGGATACAAGGCCAGATTTCCGACAAACTCATGCCCCATTTTGGGTTTATGTTCGAATACGTTACGCTAAATCCTGTAGATCCAAACTTGCAAGGATTTGAAACCAATTACGTATTTTCCAATATCAATATCGGAGCTTATTATGTTGCTGGTCACAAGGCAGACTTCATCAGTGGAGGCATAGATGCCTCTACCCAATTTGGGCTGAGGATTACGAATGGAGGAGTCAGCTGGATGGCACAGCTTCCCGTATTCCTCATGGGCAGGCTTGGGGCCAATTCTACTCCCTATAACGAGCAAAGCTTTGGGATTGGGGCTGGTTTAGGAGCGGTTGTTTCATACCTGGACATGAACGGATTAGAAGGTATTGATCCCATTGGAAATGTCATTGATTTCGGATTCAATCAGTTGTTTGTAAATCCATCGGCTGTAATTGAACTTACCCTGGTTACTGGAGGAGGTCCGATAGTTGGCCGTATCCACTTCTCCCTTTCCAGACCGACTCATGATGGAACCCTGATAGATGGCAACACCATTACATCAGGGAGAGCAGAATACAATAATTTTGGACTTGGCATAATTTACGGATTTTAATGAGACCAGAATTTAAATACGGATTTATTGGTGCTGGAGCTATTTGTCTGTGGATGCTGATCGAGTACTTTTTGGGTTTCCACGAACCCGAGAAGATTCCCTACAGCCAGCTTTCTTTCTGGGTAAGCCCGTTTATCTTGCTGTTTCCTTTATTTCGAGGGCTGAAAGAAAAGGTAAATGAAAACCCAAATGAAGAGTTTGATTTACGTAAGGGGGTATTTGCTGGACTTGTCATTGTGGTTGTCAGCGCAGGTGTTGTGGGAGTATTTAGTTATTTTTATTATTCCGCCATCAGCCCGGATTATATCGCCAACCTTAAAGAATGGACGCGCGCCCAAATGATCGAGGCGGGAACTTCTCCAGGAAGGGCTGATCGAGACTTGGAAGGACTGGATTTTCGCAGGTTCATTTTTCAAAAATGGGTTTTCCAGATTGGACAAGGCATTATGTTAGCCTTGATAGTGACCCTGTACCTCCGCCGTAAGCAATTCAAACGATTTGAACGTGAGCGGGACGCTGCAATTGCTGCAGAGGAAGCCGCTGAAAAGAAAAGAAAAAAAGCGGCTAAAGCTGCCAAAAGGAAAAAATAACTTATCTGTCCAACACAGCTTTTAAGTGATTCATCAGCACATCAATGGCTTTGTAGATGTGGTGATTGTTTTGAACAATGATGTCCGCCCGCCTTTTCGTCGGCTCGACAAATTTTCGGTACATCGGAGCTACAAATTTGGAATAGTCCCGCAAAACCTCTTCTACCGGATAACCGCGCTCATGTAAGTCCCGGCGAATCCTTCTGCTCAGCCTCACATTTTCATCTGCATCCACAAATACTTTCAGGTCAATGAGCTTGGCGAGGTTTTCTTGCCAGAAAATAAAGAGTCCTTCCAGGATGATGATGTCAGTGGGAGTGTAGGTGAGGAGTTTCGGCTTCCAATTTGGGTTGTTAAACGTATATTCTTCTCGTTGTAGGGTTTCTCCCTTAAGCAAGCGTTCCAGGTCTTGCTCCAGCTCATTTAATTTGACAGAATCTGGGTGGTCAAAATTTATCAAGCCTTCCTCGTCTCGTGTCTGTTCTTCCTTCTTTTTGTAGTAATTATCTTGGGAAATGAAGGTCAGCCGATCTTCTGGCAAACGGCTTCGCAATTGCTCCAGGAAGAAAGTCTTGCCGGAAGCACTGCCTCCACAGATGCCTATGATGTACGGTTTTTTATTCATCAATTGGAAACTGATTCAAGGTAGGCAATGAATTTTCGGATGGCACGACCTCTGTGTGAAATTTGGTTCTTTTCCGCCTTGTCCATCTCTGCAAAGGTTATTGTATGTCCGTCAGGTTGGAAGATGGGGTCATAGCCAAATCCTTCTGTTCCGCTTCGTTCTGCGCGGATGCTTCCTTTCACTACCCCTTCAAAAAAATGCACTTCCTTCCCATCATGGTAAGCAATTACTGTCCGGAATTGGGCACTTCGGTTCGCTTTTCCTTCCAGTGCTGCAAGTAGCTTGCTCATATTTGCTTCGGCATTGCCGTCTGGCCCTGCATATCGGGCGGATCGTACCCCGGGAAGGCCACCAATCGCTTCCACTTCCAGTCCAGTATCGTCTGAAAAACAGGGCAGTCCGGTATGTGCATGAAATGCATTTGCCTTGATGGCAGCATTTCCTTCCAAGGTTGGATCTGGTTCTTCGACCTCCAAGGGTTCATCCAGGTCACGGAAACTGACCAGTTCAAATTGTTCCGGCAATAAATCTGCAATTTCCCTGAGTTTGTTCGGGTTATTGGTGCCAAAAAAAATACGGGTTTTCATAGATGGGGTATGTGGCGCGAAATATCCTAAATTGCGCTTCCAAAATCAAAAGTGACCCTACCCTTGCTCATAGCCCTGTTTTTTGTCTTGTGCATGGCCTACTACCTGAGGTTCATGCTGCTTTCGGCAATGGCTTTTTCCAGAAAAACCTGTCTGGCAACAAAAAATAGACTCCCCTCTGTTAGCGTGGTGATTCCTGCACGAAATGAAGCAGCAACCCTGGAAGAGTGTCTCACATCAGTACTGAAACAAACCTATGCAGGGGAATGGGAGGTAATTTTGGTAGACGATCATTCTGTAGACGAAACTGCTTCCATTGCTGAAACCCTAGCCAGCTCATACCCTCAACTCAGGGTTTGCCGAATGGAACTGCAAGGAGAAACCTTCGCCTACAAAAAAGCAGCCATTACAGCTGGGATTGGCTTAGCAAAGGGGGAAATCATTGTGCAAACAGATGCAGACTGCATGGTAAATCCAGGTTGGTTACACCAAATGGCCACAGCCTTTGAGGAAAAGACCGCATTTATTTCAGGACCTATCCAATTGACCCATGGGAAAACCCTGTTGGAAAAGATCCAAAGCCTGGAATCCATGGGGCTGGTGACCCTGGGGGCAGGTTCGCTGCTACGAGGCTTTCCCAACATGTGCAATGGGGCCAATATGGCATACCGTAAATCTGTATTTGAGGAAGTGGAAGGGTTCAAGGGAGTTGATCATGTGGCTTCCGGAGATGATGAATTGCTGCTACAAAAGATCCATGCCTTGGGAAAATACAACCTTGACTTTATGGCTTGTAGGGAGGCTATTGTAAAAACGCCAGCATTGGATAATTGGCCTGACCTCAAAGCTCAGCGATTGAGGTGGGTGAGTAAAATCCGGGCTTACTACAGCAAAAGGGTAAATTATATACAATCCGTTGCCTATCTGGCCTTTTTGGGAATTCCCATTTTAGGCCTGGGAGCCATTTGGTTTCCCTTCCTTGTCTGGTGGATGCTCGGATTGATAGTAGCAAAGGTAGGGGGAGATATTTTTGTGCTTTCAAGGGCTGCCAATTTTTTTCAAAAGAAAGACCTCCTCAGGTACATCCTTCCCATGCAGCCTTTATACCTGGCATATGTGCTTTGGATAGGAATTGCAGGCAGCCTGGTGCAAGCCTATCCCTGGAAGGGCCGGACAGTAAAATGACAGAAAATTGGTTTTGTTGGTGATACCCACATGAATCAGGCCGACCAACAGGAAAAGTTATCACATGAAACCATTCATCTTCATTTGGGCAATTGCCTGCTGGACAGCCTTTACCCAGACTTCAGCTCAGTCTTATGAGTACTACCTGCTACTTCCCAATGTGCGTGGACCGGTAGCGAGTCTGCCTGGGCAATCGGGTACCGGTTACTTTCAGTTGGGGTGCCTGGAGCACCAGTTTACGGGACCGGGTAGTGGGTTAGGGACCTTTCAGCATCGGGAAATTGTGGTGAAAAAGCCCATTGACCCGGCAAGTTCTCCCCGGCTCCAACAAGCCATTCTGAATAATACCCTGCTCAATTCTGTATCCATCTTGGTATACCAAAGATCCAACTCCGGTACCTTAACAGCCTATTATGCCATAGAATTATCCAATGCCAGAATTGGAGAATTTACCGTCGCGGCTGATAATGGCAATACAAGAGAGACCTTTACGCTTTCCTATGCAGAAATTAGGTGGGTGGATCCCGTATCAGGCGTTCGGTTAGGTTGGGACGTCATAAACGACCGAGCAATCCCATAGCTATGAGAACCCTAATCTGTTTGTTGATATTGCTGATCAGGGTATCGGCCTACGCTCAGTCTTACCAAGGAGCCTCCTATGGCCAAGCTCTCTTTGCAATCCCCACATATGAAGGGCAGGTATCCTACTCCGGTTCATCCTATGATTTGGGAGAAATAACTACTGCAACAACTTGTCTTACCTGCGACCAGTGCAATGTAATACCCAGTCCTGGGGTGTCATTGTCTCAGCAGGAAATTCACCTACAGGCATCTCGGATCGATTTTTCAACCGTTGACCTTAGCTGGCAGATATCGGAGTTTGAGCCTGGCACTCAGTTAAGGCTTGAAAGACGCCCGGAATCGGATTCCTCATTTGAAAAATTAACCTTGGAAGAGGCGTTTACAGTAAATGAGGCATTTGCTTGGCAAGACCATACAGCTCCAGCAGGCCGTGTATATTACCGTATTTCTTGGATAGACCCTGGAGGCATGACTGGCTTTTCAGCCACAGTGGAGGTGGGCCCCCACCTGGGAATTCCTCGGCTTAAGGTGTACCCCAATCCACTTGCTGGAAACCAACTTCAGGTAATTTATGAAGGGACCATACAGCCAACTGATAGGGTAGAGGTCTTAGACATATTTGGAAGTGTGCTGGAATCCTATTCACTGGGCACCCAAATGTTTTTACCTATGCCACCCAGTCGAGCAAATGGTACCTATTTTGTTCGTTTGATATCTGAAGATGGGCAAAAGGCGTGTCCTTTTGTGTTAAGCAGGTAGAGAAATTAAATTGCCTGCAAACAAACTCGCATCCATTTTCGATATTGAAGTATGAAGGTATTTCTAGCGATTTGGTTGGCGGCAGTGCCGCTTTTGATACAGGCCCAGGCAACCAAGCTTCCTGTGCAGAAAGTTTCATGTGAAGGGATAACTGATCCGCTTTCCCCCAAAAATGACTGGACGGTGAGGTTGAAAAATAGTCCGCTTCCTTCCCCTTCATCTGCAATTGAAGAAATCAAAGAAGCTCCAGTTCCAGAGATACCTACCAATAAAACCCATGTAGTAAGTCCCCCGACCTACATTACAGGGTTTTCAGCCAATACGAATAACATTGGCAACCCCAATGACAATGACCTGGCCATTTCTAAAGATGGGATCATTGTGAGTGTTGTCAACATCAACATTGCTGCATTTGACACCACGGGTGAGTTTTTGCTGGATATTAGCTTGAATGGCTTATTCTCAGGTGTTGGAACAGGAAATAAATTTGACCCTCGCGTATTATATGACCCTAATCGAGATCGGTTCATCATCACCTGTCTGGATGGACTGGTGCCTTCAACCTCTACGATTCGAATCGCTTTTTCCTCCACCAATGACCCAAGAGATCCCTGGTTTACTTATGGCCTGGAGGGAAATGTGCCCGTAACAGGGGTGCCGGTTTGGTCGGATTATCCCCAAATAGGCCTTACAAAGGACGAGCTGCTGCTTACCACCAATTTATTTGATGAGGAACCGGAAGCGCAAGGGGCGGTGGTGTATCAGATTGAGTTAGACAGTGCCTTTGCCGGAAAGGAACTTACCGTTCAACCCCATTACCTAAGGGGAACCTTTTCTCTTTGTCCGGTGTTGGGTGCCACGGAGCCCCTAGGCCCCCCTTATTATTTTGTAGACAACGTGGGAAGAGGAGCAGATAATAAAATTGTCTTGCATCAATTGACAAATACCATTCGGAATGGAGGGGCATTTTCTACCCCGGCTACCCTGACTTCCCAGCTAAACTATTCATTGTCACCTCCGGCAGTCCAGGCCGGGAGCCCATTGAGGT
>JBCDIQ010000254.1:0-8674 GCA_039024295.1 Bacteroidota bacterium | reverse complement strand
GCGATTTTTTGACCGAGTGACTTTGAGGAACATCCTGAAAAAATTGACTTACTACTCAACTACGATCAGAAAGTAATCAAAATACTTATAACCAGTCAAATAAAAATGAAAAAGTTGCCACTACACTTTTTGCAAAACTACCCTGAAATCGCCCTCCAAAGCCCGGAATCGACGATTCGCATAACCTAACTGTCAAAGTCGAGAAAAAGGATAATTGAACTCCGCTGTTCCTAGGATTATTCTGTCTCCTTTTTGTCCTGAATAACTTGCATCCAAGTCAAGGTTGTTTACCCCTCTCACGTATTTCACCCTGTCAGCTCCTGGGAATACATCTGAGGGGTCCACCGGATAAAAGGTATCGTATCCATTAGTTTCTCCCTCCATATAATCGGTGTCAAACAGGGTGTACTCAAGATCGTTATAGGGAGTTCCTGAGCCAAAAGTTACGCCCCCTACTGGACCATTAACCTGAAGGGTTCCTGCGGCATCTCTCGGCATCGGAGGAAAGGTAGCTGCGGTATCTTTAAGGTTCTGCTGCGCGCTTACCTGGAGTAAAACCAGGAAAAATAGGGTAATCAAATAGAAATATTTCATGGAAGCTTTTTCCCATTTGACCTCTATGACGCTAGTAAGTTTAATCAGCTAGCTAAGACACTGTCTCGATTTTGGCTTTTGAAAGAGAGAATTAAGGTTCCCCAAGAGCGATTTTTACTCAATGATTCATTTCAATGTCAATCCTACCACAATTTATCGCTATCACTAGCCGGTTTGATCCCTGTGCCCCTCACATCACCCGAACCGGTTGTATGTATCTCTCTTTCAGCTGGATTACCTTTGTAAGTGATATCCCCTGACCCTGTGATGACCGCATGAATGGATTCCTGTGCATGAACCCTGACATCGCCCGACCCAGAAACCATCACATCTATATGTTTGCCCTTTAGGGAACCCGCATCTACATCCCCCGATCCGTTCAACACAAAGTTTTGCTCATCTGCCTGCCCTGAAATCTGCATGTCTCCAGAGCCAGATAGCTGAGCCGCCAATGAAGTGGCATTGAGGTCTTCGAGTTGAATATCTCCGCTCCCTGTAGATACAAATTTGAGCTTTTTTGTGGTAAGTCCTTTGATGTGAACATCTCCAGCACCTACCATTTGGATAGCCTGCAACTCCCGGCAGCTGATGTATACAGTTATTCTCCCGCGAAACCATCTTTTGGACCTTTGGGAAATGTATAGGCTGCCATTTTTGACTTTGGTAACAATTTCATCCGGGTGAACCTTGCCCTTAGTTTCGATGTTAATTTTTTCTTCTTTGCCCTGTACCACAACTGCATCTATCGCTCCCTGAAAAACAATGGCATCAAAATGATCCAGTGACCTCGTCTCAGTGCGCTGACCATAGACGGAAAAATTGCCGATTACCAACAGTAAAACCGACAGGAATGAAGGGATAACTATCTGTTTCATGTTTGAAAAGTAAGAAGTTTATGGCTAAGTCTAAAGACCAGGTGGCGGAGAAATTGGCACTTAATTTTCGGGTAAAACAGATACTTCTTCAGGAATGCTGTTAACCCTGAGCGCGACCAATGCTTTTTTCAAGGGGACATCCTGGCCTTTTTCCACCTCTGTAGGCAGCTCTTTAACGAAAATATCCACAGGGACCCCAGTAGATTCGAAGGACTGTTTATCTGGCGAAAACACCCGATAAGCCGGTAAGGTGAATTCCCAGCCATTGGCCAACTGGTGAGTTTCCACTTCCGATAAGGCACCCCTCCCAGGGGTACCAATCAGGGTGACGTGGGAAAGCTGGCTCAATGCTAACGCCAAGACCTCAGCACTTCCCTGAGTTTCTTCGTTTGTCAGCACCACAACAGGGCCTCTAAACAAACCTGCCAGCCCGGCGGGATTCAGCAGCCAGGGAACCATGGTACCAGGTACCCCTTTTGTAACTGTCTGCCGATAATGCCCAATGACCCTGTGGTCGGTGAGGCGGGAAGCCAACTGGTAGGCGAATTGGTCATCATACCCTTTGGTATTTCTCAGGTCTAGGATAAGACCTTCTTTTTTGGTGAGTTCATTGACCAGTCGTTGAATAGCTTCGCCTTGCTTAGCCTTAGCCAAGTGGCCGAAAGACTGAATTTTCAGGAAACCAAACCTGCCGCTGGTAGCGTAGGAAAGAACCTGCTTTCTATCTTGCCCATTAATAGATAGGTTGATTTCAAACCCCTCGTGATGCAAGGTCTTCTTGGTAGCAAGTTTCCAGGCAGTTACAAGCTTTGAGGTATGAAACCTGTTTTGAAATTCGGAGGCTTCTGAAGCCTGAAACGTATAATTTGGGGACCCAGGAATGGTCAAGCTAACCCGAGGGTCATTCATGGGCAGCAGCAATGTCCTGAGGAGGTCATATAACTGGTCGGAGTTCTCAAGTCTGGCAGCCTGCTTGTGAAACTGAGCTTGATGGCTGTTCCAGTCAAATTTTCGAGCAGCAAAATGCGGATAAGAAAGCTGAACTTCTTCGCTCAATTGGTGAAAAAGAAGGGAGTACCGGGTAGGGGAGATATTCTGGCCAAAGACTGGGACCAACATTATCCAGATGAGAAAAAGCGAAAGGAGGTGGCGCATGAAACGTGGCATAATATGAGTTGGCTGAAGAGGTGAAGTATGTGTGGAAATAGACCGTCAACATGCGTGGGAGGTTGCATGCTGGGGGTTTTTTTATGTAGACGCATGAGGAGAGGTAACCTGCATATGTGAAAACCCTAAGGAAGAGGTTTAAATAGGCCGGGAGCAAAGAATTTTTTTTCCGTATTTTTGACCCCTGTTGAACGCGACTCATACGATTTATGCGACTTCGAACCGTTGTTTTTGTTTTCAGTTTTCTGCTTCCCTTTGTTGTAACTGCTCAAAAGACTTTCTGGATTAACCTCTTTGGTGGGGAGGGATTTGATATGGGCCAGAAAGTTATTCCTCAGTCTGACGGCACCTTGGTCATCGCTGGCACCCTGTACTCTGCCGATGGCTTTGGCAGCGGAAACCACAGCCAAAATGCCGATGTCGTGGTGTTTTCCTATGCAACTCAAGGGGTTGTTTTTTGGAAAAAAACCCTGGGAGGTAAAGGCTCAGATGAACTAGCTGATTTCATCCAGACCAAAGACGGTGGCTTTGCCTTGGTGGGAACCTCTGATTCTCAGGATGGAGATGTAAACGGAAGAAATCCCTACACCAATATCTGGGTGGCAAAGCTCTCGGCCATGGGCGAATTGGAATGGAGCAAAACTTTTGGTGGCCCCGGAAGTGAGCGTGGGAAAACCATTTGTGAAACAGCCGATGGAGGATTGTTAGTAGGTGGGACTTCTGGTTCCAAAGGAGGGAATATGCGGTCGGAGCACCATGGTGGCCTGGACAGTTGGGTCGCAAAACTAGATTCAGATGGCAAAATTATTTGGGAGCGCCATTTTGGCGGCAGCCAGAATGAAGAAGTAGCCGCAATGCTCCCCATAAATGATAAAGAGTATTTGGTGGTTAGCTCGTCCACTTCATTTGATGGGCAAGTCACCCAGTCACTCGGCAAGAAAGACATTTGGGTCAAGGCCCTGGACGAATACGGGAAAATCATTTGGCAAACCAATTTTGGAGGAGAGCACAATGATGACATTCATGGAATATGCCGGGATGCTGCGGGAAATTTTGTGTTGGTCGGCACCTCCTTCTCAACGACGGGCTTTGTCTATGGCCATAAAGGTCAGGGAGACCTTTGGGTCATTAAAATAAATCCGCAAGGAGGCATGATATGGAGCCGGACCTATGGGGGCAGAAAGGGAGATGGAGGCAATTCAATCGTAGCTGCCTCGGATGGAGGGTATGTGGTATGTGGTATGACCAAATCGGGGAAGCCTACCGAAAGCGATGGAGACATTCCCTTGAATGCAGGCTACTATGATGGGTTTGTGGTAAAAATTGGACCTAATGGCAGCACCCAGTGGGCCCGAACGTTTGGACTGGAAGGCAAAGATTCTTTCCTGGGAATTGCAGAAGCTCCGAAAGGAGGATACCTGGCTATTGGGTTTTTGGAACAGAAGAAAGATGCAGCACCTATCCCTGGGCACAACGGAAGCTATGACCTATGGTTGGTCAATTTCAGTGATCCGCTTAAGAGAAATGTGCGTGCCCACTTGACACCACCGGCACTTTCGGGAACGGTTATTTCTGGGGACACTGGAAGCCCACTGGCAGCTCAGATTACCTTGACTGATAACGTCACCCTGGATTCCATCATTGGTACCCGCTCTCTTCCGGATGATGGATTTTTCAGGATGCTCCTACCTGCCTATGGACTTGTGAGTATCAACGTGCTTGCGAAAGGATTTCTATTCTATGGGGAAGACCTGCTCATGGATTCTGTGATTAACCTGACCAAGCTCTATCGGCGGGTGAAATTGGAACCCATCCGGGTGGGGAGCTCCCTGATCCTGGACAATATTTATTTCAATCCCGGCAAATGGGAACTTTTGCCTGCTTCACGAGCAGAACTGGAACGCTTGGTATCATTTTTAAAGTTGAATCCCAAGGTTCGAATCCTGATTAGCGGTCATACGGACAACACGGGAAATAAATCCCAAAAGGTAAAGCTATCTGAATATCGCGCCCTTGCCGTCAAAAAGTACCTGGAGCAACAAGGCATTCCAGCGTTTCGGATGCAGACCAAAGGATATGGTATGTACCGTCCGATTGCCAGCAATCGAACTTCCGCCGGAAGAAAAAGAAACCGTAGGGTAGAATTTGAAGTTACCGTGAAATAAAGAGTAGTTTTTAGTTATCGGTTTTCAGCCATACCTATCTGTGTTGATCCTTGAATTTCCTTGAAAAGCCTATCATGAATATACAGCCAATAGTTTACCCTGAGCGAGAAAATTGGGCTTCATTACTGGCTCGGCCAATGATGAATGCTGCCAGTCTATTTGATATCGTTCACCCGATTCTACACCGGATTCGGGAAGAAAAAGATGATGCCCTCATTGACTTTACCCAACGCTTTGATGGCGTGAAGCTGGATAGCCTGAGAGTAGGTGAAGCTGAGTTTGAGGCTGCCCGATCTCTGGTGCCGAAAAGCCTGAAAGCGGCCATTCGTCAGGCAAAAGCCAATATCATGGCGTTTCATGAAGCCCAGCACGAGCCGTTGGTCGAGGTGGAGACCATGGCTGGGGTCAGGTGCTGGCGCAAGAGCGTCGCCATTCAAAAAGTAGGTCTGTATATTCCCGGGGGAACTGCGCCCCTGTTCTCGACCATTCTCATGCTAGGTGTTCCGGCCGTGGTAGCAGGTTGCAAAGAAATTGTGATGTGCTCTCCACCCGATAAAAATGGCCAGATTCATCCGGCCATGTTGTACACGGCCGAGCTTTTGGGCATTAAAACTTTTATTAAAGCAGGAGGTGCTCAGGCAATAGCTGCCATGGCCTATGGAACGGAATCTGTCCCAGGGGTATTTAAAATTTTTGGCCCAGGGAACCAATATGTAACAGCTGCCAAACAGCTGGTCAGCCAGGAAGGAATCGCCATTGACATGCCAGCCGGCCCTTCAGAGTTGGCAGTGGTGGCAGATGCATCTGCCAATCCAGATTTTGTGGCAGCTGATTTATTGTCTCAGGCTGAACATGGAACTGATAGCCAGGTGCTGTTGGTGACGACCCATGAACCCCTCCTTGAACAGGTCCAACAGTCGGTTGGTAAACAATTGGAGGTCCTGCCCAGGAAGGAAATTGCTGCCAAAGCACTCGCCAATAGCCGGATGATATTGTTGAAAAACCAGGAGGAAGTAGTGGAGATGATCAATGCCTATGCACCCGAGCACCTCATTCTTGCAGTAGCTGATGATGAATTCCTGGCTGCCCAAATTACCGATGCTGGTTCCGTATTCTTAGGGCATTATACGCCCGAAAGTGCAGGCGATTATGCTTCTGGGACCAACCACACTTTGCCCACAAATGGTCATGCGCGAGCTTACAGCGGTGTTTCGTTGGATTCATTTGTCAAAAAAATAACCTTCCAAAAACTGACGCCAGAGGGCATTCGCAACCTTGGGCCAACCGTGGAGGTCATGGCAGATGGAGAAGAGCTTACTGCCCACGAACGGGCGGTAAGCGTCCGGCTTCAATACCTGGGGTAAGGGGACTAGTGCCTCCAGAACTAAATCTTTGGCCGTTATAGCTCGACCTTTTCGCGTATTTGCCGATAGGTCGACATCTGCGATCTACGTCAAAAAAACATCGCCTTGCACGCTAGGCTCAACTTTTCTTCCTTGACCTACACGAAAACTCCTTCGCTTTAATTGGCAAAATTCTTTGTTCTGTAAGCACTAGGGGAAATTCCTAATCAAGGTTCGATTCTTGATGAATTAAGAACTCCGCCTTCGTCATCCCGAAAATGTGGACATCCCAGTGTTTTCCCTGGCTGAAGTGGGTTTCCCGGAGGACGCCCTCCTCAACAAACCCCATTTTTTGGTGAAGGTCCAGCGAACCCAGGTTGAAAGCATAGACCACCGCATTGGCCTTATGGTACCTCAGTTCCTGGAAAAAGTAGGACAATAAAAGGAGGATTGCTTCACGGCCATATCCTTGCCTGCGTTCGCTTTCCATGATGGCCAATCCATATCGAAAAGTGCCGTTTATACGGTCAGTGGAATGTGAATTGATAAATCCCACTGGTTTTCCCACCAGGTTCTCGATGACAAAGGTGAAATCGTCGTTCTGAGAGACACCGGCGTGAATCGACTCGATAAAAGCTTTTTGACTCGCAAGGGATCGGGGGAAATGGGTACGGGCAAATGCCTGTTGGGTGGCCGTCTCCTGGTTGAGCTGGAAGAAGAATTGAGCGTCTGCTAATTCTATTCCACGTAATCGGACCCTTTTCCCTTTCCAAGAACTCATACAAGCGAGATATGTTGTGAGCAATTCATGAGAATAAATGAACCTGAAGGTGTGTTGATAGCCTTCAAAAGCCAACTGGAAGTGACGAGCATCATCTATTTGCCAGTTCCATAGGAGTAATTGCAGCCGCTTCAGCCAAGGTCCCGGGTAGGTCGGTTACCCGTTCGCAGCAAAGCTGCTCCATGATTTGTTGAAGTTGCGCCTTGAGCATGCCCATCGTGTGCAAGCCACCGGCTTCTCCCAATGCGGCTACGCCATACATGAAGGCTCGGCCCATAAAGGTGAAATCGGCCCCGCTGGCAATTGTCCGCGCCACATCTGGACCGGAGCGTAAGCCGCTGTCCATCATGATGGTGATCTGGTTTTTGTATTTGGCAGCAATTCGGGTCAGGGGCTTGATGGTGGCTTCTCCAGCGTCCAACTGTCGCCCGCCATGATTGGAAACGACGATGCCATCCAATCCCAGGCGAATAGCCGTTTCGGTATCTGCCTCGCTGGCAACCCCTTTCAGCACAAGCTTCCCCTTCCACATGTCTCGAATAGGCTTGATCTTTTCTTCGTTTAACCTACCCGAAAAGGTAGCGTCCATAAACTTACCCAATTGCTTTAGGTCCAGGTTTTTAGGCATATAAGGTTTGAGGGTCTCGAAATTGGGCTGTCCATACCGGAGCGTTTGCAAGCCCCAATGAGGTTTGCCCAAAATCTGGACTAGGTTTCTAAGCGTCATTTTGGGGGGCATGGCAAGGCCATTGCGGATATCTCTAGGCCGGTAACCAAAAGTGGGAACATCACAGAGAATGACAAGTACAGGACAGCCCACAGCAGCAGCTCGTTGTAGAATGTCATCTCTCAAACGATCTTCAGTCGGATGGTATAGTTGAAACCAACTATGTCCTTCGGTAATTTCTGCGATACGCTCAATACTACTTGTACTGACCGTACTAAGGATAAAGGGAACGTTGTGTTCATAGGCAGCTTTTGCTAGAATTTCAGGCGAATTGGGCCACATCAGTCCTTGTAGACCGACGGGTGCAACGCCAAAAGGGGCGTCATAGGTATGGCCAAATAACTCGGTTTTCATGGATGAGCCTGTATGCTTGCTCAGGTAATAGGGCAACAACTCGACCTGCCGGATCTCAGCGGTATTCTTGTGAAGATTAACATCCTCATTGCAGCCCCCATCTAAATACTCAAAGGCAAAGCGGGGGATTTTTTTGCGTGCTTTGATTCTAAGGTCCTGGATAGAGGGAAAGGCGGTATTAAAGGAAAGGGGTTTGCTCATAACTCAAAATTTGGTCTAGTGCTAGGTAGTAGCGTCTTCTATGATTAAGTACTTCTATTCCCATTACTATATGTAGTTAAACTCCGATAGCCATATAAGCCCACTACTACAAAGCATAAAAGAGGAAGGATAAAGGAAAAATTGACTTCAGGAATACCCATGATGCGTACATCCGCATAGCCTCTTCCTCCGAAATCCAGGATGAGTCCCTGAAGAATTGGCATGAATGCCCCACCAACAATGGCCATAACTAAAAATGCAGAGGCAGTTTTCGCGTCTTCTCCCAAGCCATTTAGGGCAATACCATAAATGGTGGGGAACATCAAAGACATACAAAAGGAAACCAAGACCAAACGCTTCAACTGATGTTATCTCACGCAGTTTTGACTCGAATGAAACCAATGGAACACCCGTGAGGGTGTCGGATTCTTATAACAGCTTTTCATTTCTCTTCCACGACGCCAATG
>JBCDIQ010000253.1:0-8685 GCA_039024295.1 Bacteroidota bacterium | reverse complement strand
TTCGAGAGGTTTCGCCCCGCTGGGGCTTTTGCCCTTTCTCAAGCCTGTGCTACCAAGGTTGCACTCCAAAGAAGGGGGAACAGTCTTACACGCATTTTATCATCAGCATATCCATGTCTAAGCAGCCCTGAGAGGGGTAAACCTTGGAGAACTCATTCGCCTGGAACCCAAGCTTTGAAGAAGCAGTCCCTCAACTAGCCGGTGCCTGGCCCACATCCACCATTTTTAGCTCAATTTGGTGTAACTGAGAAGGTACCAGACATGCCCATACCCTGCCTACCGATTTTACAAAGAGTAAAAAGCAAGCAAGGTCTCTCGCTCTTTTTCCCAGCAAAGTTCTCCCGCCGCTTGCTCACAAGCCGTCACGTATCCTTCATATAACTGCTTATCGGCCAGGAATAGCTTAATTCTTTCTGCCAGCTGATCGGGAGTTCGTTCATCCTTAGGTAGAATTTCTCCTACCTGGTGCTGTTCGACCACCGCTCGCATTTCAGGGAGATCGGAAACCAGGACGGGAACATGGGCCTGGATGTAGTCATAGAGTTTATTAGGAGAAACGAAATGATAGTTGCCCCCCAAGTCTTCCTCTAAGCTTAGCCCTAGCCATGCTTGCCGGGTGAAATCTACCAGTTGGTCAAATGGCATGAAGCCGTAAAAAATGACCCGGTCTTCCAGGGCTAACTCTCGGGTGAGTTCTCTTAGTTCAGGCTCTACATCTCCCTTGCCGATGATCCAGAGTTGATGCCCCGGTAAATGCTTCGTTGCACGAATCATCAGGTCGACTCCCCTGCCGAGGTTCAATGCTCCTTGGTAGATGAGGATGGGAGTAGCATGACGCTGTGGGATAAGGTGTCGGCGGAAAGGAACATTTCGCACTACCCCCACTGAAACCTGGTACAGCCTGGAATAAATGTTGGCAATAGACTGATTGACCGTATATGCGTAAGTGAGCTTGGGAAAAATCCACTGTTCCAGCCAGAGCCATACTTTCTGGGTGGCAGGACGGTGTACCAGTTCTGGTACTTCCGTAAAGTACTCATGGGAATCATATACCAGCTTACGCCCCTTTAGCCTGGCAGTAAGGAAATTTGCCAGTAAAGAGTCCAAGTCATTGGCATTTTGGATGTCAAATCTATGGGTAAGCAGGAATAGGAACAGCCGTAGGTTGTATTCGAGGTAAAACAGCTTACCGGCCCTAAACCACAGCTTCATTCGATGTGTCGCGTAAGGCCGATCCCCTAAGGGCAGAGACTCAGGCAGCACACGACCGATCACTGTGACCTGATGTCCAGCCTCCTGGAGGGTAGAGGCAATCCGGTGAATGCGCTGGTCTCCCGTTAAATCATTGATGACAGATACACTGATTCGGGCCAAGCTGCTTGTTTTTTGAAAATGGAGGGAACATATTGGGCTAAATTCGAAAAAAAATGGTGCGCGAAAAAGCCCCTTTAATTGTCCTTTTGGCGATCTGCCTGACGGTATGCTCACACGGGTTTGCCCAAAGCCAAGACATCCTATTGAATCACGATTTGTACCATTACCTAGACAGGGTTGACATCCGAGGGTATACTGATTCTGTGGTCCATACGGATATAAAACCGGTGAGTAGGGCCTATGTAGCAGATGTGCTCAGGCGTGCAGACAGGAGCCAGATGGGGGTAAATGAACGTAAATGGCACCAGCGAATGTACAAATTGGTGTGGGATGACCTGCCGGATAGCACCAATCGAACGGGTATTCTGGGTGAGTTCTATAGAAATGGCCGCGATTTCTACCAGCTGAAAGGAGAAAACTTTCAACTATTCGCCAATCCTGCGCTGAGCATCGGTGGAGGATTTGAACGGCATCAGTTTGATTCATCTGGCACTACTAATCAGGGACTTAGCCTTAATAGCAGGGGATTTGTTCTGCGAGGGATGCTTTACAAAAAAATTGGCATCTACGCAGAGGTGCATGATAACCTTGCGCGATATCCTCAGTTTGTGATCCAACGATCAGATATCCAGCCCAACCAGCGCGCCAACCTCCCCGGAGAAACATTTGTAAAAACCTTTGATCGGAATCCCAACGCCCTGAACTTTTTCCATAACCGGGCATATATGACCTATCAGCCCGCAAAATTTCTCAACATAAAGTTTGGTCATGACCGCGCTTTTTGGGGGAACGGCTATCAAAGTCTGGCACTTTCGGACAATGGAGCCAACTACTTTTTTCTCCAGTTTAACAGCTGCTTTTGGAAACTGGAGTACACCAACCTTTTTGCTCAAATGATTGACTATTTTGCGGCAAAGCCTGACAGGGCTGGTACTTTTCCACGGAAATATGCCGTTTTTCATCAGCTTAGCTACAAGCCTACCAGTTGGCTTTCACTGGGCGCGTTTGAGTCAATCGTTTACAGTCCGGTTGCGCCAAATGGGCAAAGGGGGTTTGAGCTGCAATACCTCAACCCCTTGATCTTTTTCCGCTCTATTGAACAAACCTTGGGAAGTTCAGATAATGGCACGTTGGGCTTCACCACAAAAATCAATGCCTTAAAGCACCTTCAGGTGTACACACAGTTTGTGATTGATGACTTTAACTTTGCCAAATTCCGGGATGGCGATGGGTTTTGGGCCAACCGTTTTGGCTATCAGGCAGGCCTGAAGTACATCGACCTATTAAACATCCCTACCCTTGATGTACAACTGGAATACAACCGGTTACGCCCATTCATGTACCAGCACTTCAATGTGGCTTCCAATTACCGCCACTATGGGCAGAACCTAGGTCATGCAGCGGGAAGCAACCTAAACGAGCTCAACCTCATCTTTCGGTACCACCCCTTACCAGCATGGAACGTCATGCTGCGGTATTCCCGTATGCAACAAGGATTGAATCCGAATGGAGAAAATTATGGCGGAGACATTGGCATTTCCACAGATGTACCAAGGCCGGTAGGAGATTTTGGCAATGAGGTGGCCCAAGGAGATTTACTGGAAATCGACCAACTTTATGGGAGGCTCACCTACCAGTTGGGCCATAGCGGTACCTGGCTGGATGTAATTGGCAGATATCGAACGGAGAATGAGGTACAGTCTGCCATGGTACTGGCGGGAATTCGCCTAAACCTTGCGCAGCGAGAAATCAAATACTGACCCTAATTTTTCAACTCTACAACTGTCCAGCCACTCCCCCCGGCTTCGATGGACGCATCTTTGATCTTGCTTACTCGGCCCTGGTCTCGCAGGTAGTTGCGGACCCCATCTCGTAAGGCACCTGACCCTTTTCCATGTAAAATCCGCAGATAAGTCAGGTTTCCCATCAGGGCCTCATCGAGGAATTTTTCTACTGCCGGCAGGGCCTCCTCCACGCGCATCCCCATGATGTCCAGTTCAGTACGGGTGCTGCCCAGAGGCTTACTTCTTGCAACTGAAACCCGAACTTTCTTTTCCTGATTGGGGGGCTTGATCTTTACCAACTGTTTAAGCTTAGTGGTCACCTTCAGGTCGCCAATGGCCACCACTGCTCGGTTTCCCTTCAGTTCCTGAATCTGCCCAAAGGAATCATTGCCCTGCATTTTGACAAAATCGCCCACCTGAGGGACTTCTCCCGGTAGGGGTTCCAGGGCAGGAACTTCTTCGCCATTTTGCTTTTTGGGAGCTGAGGGTTTTGGCTCTTCCACAATTGCAGGCTCCACCACAGGCGCAGAGGCTTCCAGCTCTTGTCGGAGCTTTTTGGTCACGTTCTTTTCAGCATTCTTCTCCCGTATTTCTCTGATCGTTTTTTCTATTCTCTTATTCGCATCTTTTACCAACTGGCGGGCTTCCTGCTGGGCTTCACGGATCAGTTTTTTGCGGTTTTTCTGCAGTTCCAGGTTAAGTCGCTCATTTTCTTTGAGCAATTTATTGAGATGCTTTTCCTTCTGCCGGTTTTCCTCCAGCAGACGGGTGCTTTCTTGGTTTTTCTGCTCCAACTGGCGAAGCAAGGCCTCGCTACTCAGCTGTTTCTTCCCCATCAACCGTTTGGCCAACCTCAGAATGGTGTAATGAACCCCTACCCTTTTGGCAATTTCGAATGCATAACTCCGACCTGGAACTCCTTCCAATAATTTATAGGTAGGCTTTAGTTCTTTGGTATCAAACTGCATAGCAGCATTGACCGTGCCTTCATTGAGCTCCGCATATTCCTTGATGTTGGAATAATGGGTCGTGATGATGCCGTATGCGCCTTGCCGGACAAAGCGGTTGAGAAAGGCCTCTGCAATGGCCCCCCCCATCCGAGGGTCGGTACCGCTTCCAAATTCATCAATCAAAAAGAGGGAATTGTGGGTCATCCGGTCCCCCATTTTTCGGAGCTGAAACAGGTGAGAGGTGTAGGTACTCAGGTCACTTTCAACCGACTGCTCATCCCCAATGTCCATGAACAGGCTATCGAACAGTCGGAACTCTGAACGTTCATCTACGGGAACCAGGAATCCTGCCTGGAGCATGATTTGTAGGAGGCCCAAGGTTTTGAGAGAAACTGATTTTCCCCCTGCATTGGGTCCGGAGATGACCACGATTCGGTTTTCCTCAGAAAAATTCAGGTCCAGGGGTACCACTTCTTGTCTATCTTCCTTGGGAACCCCAAAGTTCTTGATCAGCAGCAGCGGATAATAAGCTTCACGTAGTTGATGCTCTTTCGAATCAGGATTTACCACTGGGAGGACCGCCTTCAGGTCCACCGCCAATAATGCTCGAGCACGCCAACTATCAAGACGAGTCATCAGGTAGCGAAAGGTTTCCAGCCCCTCCGTTTCAGCATGGATGATGGCGGTTAGCTCGGTAAGAATTCGGATGATCTCATTTTGCTCCTTGATTTGCAGTTCCTTCATGCGGTTATTGAGCGCAAGTGCCTCTGCAGGTTCCACAAATACAGTTTGCCCAGATTGGGATACATCCTGAACAAATCCAGAAATACGGTTTTTGGCTTCAGCCTTCACTGGGATCACCAAACGGTCATTTCGAATGGTAATCTCCTGATCTTCGGACCATTTATTCTCTTTGGCCTTCCTAAGGACCCGATTCAATACCACCCGTAGTTCCTTGCTCCCAGAGGACATTTCTTTGCGGATCTTGGCAAGGGCCGGTGAAGCATTGTCCTTTACATTGCCCCGAGCATCCAGGACCTGTTCAATGGCTGAGACCAAATTTCCATTAAATGGGTGGGGATTTACTTCCTGGTGAAGGTGGGGATATTTTTCTTCTCGACTTTTGAAATATTTTTTTACCGCTTCAATGGTCCTTAGCCAATCCAATAAGTCAAATAATTCTGAAGCACCAAGCCAATTGCCTTTGATCGCTGCCTTTTCCAGGGTGGAACCCACCGAGCGAAGCCGATTCATCGGAAAGGGATCGCCAAACATCAGCAGCTCACGAAATTCATTTACCCGCACGAGTTCATCCCATACCTGTTGGTACCCTTTCACGGGGACGAGGGAGGCAACCACTGCTTTGCCTTCAGCACTGAGGGCTCGTTTCTCAGCTTGAATCAGGATTTGGTCAAACCCTAATTTTTCAAACGTATTCTCATGATGACATCGCATGGGTCAATCTTCCTCTGGTTCGTACGGTTCTCTATTGCCCAATCGCTTTTGTTGTCGTTCCTGTTCTAAAGGTAATCGCTGATTCAGGTTATCCAGGATATCCCCATAGATGCTGTCCATGAGTTCTGGCTCTTTCAGGTAATAGGTATAACTGTTGTAAAACCCCTCACGGGAAACTTCCAAATGCCTAAAAACGGCATCGTAGTACACCTGGGTTAGGGAATCGCGTTCCCGAGGAATTTTGGTCAGCTTATTTACCCCTGCATCAATGAGGTGAAGTTCCTGTAATATTTCTGTCATGTCTGATATCGGGAGCAGCCCCTCAGGAGGAGCATCTTCCTTACATCCTGTCATGAAAAAAAGTGCAGAAATAAAAAAGATCAGCAAATGTTGGCCCTTCATATGATCGATACGCGTTCGGGATCTGTTACTACATAAACACCAGCTTCCACAAGTTGTTGGGTAAGTTTTGGAATACTGGTCTTTCGCCCAAAATCATATTCTTCATTGCTGACCCCGGTGAGGTGTAAAAAATCCACCAGCCCTGTTGAAAGGCGAAAGTCTGTGGCGTAGTGTATAGGAGAGGTGAACAAGAGATTCGTTAGGGCAGAGGATTGTTCAAAAGTAACTGGGTGATTCAGGGCCAATAAATCATCCGGGTGTAGGGGAACCGAATTTCCCATGTACCCGAAGGTAACCAGGATATGGTAAGCCATCATGTGCTGAAGAAGCGCAATGGGCCAGATTTCGTCATCTTTAGTTTGGATTACAAACTCCACTCCCATTCCAGAGTACTCCGTTTCAGTAGCCTTGTATTCTCCATCATCCCATGGATTTGATAAGCCATTCGTAACATACACCCAACTGTCCCGTTCTTCATTCGGGTATGAAACCAGAACCGCGCACTCCAGCCATCTGGGGTTGTAGGTAGTTTGCCCAAAATAGCGGGTAAAGGTTTCCCCTTGGAGCGGATAATATCCTTCTCGCATAGGACCAAATATTTTGGGATAATGCTGATGATGCCTTTCCTGTGAGAATTGCTCAAGCGGGTTCATATTGGCAAATATAGGTTTTTTCCCGTGTCATGAAAGCGGTTGCTGTGCCCAGGCAAACTGGCTTTGGGCATTCAGGTAGTGATAACTCAATCGAGAGCAGGGAAAAACTTAGGCCACGAGGGTCCGCTGTTGAATTTCAAACATCAACGTTTCAAATTTACGCACATATACCTCCATTTGCTGGTATTCATTCCGGCCTTTGTGTCGATTTATTCTGGTCCGAAGCACATCCAACAAGATGTCTTCTGTAGAACTGTGGATAGACTTTACGGGGCCTTTCTGTTGCCGAATATTTTCCAAAATCTCAGAAGTAAGGGAAACAGCCATTGGGGCTCCCTCGTCATAGGGATCGTAGAGTTTAATGGAGTTATTTTCGTAGGAAACCAACAAAAAAGTATCGGGCAGGCTCAATCCATAGAGTTGAATTCCTAACCGGCACCCTAATAACATGCATAAAATACCCAGGGAAGTTTGATCGCCTTGTCGTGTGCGAATTACGTGCAGAAGATTTGCCAAACGAGGATGATGGTGATCTCCCTGAGGAGGACCAAATTTTTGCAAGTCAAAGACGAAAGTCATTAATTGGGAAGGCTCATTGGCAAGACCTGCGAACATAAAGGTGTGCGCAAGCTCGTTTAAGTACTGTTCCAGTTGAGGTATAGAATACCCATATTCCAAATATGCCAGACGAGACATGGCCTGCTCCAATGCCTTATGGATATGCTTTTGATCAAGCCAGTTAAGCCAGGTTGCTTCAAATTCTTGCTCCCTTAGGTGGCTACAAATATCCACGATCAATTCGGCCTGCTGTTCGTTCAAATGGTCATAAAAGGGAATCAGGTCCTTTTCGAGGTAAGGTCCATATTCCAACAGTGCATGTTGAACATTTTCCCGAACAAAATCAGAATCATCATCAAGCAATGTCAACAGGTGCGGAATATTAGCTCTATCTGGCATTTATAAATTAAATTGGAATAACCAAATTTAAAAATAAATCGGACCAGGATAATTTTAATCTTTCGGTTTTTGCAACATTCAATATGCAGAAAAACGCTTCTGGTCGCGCTATTTTCTTTCATAGCATAAACGGTATAACCGCTTATTGGTTTAACACATGAAATAATGCGTATAGATAAATACTTAGATTTAAATAAAAAGTCGATGCAATCTATCCTACTGATAGTGACGTCATTATGCCCATTTTATGTAATGAGTCAGGGGGTATATTTTCCTTTTCCAGAAAGTCATTTTATAGAAATACATGGAGTCAAATTGCACTACAGACGCATTGGTCCTCCCCTTCCCATTCCTGAAAAAAGAATTCTGATGCTTCATGGTTTGGGAGCTTCTACGATCAGTTGGCAACCCTGTATTGCTCCGCTGGTTCAACAAGGATTCGAAATACTATTGGTGGATCTTCCTCCCTTTGGCTATAGTGATGGTCGCAGGTACATCAACCATAGCTTTTCGGCTCAGGCTTTGTTATGCTGGAAACTTATTGACTCTGTTTACCAGGACACGGCTTCCTGGCACCTGATCGGCCACTCCATGGGTGCGGCTATTACCGGTGCAATGGGTGCCTATCGGCCCGTCCGCACCAAGAGCCTTACCACTGTGGATGGGATTGTGTTCAATGGAGGGTTATATATCCCCAAAAGCCTGAGCTGGCTTCTGAGAAAGCCTCTCAGCCAGGATATCGTTAGCTTGGTTGGTGCCCGCTTTTTCTTTCGGGAGCGGGCCATGAAACGGTTGCTAACCTCTGCCTATGGCAGGTCCCCAACTGTTGAGGAGGTTCAGGGGTACCTAACCCCCTTGAAGAAGCCCAAGCAAGCTATGAGTTTTCTGGACATTCTCAGCAGGAGCCATGAAGCCTTTGATTACAGCACCAATGTCTTAAATATGCCTTTCTTAATTATTTGGGGAGATAAAGATAGGTGGTTACCCTTCGGCGCAGGCTATAACATGAAAAAAGACTTTCCCCATGCTAAGATGTACCTCATTCCGGGAGCTGCCCATGTTCCCATGGAGACCCATACCCAGGAATTCCTGGATTTACTTCTACCATTT